>CAUUGI010000090.1:0-7688 GCA_963544675.1 uncultured Treponema sp.
TCAAAACTCGACATTCGACCTAATACAATACATTGACTAATATACTGTAATCAGATAACATACGGCTCCATATAAAAATAGGGTAGCTATTGGTAATTTTCAGAACTTGCGAATGCAAGCTCTGTGGAGGTATAAAGTGGTCAAGATAAGACTTAAAAGATTCGGTACACAAAAGCGTCCTTACTACCGCGTTGTAGTTCAGGATTCTCGTAAACCGCGCGACGGTGTATGTATCGAGGAAATCGGAACTTTTATGCCGGTTGAGGCTGAAGAAAGACAGGTTTCTATCGATATGGAACGGGCAAGGTACTGGATTGGAGTCGGTGCTCAGCCGACTGAAATTGTTTCCAAACTCATGAACCGCCAGATTGCTAAGCAGTCAAACTAAGGCGAGGCGTAGTGATGGAAAAAGACCTGATCGAATACATCGCAAAATCTTTGGTTGATGAACCGGATGCAGTTTCCGTTGTAGAAACTGAAAACGAAAAAGGTACGGTAATCCAACTAAAAGTTGCGAATGATGACATCGGCAAGGTTATCGGAAAGTACGGGCGCATAGCAAAAGCGATGCGGACGGTGTTGAGCGCAGCCGCAATGAAAGACGGCAGACGTTTCAGCCTTGACATTCTGGATTAAAACTTTCGATGGAAGAAGGATGTCTTATTGTCGGTTTTATCCGCGGCGCGCACGGCGTTTCGGGTGAATTTAAAGTTGAGAGTGCTTCCGGATATTATGAACACATTGCGTCTCTAAAGGAAGTTACTTTGAGGAAGGGCTTAGATTCAAAAAAATGCAGAGTTGAATCTGCTAAAGAAGGATGCTCGACCTTGTATATGAAACTTGCGGAAATCAATTCTCCTGAAGAAGTATTGAAATACAAAGGCTGGGGATTGGAAGTGCCGCGAAAGTACGCTCATCGCTTGCAAAAGAATGAGTGGTACATCGAAGATTTAAATGGCTGCTCCTTGATTTGGAGCGGTGATGGAACGGCAGACGGATCTGCACCTGCTCAAACGGTAGGTATAATCACAGACGTATTGGAAGGCGGAGCAGGGCACCTGCTTGAGGTTTCCCTATCCGAGAGTTGTACCGTTCTTGCAGATGATGTAAAACGCACTGCATCAGGGAAAATGCGCAAAGTGCTTGTGCCTTTATCTTTGGAGCATATAAAAAACGTCGACATCAAAAACAAGACGATTCAACTGATGCACCTCTGGATTCTGGAGTAAATCCATGAAATTTACCGTGCTGACCTTATTCCCTGATATTCTGCGCGCTTATTTTGAAAACTCAATCATGGCGAAAGCGGTTGAAAAGGGAATTATTGCCTACGATCTTGTAAATATCAGAGATTTTGCTTTTGATAAGCACAGGACTTGTGATGACGCTCCATATGGCGGAGGAGCCGGTCAGCTTATGATGACCGAGCCTCTTGGAAAGGCTTTGGACAGTGTAAAGGCTATGAAAAAACGCGTAATTTACGTTACGCCCAGCGGAAAGCCTTTTACACAAAAAAAAGCCCAAATGTTAAGCTGTGAAGAAGAACTTGTATTTATTTGCGGACGATATGAAGGTATCGACCAGCGGATAATAGACATTTACGTAGACGATGAGATTTCAATCGGAGATTACGTTATGTCCAGCGGGGAAGTTGCTGCGGAAGTTATGATCGATACAATCTACCGTCTTGTTGACGGAGTGATTTCCGTAGAGTCCCTTGTTGAAGAAAGTTACAGCGGCGGACTTCTTGAATATCCTCAATATACCAGACCGCCGGTATATAAAGGAAGCGAAGTGCCGGAAGTTTTACTTTCGGGAAATCATGAGCTTATCAGGAAGTGGCGATTAAAGAAGCGTATCTTAAAAACTTTACGGAACAGACCTGATATGATTGGTCTTGCTCGTGAATGCGGAGAGCTTTCTTTAGAAGTCGAAAAGATGATTGAGGAAATAACGGAACAGAACTGCACGAAAAAAAGGAAAGTAAAAATCAGTCCTAAGCAGTCTGTAAATTTAGGAGATTTATAATGGATCTTATTAAAGCAATTGAAGAGCAGCAAAACCGTCCGGGTGCGCAGGATTTTAATGTCGGGGACACCGTAAAAGTATTCTTCAAAATTATTGAAGGAAAGACAGAGCGTATTCAAGTTTATGAAGGCGTTGTACTTTGCAAAAAACACGGCGGTGCACGCAAGACATTTACTGTACGCAAAGAATCTTATGGAATAGGAGTTGAACGCGTATTCCCATACAATTCTCCGAGAATTGTAAAAGTCGATATAGTTCGTCCGGGAAAAGTTCGCCGTGCTAAACTTTACTATCTCCGCGATAAAATCGGTAAAGATAAGAAAGTTAAGACTCTCGTCGGTGCAAAAATTACAGCCGCTATTGCAGCTCGTAATGCTCGCGCTGATGCTGCAGCCGCTTCTCAAGAAGCTGCAATAAAGCAGGAACTTCATGAAGAGCACGCAAAGGCGGAAAAATAATTTTTTAAGCTGAGCTGTAATTTTGCAGCGCGGCTTGAAGCCGTATTTTGAATACTTATTGCTTTTCAAAATACGGTGCAATTAAACGCTTTTACATTGCATGAAAACCGATGATGTTGTTTTGCAAAAAATTGCCCTCTCTAATTCGATCCCTTTAAGGACGTTTAGTGAGGGCTCTTCCGTCTTTGTGCGCGTTATTAAAAATCTCGGCGGCGGCAATTATATTGTATCTCTCGGTGGAAGTAGGTTATCTGTAAGGTCGGAAACGCCGCTTGAAGAAAATTCTTCATTGCTTGCAAAAATTAAAATTTTCGGCGAAAAAATCATGCTAATCCGGCAGCCGGTTGGAAATTTTGCGGAAGTTTCGGCGCAGAAAATCAGTGCAAATGTGACTGCGGACGGAGTTTTAAGCGGGGCTGCTGCGGCTTATCTTAAAAGAATCGGGCTTACACCGGACAGTCTTTCTGTTTCAATGCTCTCTCAAATGCAGGAACTGGGACTGAGCTTTAATATTGATTTTATGAATCGTATACGCCTGCTTGCTCAAAAATTTAAGGGACGCGAAAAACGTGCTGCAGAAATCGCACTTGCTCTTGAACAAAAAGGTCTTACTGCCGATGAAAACATCGTTCTTTCGCTCATGGATGGCGAGGATTTTCAAAATGCACAAAACGAAATGCAGAAAAATCGGCAAAATGATTTTCAATCTTCCTTTAAAGAAGAATCTGAAACAGGCGACGAAAAAACTGCAAGTTTTGAACAGATTGCAATCGGTGTATTTAAAGAATTTTTTGTAGGATTGTTTAATAAAACTTCATATTCGAAAGAAATTAAATACGGTACAGCGGCACTTTTTAATCACTTTGCCGCCTGTAAAAGCAAAACGGATTTTATAAAAACATGGATTTGTCTGCCTTTTGAGTTTTCATTTATAAATAGCGGTAGGGAGTGTAATGGGCGCGGATGCGTCAATCTGCTCATAAAAACGGATTCGAAATCGCTTGAAAAAGCGGCTTTTACATTCAGTTTTGACAAAAAACGCTATGCAGCTGTCTTATATCCGAATCGAAACACCGTCGATAAAATCAAAATATATGTGCAGGATAAAACTTACAGTGCGGATTTTGCTGATGCCGTTCAAAATAAATTTCCTAATTTTGAAATTGAACTTATTGAGTATGATGCATCCGACGGACAGGAGTTTTTTCCGGATGAAAACATATTTTACCGTGTGGACGGCAGTGTATGAAAAAGCCGCGTAAATCCGCAGTCGCATTAAAATATCTCCCTGAAAATGGCGCGCCGATAATAGCCGCTTCTGCAAAAGGTGTGCTTGCCGAACGTATAATCGAAACTGCCCGGAAGGAAAATATTCCCGTTGTCGAAGACGAAATTATGAATGAAATACTTAGTGTGCAGGAAATAGGTGCGTGCATACCGGAAGAAACATGGGAAGCGGTTGCAAAAATATTTGCGGCTGTTGTTGAAATCGAAAAAAAACTATAAAATAACGCATATATTCCATATATTGGAGTGATTTATGGATAATTTAGCAAAAATTGATCTTGAGCGTATCAAGCCGGGTGTTCGTTTTTCGGAGCCTGTTTATTTTGAGGACGGAACGAGTATGTTTCTTGCCGCAGGAAAAGCGGTAAAACAATATCATCTGCAAGCGTTAAAGCAATGGAATATACCGTTTTTACTTTCGGCAGGGACGGAGGTACAGCTTCCTACAGGAATTTACAGTTCTTTGCCGGAAGATGAGGATTTGGAGGAATTATAAGGCATTTCAAAAAAAACTCCTCTTTAGCGATTTTTTCAAAATGCAGGAGACTTAAAACTTGCTGTAGTATCGCGAGTTTTCAAAATTATAGTAACCATAGTGATTTTCCGAGCTTAAATGGCGGATAAAAGAAAGCAAACCGGCAGCAGCGGAGAAACGGCGGCCTGTAATTATCTTATTCAAAAAGGCTATACTGTAATCTGCCGTAATTTTAGAACAGCCGGAGGCGAAATAGACATCGTTGCGGAAAAAGAATCAACGCTTGTTTTTGTGGAAGTTAAGACTTTACCGTGTGGAAATTCCGAATTTTTATCGCACGTTCTTGATTCACGTAAGCAAAAAAGAATAATTGAAACGTCTAAATGTTTTCTTGCAAAATATCGACAATATAGTAATGATTATATCAGGTTCGATGTAATTGCAATGAATGTACCGGGCTTTCCCGATATATATCATATAGAAAACGCTTTTACGGAGCTTTTATGACTTCCACTACCAGATTTACTTCCGCATCTATTGTTTTGAAAAGCGATAACGGCGTTTCTCCGCGAATTTTGGAATTGAGAAAAAAAATACATAATCGTGAATACATTGATAATGCAGTTCAGCGGATTGCACAAGTGATAAGCAAAAAGCTTATTGATGAACCCGATGAATTAAAGTTTAGACACTGAAGTTATTCGTGTGGAGAATTCCGATTATCAGGAGTTTTATTTTTATGGAAAAAAATAAGCGAAATAAAAAACGGCACAATAATTGGAATAAACAGAAAAATAATACAAATCAACCTGCACATGAGCAGAATCGCAGTCAGCTGCCGAAATTCCATTATGTTGCTCGCGAAAATATCGAAAAAGAACAACGCAAACAAGCCGCAATCAGGGAATTGAAAAACCGCGAAATCATCTGTCCTAAATGCGGTCAGCCGATAACTGATATTGCAAGTTCAATGGCGGATAAAGCGACCGGTGCACCTATGCATTTTGACTGCGTAATGCAGCAGCTTTCCGAAAGCGAAACTCTTGCTCCTAATGAAAAGATTTCTTATATAGGGCAGGGGCGTTTTGCAGTTATTTATTTTGATAATCCGCGTGATCAGCGTCATTTTACGATTAAAAAAATCGTTGAATGGGAGCCTCGCGACCAAAAATGCACATGGCGTGAAGAATTGAGCGGGTTATATAGCCAAGTCGAATAAAGTTTCTGTAAAATATCTCCGGAATACTGTTTATAAATCCGATTTATTTTTTGACTGCTCAAGCAGGTACAGTTCTGCTTCTTCCCGACTTAATTTTCTTATCTGCGTGTGCGGATATTCTTTATAATCGTCTGCTTTAAATGAAAAGTCCATTGTCGGGCATTTTTTATCTTTGTTCTTTTTTAAGAAAAGCTTTAAATCTTCATGGGATGTAAATATTTTACAGGACTTTCTTCCGTTTTTGTTTTTAATCTCGTAAATTCCGCAAGATTTTTTTGTCGTGAAATCTGCCGTGCGTAAATACAATTTTGCAATCTCTAAAGACTTAAAAGGGAACATCCACCTTTGCGCTCCTCTTTGCGGATCATTTTCAATACAGATGCATCGTCCGCAAGTTCCGCAAATATACTGAGTATGGCTGCATAAGCAATCACACGGATTTAATAACGGCGTTATTCTATCGTTATCGCTGTAACATTCTTCACACATTCGTTTCCCTGAAATACAAGTTGAACACAGTTCGAATTTTATAAACGGTTGCCTTGCTGCGCTTTCTGCATCAACTAAACCGATTATATATGTGGAGTTTTTCCTGTGCAAGGTGCTCATTTTTTATATTTTGAAGCTTTCAATATTTTGGTTTTCCCCATGCTTTGAAAGATTTTTCGTATTTTACTATAATCGACGCATGAAACATGGGGCAATTACATCGGATAATCATGCGGCACTTTGGCACGGTCGTTTTGAAGACGGACCCGATGCTGACGCAGTAGCTTTTGAAACATCAATCAATGTTGACGAGCGTATGGCACTTGACGATATACGAGGAAGCATCGCTCACGCAAAAATGCTTGCACACTCAAAAATCATATCACAAACCGAAGCTGACGAAATTGTCGAAGGTTTGACTTCTATAGAGACTGATTTGCAAAGCGACTCGCTTCAAATAGACCTTTCTGCTGAAGACATTCATTCGTTTATAGAAGCCGCTCTTACCGACCGCATTGGTGAAGCCGGCAAAAAAATTCACACGGGACGCAGCCGCAACGACCAAATTGCGCTTGATGAACGGCTTTATCTCCGTCGTTTTATTCCCGACTTGCAAAACAGACTTTTAACGCTTATTGTAACGCTTGCAGATATCGCTCAAGTACACACTGATGACATTATGCCGGGTTTTACTCACGTTCAACATGCGCAGCCGGTAACAATTGCCCATCATTTGTGCGCATGGGCGTGGATGCTTACCCGCGACTGGGAGCGGCTCAATGATGCCTTAAAACGCGCCGCAGTTTCTCCAATCGGTTCGTGCGCACTTGCAGGAAGCGGTCTTCCGCTTGACCGTCATTATGAAGCGGAATTACTCGGTTTCGATGAGATTGTGCCCAATTCGCTGGACGGCGTTTCAGATCGCGATTATTGCATAGAAGCTGCTGCCGCGCTTTCTCTCGTTCAAATGCACTTGTCGCGTTTTTGCGAAGAAGTTGTTTTGTGGTCTTCTACCGAGTTTTCGTTTATCGAATTAAGCGAAAAATGGTCTACCGGCAGTTCAATCATGCCTCAAAAGAAGAATCCCGACTTTGCCGAATTGATTCGCGGGCGAACCGGGCGCGTTTACGGAAATCTCGTCGCGCTCCTTACGATGATGAAAGCACTGCCGCTTGCCTATAATCGCGATATGCAGGAAGACAAATACAGCTTATTCGATTCATGCGATGTTGTTTCTTCATGCGTTACAGTTTTTACAAAGATGATTTCAACTGCGACCTGGAACACGGAAAAAACTTCAGCAGCGTGTCAAGGCGGATTTTTGAATGCGACCGACCTTGCAGATTATCTGGTGCGCAAAGGAATACCGTTCCGTACCGCGCATGCTGTGAGTGCAAAAGCTGTGCGTATCGCTGTAGAAAAAAATTGCCGTCTGGAAGATCTTTCTGTTGAAGAATTAAGAGCCTGTTCTCCGCTTATTGAATCGGATATTTTCGACATTCTTCCTCCGAAAAAATGCGTTTACGCCCGCACTACCGACGGCGCACCGGCTCCCTCAAAAGTGCAGGAACAAATATCCGCATTGAATGCGTTTGCCGACAGCCGTAAAAAGATGCTTTAGCGGCAGCACTGTATTTGGTTTTCGCTGCCAGAAATGTTATTGCGATTCGAGGTGTGAAATATATGAAACGGAAAATCCTTTTCGATGTGCTTTTAATATTATTTCTTTCGA
>CAUUGI010000091.1:0-7657 GCA_963544675.1 uncultured Treponema sp.
GGCAATTAATAAGCGTTCATTCCGAATCTGCGCTGTAAGTTTCCGTGCGTTCCGCCGCCGCCAATGCTGAAGCTGCAAGGTCTTTTATATACTGCGCTTCGGCGGCGGTCTGCGGCGTTGTGCCTGCGCTTTGCAGAGATTTTCGCTGTGTTTCCTGCTTTGCTTTGCGGGCGGTAAGTAATGTTTTTGCTTCTGAAAGAATGTGTATGCCTTCTGTTTCCGATATATTCAGGACTTCCGCAATTTTTTTCGGTGCGGCGGCTGTAAGGTCTTCAAGAGATGTAAAAGCGCGTGTAAGCGTCCGCGCACGTTTTTCCCCGATTCCGGTGATTTCAAGGAATATGCTGACGGTGTTTTCTTTTGTGCGCAGACGCTGATTGCGACCGGTTGCAAAGCGGTGAGTTTCGTCGCGGACACGCTGCAAAAGTCTGAGTGCGTCGCTGCGTTTAGGCAGACATATAGGCGCACTTGCAGAAGGTCTCCAAATTTCTTCGTCGCGTTTGGCAAGTCCCGCAATCGGAATGTCCAGCCCCAGCGACTCAAGCACACCTTGAACCGCGTTAACTTGTCCTATTCCGCCGTCGATTAAAATCAAATCGGGTAATTCCGCGTTATCATTTAAAAGCCTTGTGTAGCGTCTGGATGTCGCTTCGCGCATGGATGCAAAGTCGTCGATGATTCCGTCCGTTGTTTTTAGGCGGAAATAGCGGTAATTTTTTTTGTCGGGATTGCCGTTGTAAAAGCTGATAAGACTTGCGACGGGAAACTTCCCGCCGATGTGAGCTATATCGAATCCTTCTATACGGACGGGAAGACGCGGAAGACCCAGCAACTTTTTTAATTCTTCCATCGCGGGAATATCGCCGCGTTCGCGGAGACGGCGGATAATGTCTTCCCGCGCGTTTTCAAAAGCCATATTCATCGCGGCATGATGAATCCGTGCGCCTTCAATACTGTTTCCGACTAATACGATATCCGTATTGCATTTCAGAGATTCTTCAATCCACTGTTTCAAAAATTCGACTGCGGCGCGGGTCGGAACGTAAATGCGCGGCGGAACATCGTCTTTTTCCGTGTAGTACGCGCGTATAAATTCCGCCGTAAGCTCGTCATCTTCGTTGCAGCTTATAACACGGTGATTGTCGCGTCCGATAAGTTTTCCTCCGCGTATTTTAAGCACCGTAAAACTTACAAGTTCTCCTTCGCGCGCATGAGCTATATAGTCGCGATCATTTTCGTCAAAACTTTCTACTATATTTTGATTCTGCATTACGGAAAAAGCGTTAAGTCCGTCCCGCAATCGTGCAGCTTTTTCAAAGTTTAAGTCGTCCGCCGCTTTTTTCATTGCGTCCCGTATTTTAGAAAGAGCCGCATCTCCTTTTTCCTCAAGGAGAGAGGAGATTTCGCCGAAAAATTCATTGTAAGAATCTTTTGATATATTTCCGCAGCAAGGTGCGCTGCATTGTCCTATATGATAGTAAAGACACGGAGAATCCCGTTTTTTTAGTGTCTTGCAATGCCTTATCGGATAGATTCGAAAC
Organism: uncultured Treponema sp.; assembly: GCA_963544675.1. Taxonomy (GTDB): domain Bacteria; phylum Spirochaetota; class Spirochaetia; order Treponematales; family Treponemataceae; genus Treponema_D. The sequence continues at coordinate 1,542 of CAUUGI010000091.1, forward strand.
AGTGCATCTACAAATTGATCGAGTGCGCCTGCATCCGGATAGGGACCGAAATATGTTGAACCGTCGCGGATAATATTTCTGGTTTTGAAAAGGCGAGGAAAATCTTCGTTTGTAATCCTAAGCACGGGATAAGATTTTCCGTCTTTCAGATTTATGTTGTAACGCGGACTGTGTTTTTTTATCAGATTATTTTCCAGCAAGAATGCTTCGTATTCATTTGCTGTTGTGATATATTCAATTGACTTTGCGTTGGAAACAAGGAGCCGGGTTTTTATATCCTTGTTGCCTGCAAAATAAGAGGCGAGGCGATGCTTTAAATTTTTAGCCTTGCCCACATAGATTATGTTTTCTTTGGAATCACGCCAAAGGTAAACACCGCTGGAGGACGGAGCTTTTAATGCGGTCTGATGTAAACTTTCACGGACTGTATTTGCGTTTGTCATTATGAATACTGAACGTTATTGTAACAAAAAAATTATTTTTATTCTTTTGATTTCCGCTTTTTCCGCAGCGTTTGCCGTATTGACTGCGGAAACCTATGTTTTAGGCGGTAAAGGCGGCTGGAATGATGTAGATTCCTTGAACGGAGTAACAACCGGACAAGGACGATTCGGTTATAAATGCCTTGAACTTGCTTCCAATTCAAGCGAAAAAACAACGGATACGGATTTGCTTTTGGATTTTGAAGGCGGAACATTTACCGATAAAGCCGGAAATTATAAAATTATTGAAAATAATTTGTATCCGTCAAAGCGTACCGTTAGAGGAAAGACTGCCGGTTTAAGCCGCCGACAGGGAGACGGTATAAAGCTTATGGGAAATAATACGAGCTTTTTCGGGAGATCGGGACCCGCCGGTTCATTTTTAATTGATTTTTGGCTTTGTCCTGCCGTTATCGACAACGGAGAAACTGTTGTAAACTGGCGGTCTTCGCGGAATATACTGGGTTCTCTCGAATACCAAGTTATAAACGTATATTTTTACCGAAACAAACTTTTTTGCGTATTTACAAATATTTTCGACGGTTTTATACGGAACGGCGGCGACGTAGTTATAGAAGGGCGCACAAACTTGATTCCGAATAAATGGTCTCATCACACAATTGTCTTTCAGGAAGAAAACGGGCTTTTGGAATACCGTGTAGACGGACTTTTGGAATATGTTGAATACATTACCGATACCGGAACGGAAGACGGTACCGTAAATCCGGCTGTTATAGGCGTTCCTGCCGACCTTGAAATTTGCAGCAATTATACGGGACTTATCGACGATTTCAGGATTAGGCGCAGTTATTACGACATAAAAAAATATGTTGATTCCGAACAGCAGGACGCATTTGCCCGTTCCGTTTACAATGTTTCAGGCGGACGCATTGAATCAAAACCGATTTATGTTCAGCCCGGTTCCGTTTTAAATTCAATCAATGCAGAAACAAATATTCCTGAGCAGACCGCCGTCCAGTTTTATGTAAGAGCCGGCGATAATTATTTCGGTTGGACGGAAAATTCTCCCGAATGGCTGCCTGTAAAAGCCGGAGAAAAAATCAGCGGGGTAAACGGAGCGTATTTTCAGATTGCGACAGAATTATTTCCTGACGGTGCCGGAAAAATTACTCCTTCTATAACTCAAATCGATTTAAATTACACGCCGCTTCCACCTCCCATGCCGCCTTTAAAAGTAAAAGCAACGGCAGGAAACGGGCAGGTTACTCTTACATGGACTCATTCCGTCGATGAATCTTCCGGCGGCTACTACATATATTACGGCACCAAGCCCGGTGAATATCTCGGACGCTCTGCAAAAGAAGGTGCATCTCCTATTAACGCAGGAGACGTAACAAGCTATACTGTAACAGGATTAAAGAACGGAAGTATTTATTATTTTGCAGTCGCCGCATGGTCAAAAGCAGATGAAAATATACGCGGAGATTTTTCAAAAGAAGTTTATGCGCGTCCGTCAATAAAATAGAAAGTTTGGGTTTTATTTATGGAAGAAAAAGAGATTGTTTTAAAAAGGGCAAGAAATGCCGTGATTGCTCGTGATTTTGATCTTGCGCTTAGACTTTATAATTCGCTTGTTCAAGATGATTCCGAAAACATCGGTTTGCTCAGCGAAATCGGTAATCTTTATATAAAGGCGGGACAGGATAAAAAAGCCGTCGCTTATTTTAAAACAATTATAGAACTTGATCCTGATAATGAAGACGCTCTTAATACTATGGGCGGAATTTGCCGTCGCATAAAAGAATACGATAAATCCATTGAATATTTGAATCATGCGCTCGCGGTAGGCAAAGGCCGTGCTGCAATACAATACAATCTTGGATTTACTTACAAATCGATGGGTAAAGATGCGGAAGCTATTGATTGCTTCCAATCCGTTATCAATGACAATCCTACCGATGTTCTCGCATACAATCATTTAGGCGCGATTTACGCCCGGCAAAAAGATTATGAAAAGGCGGTTTCAATTTACCGGTTGGGCTTGCAAGTCGATCCGAATCATCCGATTCTTCAATTTAATCTTGCAAAGGCTTATGAAGCAACCGGAAATGACTCGGAAGCTGTTTCTTCATACGAATCCGCTTTGCGTGCAAAGCCGGGCTGGAAGGATGCCGTAAAAGCGTATGCAAAACTGCTTTTAAAGATGAATAGAACGGCAGAAGCTGCGTCTATTGTTCAGAATGCGGTTTCTTTGTATTCCGATCAATCCGATTTATATTATCTGCTTGGGCGGATATTTTTGCAGCAGGATAATTATTCTAAAGCCGAAGAAAATCTTAAAAAAGCCCGTAAACTTGCGCCGGATTCCGCAAAAATTCTTTCTTGCATAGCAAAAGCTTACGAAAAAAACGGAAAAAACGGAGAAGCGGTTGAAGCCGCAATGCAGGCGGAAAAAAATGATTCGGAAGATATTGACTTAAAGGCGCAGACCGTAAGAACATTATTGTCTGCTAAAAAATTCGATGCTGCCGGAGAGCGATTGAAGTCTTTGCAAGCGAAAATTCCGGACGATGTGCGTTTTCTTGATTTGGGCGGGCAGTATTCGATTTGCGTTAATCGCCCTGAAAACTCAAAAGCATTCTATTCAAAAATCGAAGCTATGGATTCTTCCTACACTGAACATCTTATAAACGCGGCATTGCGTTATAAACAGACAGGAAAACTCGATAAAGCTGCGGAGTATATAGATTCTTTTATTGTAAGAAATCCCAAAGATACCGGAGCATGGCTGCTTTCCGGCGAGATTGAAGAGGGGCGCGGAAATTCCGAAACCGCTCTTAAAAATTATGAAGAAGCTTTCAATATAGACCCCGCGAATTTTACCGCAAAAGAAAGCACCGCTCGTGTTGAATCGGTTATCGCCGATGAAAAAGTAAAACGCGAGCGGGAAGCGTTGGCTGCGTCCGACCGCGAAGATTTGGATAAGTATGTTATTGAAATGCAAAAACCGGAAGAACCGATTGAAGAACAGGAGCCGACTCTTGCAGAAGCGGAGGAGCCTATAATATTCGATTTCGATGTTCCTCCGGAAGAATCTGAAAATTTGCTTGAAATTCCTGAGCCTGATTCAACGGATGAAAACGGATTCCCCGAACAGCTGCTCGAAGATGAAGATGATGTTCGTGATAAAACGCCGGAAGATGATTTTATATCGGCAGACGATGATAAGCAGGAGCCGGAAAATGCAGGCAATTCCGAAAATAATGAAGATGGAAATACGAATTCCGTCGGCGGTGAGTTTTACGGTGATAAAAAATTCGAAGATGATGTAAATTCTGCGGATAATGCGGATGAAGATTTTTCGGATTCCATAGACGAATCTTATGCTGCGCCCGGTGAAAGAACTGAAACTGATTCAGGAGCGGAGACCGCTCCTGCTGCAGAGCAGTCTGAAAAAACTTTAGCAAAAGAAAAAGCTGCTCCTGTTGAGCGGAAAAATCCATTTCCTGAACCCGACGATAAATATCAAGCGTCGGCAGCCGATATGGAAAAATCTTATGCACCGCAGAAATCCTTTCCGACGGAAGCCGCACCTGCGAATTCCGGTCTGTCAAGAGAAGATGCCGCTCGTCTTGAAAAGACTTTACGCGAAGTTTCCGAAAAAGCTGAAAAGGCTGAGAGTGCAGCTGAAAAAGCGTGGAATGCCGCTCAACTTGCTGCGGATGCAGCTCAGTCCGCCGATGCCGCACAAAAAATTATGAACGAACAGGCTGAAAATACTTCTGAAGACGATTCAATTCCCGACGATAAAGAAGAATCTTTAGCTGATGAAAATATTTCTCAAGAGCCTGTTTGGGAAAATCTTGAAGAAAATAATTCTACCGAAGGTGAAATAAATTCTGCGGATGAGGATTCTGCGGCTGTTATTGAGCCGGAAGAAGATTCATCTTTTGATGATACAAATATTTCAGATGAAACCGAACAGGACGATTCCGGTAAAGCCGCTTCCGACGCAGAAGAAACTGCCGCAAATGCTGAAAAAGCCGTAAACGCTGCTGAAAAGGCGTGGGATGCGGCGCAGAAAGCGGCTGATTCGGCACAGGCTGCAGATGCTGCTCAAAAATATATAAGTGAAATAACGGAAAATCTTAATGATGAAGCAGGTGCCGGCAACGCGGAAGAAGATAACTCATCAAAATCCGATTCATCTTATGATGAGTTTATGGAGCAGGTTTCAAAAATGCTTCCGATTATCAGCAGAATTCTTGAAAATAAAGATGACGCTAAAAAATACGAGCGGGAAATTGCGTTGTTTAAACGGCTCCGCGCAATGGGCGATATTCTCCCTGAAGAAAAGAAACTCGATTTTTTGTGCAGTCATGCCCGACTTTTGCTGGATTACCTTATAGCGCGTCTTTCCGGAAAGCCGGGATTGCTTATAACTTCAAAGGCTTTGCGCAAAACCGATGTTATGCACGGAATGCTCGATGAAGTTTCTCCTGAGGATGAAAAACTTTACGGCAGAGAGCTTATTCTGAAAGTTTTTGCCGACTTGCAAAGGCTTTTACCATATCTGCCTGACGACAATCTTTCTAAAGCGTTGATGAATGAGTCTGAAACGCTGATAGATAGAATTTAGCTGTTATAAATATTAGTAAACAATCAAATGTGTTCAAGTTGACAATCTTCGCTCTTTTCCATACTATCTGGTTTGATTATGGATATTGCACGGCTTGCAGAAGATGTTATAAATGGAAAAAGATTTTCAAAACACGACAGACTTGATTTTTTTATAACGTGCAATTTACAGGAACTTTGCGAAGCCGCTAATCATATCAGAGCGGAACTCTGCGGAAATAAAATCGATATTTGTACGATTATCAACGGAAAGAGCGGTGCTTGCAGTGAAAATTGCCGCTTTTGTACGCAGAGTGCCTTGAGTCATTCCGCTTGTACCGTGCATAGATTTCTTCCAATTAAAAACATCGTTGAAGAAGCTGCATTAAATGAGCTGGAAGGTGCAAAGCGTTTTTCGATTGTAACGTCCGGCAGAGCACTTTCAGGAGAGGATTTTGAACAGTCGCTCTGTGCGTATCGGGAAATCCGCAGTAAGTACAAAATAAAACTTTGTGCTTCGATGGGGCTTTTAAGTTTTTCACAATTTGAAAGACTTCGAGCTGCCGGTGTAACGAACTATCACTGCAATCTTGAATCTTCCGAACGCTTTTTTCCTCAGATTTGTACAAGTCATTCATTTTCAGATAAAATTAACGCAATAAAAGCGGCTCAAAAAGCGGGACTTTCCGTCTGTTCCGGCGGAATTATCGGCATGGGCGAAACATGGCAAGATCGAATTGACATGGCGCTTACTCTTTCCGAGTTAAACGTAGTTTCTATTCCCGTCAATATTCTGACTGCGATAAGCGGCACTCCTCTTCAAGACGAAAAACCTTTGGAAAAAGACGATATTCTTCGTACTATAGCGATTTTCAGATTTTTGAATCCCGAAAAATATATCAGAATTGCCGGCGGCAGACGTATTCTCCAAGACAACGGGCGCGCGGCATTTTTAAGCGGTGCGAATGCGGCGATAAGCGGAAATTATCTTACTACTGCCGGATATACTATAGCCCATGACCGTCAAATGCTGTCTTCTATGGGATTGGACTGTAC
>CAUUGI010000092.1:0-7566 GCA_963544675.1 uncultured Treponema sp.
CGGTAGTGAGCGCAGCGAACGAAGTTCTCATCGAAAGCACAGCGTGATTTAACTGCTATTTTAAAACTCAACATTCGACCTTTTAGATAAATTCTATATTCTGTCCCGACACCGCATTGAAAAATTCAATTTGTTTCATAATAATACGCACATGGAAAACCGTAATATTTTTGAAAACTTATCTTGTCTGGATCACCGCTATTCCATTTCGGAAAAAGAGGTGTTTGAAAAACTGTCCGCCTATATTTCAGAAGATGCATCCGTGCGTTCTTGTGCAAAAGCGGAAGCAGCTCTTATAAAAGCGCATTTAAGCGAGCGCGGAAAACTTGACTCAAAAACCGCCGCTCATATCGACGAAATCGCAAACAACATAAATCCCGAAGAAGTCTATGCGGAAGAAGAAAAAACTCAACATAATATCCGTGCACTTGTAAATGTCTTAAAAACAAAATTTACAGCGGAAATAAAACCGCTTGTGCATTTGGGTGCAACGAGCGTAGACATTCTTGATACGGCTCTTTCAATGCGTATGCGGGACGTAACTAAAAACGCAGTCTTACCGGAATTAAAAGCACTTGAAAAGGAATTGTGCGCCATTGTCATACGCGAAGCTGAAACTCCGCAGGTCGGACGTACTCATGGTCAGCACGCGGTTCCGATTACATTCGGCTGGTCTATTGCGGAGTTTGTAAGCAGACTCGGAAAATCGATTATCCGTATTGAAGAACTTTCAAATCAGCTTAAAGGCAAACTTGCGGGGCCTGTTGGCGCATACAACGGACCAAGTATGATTGTAAAAAATCCGGAAGAATTGGAAAAACGCTATCTTGAATTTCTTGGACTTGAACCCAGCGAGTATTCAAATCAACTTGTGGAGCCGGAATATTTGCTTAGGCTTTTACTTGAATTCAACGTTGCATTCGGCATAATTGCGAATCTTGCAGATGATTTACGGAATTTGCAGCGTTCGGAAATAGGAGAAGTGTTTGAATATTTTACGGCGACGCAGGTAGGCTCAAGTACAATGCCGCAAAAGCGAAATCCTTGGAACAGCGAACACGTAAAATCTTTATGGAAAGCGATGAGCCCGCGCGTTCTGACTTTTTATATGGATCAAATTTCCGAACACCAGCGCGATTTAACAAATTCGGCAAGTCAGCGTTTTATTGCCGACTATACAGCGGGCTTTACAATGGCGATTTGCCGCATGAAGAAGGTCGTAGCCGGTTTGCAAGCGGATAGAGAAAATATGATGAAAAATCTTGATTCGGCAGGCGGAAAAGTAAAAGGCGGCGTACTTGCAGAACCGGCATATATTCTTCTTGCAGAATCAGGCGTAAGCGATGCACATGAAGTTATCCGCAAACTGACGCTTAAAGCGGAAGAAAGCGGCAGAACTTTTTATGAAGTTTTAAGCAGTAAAGAAGACGTTTTCGCCCGCATTACAGCACAGCTTGAAAAACTCGGAGTACGGGACGCAATGTCGTTCTTCAAAAATCCTGCCAGCTACTCGGGGCTTGCGGCGGCAAAATCAAAGCGAATTGCAGTAAAATATGCCGCCCTTATGGAAAGATAATCAACAACCCCGACGCAGAGCATCGGGGGCAAATCCTCCGCACGAATAAAAAATCCTGCGAGGGATAAAATAAAAAAATATGTCCGTGATTAACAGTCTTTAATTAACTATTGACTAAGAAAAAGGATTTTGTTAAATTAAGCATCATTTCGGGCCATTAGCTCAGTTGGTTAGAGCAGAGGACTCATAATCCTTTGGTCCAAGGTTCAAGTCCTTGATGGCCCACGATATTTAAAGCAGTATGACGTATTTTGTTATACTGCTTTTTTATTTTACTTTGTTTTATGACGCATTGTAAAACACGGCTCCCAATTTTTGCGAATTTCAGTTTCGTTGAAAATATGCCGATAATTTTATAACATATATTAGACCTGTTAGAGGATTTCGTTATCGTTCTGGTTTAATAATAAAAGCCTTGAGCTTTTGGAGTTTGTTTTTATGGAAGAAATACTTGAACTTTTGCGGCAAAATGCTCGTCTTTCGATAGAAGATATTGCCGCTATGACGAAAAAAAGTGCTTCTGAAGTAGAAGCAATTATAAAAAAACTTGAAGACGACGGCATAATTTTAAAATATTCCGCAATTATAAATCCCGAAAAAGACAGCGAATCCAAAGATAAAGTCCGTGCGGAAATAGAGATACAGGTTACGCCCGAGCGCGAGCACGGTTTTGACGCTCTTGCCGACAGAATCTATAGATTTCCGCAGGTAAAATCGCTTTATCTTATGAGCGGCGGCTATGATCTTAAAGTTATAATTGAAGGCGATACATTGCAGGAAGTTGCGCTGTTTGTTTCGCGTAAACTTTCTACGCTTGAAGGTGTGCGTTCTACAAAAACTCACTTTATCTTAAAAACATATAAAGAAAACGATATTGTTTATGTTGAACGAGACCGCGACAACCGCGAGGGAGTAATTGCCTGATGAATACAAGGCAGGACAAATTCAGCCGCGCGATGGAAGAAACACCTCCCAGCGGCATCCGCAAATTCTTTGAAATGCTTATCGGGCACGATGATGTAATTTCCCTTTCCGTCGGTGAACCGGATTTTCCGACGCCGTGGCTTATGCGCGAAGAAGCGTTTTATCACCTTGAGAAAGGTCATACTTCATATACGTCAAACTGGGGACTTTTGGAATTGCGCGAATTGATTTCGCGTTACATGGAACGCTACAAGACGTATTACAACGCGAAAAATGAAATTCTTGTTACCGTAGGCGCAAGCGAAGGCGTTGATGCGGTTTTGCGTTCTATTTTAAACCCCGGTGATGAACTTATTGTCTGCGAACCTTGTTACGTAAATTATGTTCCGCTCGCGCATCTTACAGGCGCAAAAATAGTTACGTTGGATACAAGCGCGGATGGATTCTGCCCGACTGCAGAGCGTCTTGAAAAATTATGCACGTCTAAGACAAAGGCGGTAATGTTTTGTTCTCCCGGCAATCCTACAGGTACTACAATTGCGGCAGACGAACTGAAAAAAATAGCGGAAGTTATAAAACGCCGCCAAATATGGTGCATTGCGGATGAAATTTATTGTGAACTCGTATATGACGGTACGAAGCACGTTTCAATCGGCAGTTTTCCGGGCATGAAAGATTATGCAATCATTCTTAACGGTTTTTCGAAATCCTTTGCAATGACAGGCTGGAGAATCGGGTGGATTGCGGCACCGGAAGATTTAATGGCGCAGATTGTAAAATTGCATCAATACAATACAATTTGCGCTCCTATTATGAGCCAGTACGCAGCAGCGGAAGGTCTGCGAAACGGTTGGAAAGAAGTTGAAAAGATGCGCATAAGTTATCAGCAGCGCCGCAATCTTATGTATAAAGCATTCTACGACATGGGACTTTCCGTTCCCGAACCAACAGGGGCTTTCTATATGTTTCCCGATATAACTTCAACAGGATTATCCGATGAAGAATTTGCACTTAGATTATTTAAAGAACATAACGTAGCAGTTGTTCCCGGAAGTGCATTCGGCAAAGCAGGAGAAGGTCATATCCGCTGTTGTTATGCAACTTCCGTAGAAAAAATAAAAATTGCTCTTTCGGAAATCAGTAAAATGATTCAAGAAATTAAGAGTAAGTAATCAAGAAGAGGGGTTTATTATGATTCCAATTTTAGCGTCTATCATAGCTGCTGCTTTGCTTATAATGCTTCTTATGGTTGTTTCCGGGCGTAAAAGCGGTAGTTCCGGAAAAGGCAAAACACCGAAAGCAAAAAACCGTAATGCCGTAATAAAAGAATGCACAAAAAAACTCTCTTACGATCCGAGAAATATAGGTGCGCTTACCGCTCTTGGAGATTTATATTTCACCGAGCAGAATTATGAAAAAGCACAGCCTCTTTATGCAAGTTTATTCGGGCTGGCAAAGTTTCATCCCGACATAAATCAAGTACAGATTCCGTTAAGATTCGGTATCTGCTCTTATAAACAGAAAAAAATGGACGAAGCTCTGCAAGGTTTTGCCGAAGTTCTTAAAAACGATTCAAAAAATTACGATGCTAATTTTTACATGAGCAAACTCATGTTCGAGAAAAAAGAATATGAAAAAGCTCTGCTTTGTGCACGGCGTGCAATTCTAGTCCGTCCCGACAACATGGAAGCGGAAAAAATATTGGGAAGTTCGTTATATGGGCTTAAAAAATATAAAGAAAGTCTCCCTCATCTTAAAAAAGTAATAGATGAAGATCCGACAGACAAGGAGGCACTGTTTTATATTGCTTCTGCAATGGAAGATACCGGTATGGCAGATAAAGCGTTAAAAATATTTATGCACTTGCGTTCCGATGCAGTATTTGGAGCACAGTCTTGTCTTGCGGCGGGTACAATTCATGATAAAATGAATCAAGGCGATAAAGCCATAATTGATTATGAAATCGCGTTGAAGCTGGAAAACGTTCCGCCGGAAACCAAACTCTCGCTTTACTACAAACTTTCGCATTCTTATTTAGGTCAGCATAATATTCCTAAAGCACTTGATTATCTTAAGCAAATTCAAGCGATAACTCCAAGCTATAAAGATGTAAATTCGCTTATTTCCCGCTATCAGGAATTGAATCAAAACAACAATTTGCAATCCTATCTAATGTCCGGCTCAAGCGATTTTGTTGCCCTTTGCAGAAAATTCGTTTCCGCATATTATCACGACGCATTTGTAAAAATAGAAGATATTGCAGTCAATTCCGACTCTGTTGACGTTTTATGCTCCGTTGAAACTTCTCGTTGGGAAGATAATGAGCTTTTCCGATTTTTCCGTTCGACAAGCGCAATCGGTGAACTTTATATAAGAGATTTCCATTCAAAAATGCGCGATACAAAAGTTGATCGCGGATTTTGTCTTACAGCCGGAACCTACAGCACAGAAGCACAAAAATATGTTGAAGGTCGCCCGATAGATTTAATCGAAAAACAAAAACTTATCACCGTTTTGAAAAAAATCGACATGAACCGATAAAGTCGATTCGCGGGGAGAAGATACACTTCTCCTCTGCGGTGAACTTTCACCTTTTCCTCGCTTTCGTATTATGAGGTTTCGCCTGCTTTGCAGAATCTCGCGGTGAATAATTTTGTCTCCATCCCTTCTCGTCGTGTACTTTATAAAAGTCGAAATTAAGACTATTATTTTGACATTCGAGTGCGTCCGCGCTCACAATAAAAATATTTTATAAAAATTTTATTAGGATATGGGAATGAAGAAAATATTTATTTGTTTTTCGGCACTTCTAATGCTTATTGCAGTCAATATTTATGCAGCGGAGACTGTAACTTTCCATGAGCAAAGTTTCAGCGGCTCGATAATATATAACGACAAAGCCTTTCCCGGCGATGCTGTATTCGCAAAACTTTCTATTAAAATCGCTCGCAGCTCTGTCAAAAAAAATACGCCCGATACCGCCGCCGTAATGCAGCTTTTTAAGGGTGAGAAGAAAATCGATTCGACAAGATTTTTTTTCACAAATCCTAAAAACCGTAAAGCGGCGAATTTTGATATGGCTGCCGGAATCCCGCTTTCTACATGGTATTCCGACTCGGATGACTATTCTCTCAAAGTAACTATTTCCGCCATCGGTATGCCGGATAAAGAGTTGATTCTTCCGTTTGCAATATTAAAAAAAGAGTTTCCTTCCGAGCGCATTCCGCTTGATTCAAAAAATACCGGCATTAAAAAAAATATGAGCGCGGAGCGTCTTTCGCAAATCGAAAAGCTCAATACGATTCTCGAAACTGTGATGCCGCAGGATGTTTATGCATTTAAACCGTTTACCTTTCCTGTTGCATCAAAACGCATAACATCCGGATTCGGCGACAGACGCGTATTTGAGTATACCGACAAAAAAACAAGCACTTCCCTGCATTACGGAATTGATTATGGAGTCCCTACCGGGACGCTTGTACAGTCCTGCGCTGAAGGAAAAGTTGTTATGGCGGAAAACCGCATTTCTACCGGCTGGAGCGTTGTAATTGAACATTTGCCGGGTCTTTACAGCCTTTACTATCATCTTGATTCTTTGAATGTAAAAGAAGGGCAATACGTTAAACAGGGTGAAAAATTAGGACTTTCAGGGGCAACGGGACTTGCAACTGGTCCGCATTTGCATTGGGAAGTCCGACTTAATATGGGCGCAGTAAACCCGGAATTTTTTACAAAAGATTTTGCATTTCAATCAACCGGCGAATAAGACAGATTCCTGTAAAACTTAAATACTAGATATGTTCAATAATCGATGTTTCCGAATATGGTTAGTAACGAATTTAAGGAACAGGTGCTACTATTGTCAGATGCGATAGAAGTGGCAAGATACCGCAATTTCAGCTGTTTTGTTTCCTGTCTCAGAATGGGAAAAATATAAATCCGGAAGTAGGTATTGAATAACTTTTAAGCTGAGGAGATAAACTATATGGAAAATTTCAAAGAAAAAGAATATAAAATTTTTGAAATGTTTGATAAGCAGTGGGCTGTCGTTACCGCCGGCTCGATGGAACATTATAACTGTTGCACGATCAGTTGGGGCAGTCTGGGGAATATCTGGGGGCATTCGGGAAAAAGCCGCTCGATTGTTACGGTGTATGTTCATCCGGCTCGTTACACCGGTGAATTTTTAAAAAACAGTGATATTTTTACGGTCAGCTTTTATCCTGAAAGCTGCAAAAAGGCATTGGGATATATCGGTTCGCATTCCGGCAGGGGGGGCAACAAGGTTATTGCTGCAGGTTTGACTCCTGTTGCGTTCGGACAGGGTGTAACTTACGAAGAAGCAAATTTAACATTTATCTGCAAAAAGTTGTATCAGCATCAATTATCTAGGGAAGATATGGCACCTGAAATCCAAGAATATTATGCTTCCATGCCGGAGATATATCCGGATTTCAAAGGCGGATGGCAGCCGCATATTGTTTTTGTCGGTGAAATTATTGACGTCAAGGACGAGAGATGAAATCCGTTTTATTGCGCTGCCCATCGGCAGTATAATGCTCCACAGTTACAAAACTTCACATCTGCTTCCCTACTGATTGTGTGCGTCAAATTCATGGAGGTCAATTCGTTGCGATATATACTTTTATTGCGCGGCATAAATGTTGGCGGCAAGAATAAGGTGTCCATGAGTGATTTGGAACAATTATTGTTAAACGCAGGGTTTGAAGATGTCGCATCTTATATCAACAGCGGAAACGTGTTTTTCAGCAGCACTCAAAACCGCGAAACTTTAATACCAAAAATAACACATCTGTTAAAAACCGGCTACGACTTTTCTATTCCTTTTGCTTTAATCTCAAAAGAAGAGTATTTAGAAGAAAGAGCCGCATTGCCGGAGTGGTGGAATGAAAAGCTGGCAAGAAGAGATGTTTTATTTTTTTCGTTGGGCTTGGATAAATCGGAAGTTTTTGACTTTATAGCTAAAGCCGCATTTTATAATGAGATAGTGCATGTCGGCAGTAACGCATTATTTTGGGGAAAATATGATGAGTCGGAATATCTTA
>CAUUGI010000093.1:0-7549 GCA_963544675.1 uncultured Treponema sp.
CATTCTATTGGTGCAGGAAAGAGTTGGAAAATTTCGAGTTTTTTCAAAACTCGAAATTTAGGCTTTTAGTCTCTTCGCTTATATCAATACTTTTTGCTGAGCGGAGATAATACAGTTTAGGCTTTATGTTGTCTGCAGTAACGCCCAAAAGTGCTGATGCAGCTTGGCGGTAACAAGTTTGCTGCGTGTAATAGCGTTCCGGTACGCAGTCCGAATCTGATTTGTAGTCAACAAGCGTATAAGTTCTGTCCGCATTTTGAAAAATCAAGTCCATAGAGCCTTTAACGATATATTCGCCGTTCAGATTTTTGAATTCCCACTCCGCGCGAAAGAATCTGCCGGAGTTTTTAGCGTCAAGAAAATCGGCTGCAAGTTGAGAAGACGTAAACGCGGTGCACAGTTTAAGACAATCTGCACAAGTACGTTTGCGCTCAGACGCATTTAAATTTTTTAGCAAAGCGGCAGGTGCTTCGTATTCTTCAATAGGCATACCTAAAACCCATTTGTGCAGGCAATCGTGCACAAGTGTACCGAAATCCGCCGCTGTAAATGCGGAAGTTTGCAGCTCATCCGAATCCGTAAAAATATGTTTTTCTTCGCCATCAAAAGGACGTGCATCACCCCGGTTGTAAAATGATTCAAGCGAACTTGGAGTGATTTTTTTTATTTTTGACGGCATAAACGGCACTTCTTTTGCCGCTCTGACTGCGTAGGATTTTTTTTGAGCGAATTCCGTCTTTGTAAGATTTGTTCTGCCGTCAGCCTGCTCGTAAAGCATGGATTTTTCTTTAAGCGGAATAAATTCCACACAAAACGGTGCTTTATCTTCAAAAAGAATGCAGGCGTTTTCCGACGGCGGCGGGAAACTGTTCGCATAATAAAAATCAACGATATTTTCAAGCGTAGATTTTGATTCGTCTTTGCGTTTCTTTTTTGCGCCTAAGATGTAAACAGATTTTTCTGCGCGGGTAATCGCAACGTAAATAACCCTCTTGAATTCCGCAAGAGTTTTTTTATCGGAAAGTTCTTTTTGCCGCAGGAAAAAAAAGTTCCCTTCTCCCGAACGCGGTTTTAATGACAAACCGGCAAACTCATCGTAAAAAAACTGTTCAGCTTTGTCATTGCGCGGCTTTTGAAAACATCCGGTTACAAAAACGTGTGCAAACTGCAATCCCTTGCTTTTGTGCACCGTCATAATTTGAACGGAATCTTTTTTTTCAACAGGATATGTAATATCGTCAAGAGAAATATCGGGTTCTGCGGCAAATGAATTTTTTTCGCTTTCCCGAACCAACGCAAGCTGGTCAACAAACCATGCAGGACTTTTGCCGTCTTCATCGGTTCTGCGGGCAAGTTCGAACAGCAAATCGAACTGTTCTGCAATGAGAAACACGTCGGGATTCAGCATAGTTTCATAGCGAAAGCCGCTGTCATACCATAATTCTTCTATTGTAGAAGTAAGTTTGCGGCTCAAAACCTTTTTGCGTGTATCTGCATAAAGCTGAGCGGCAGCGCAGTATTTTTCAAAATCCGATTGGGAAAGAGAGGATTTCACTTCTTCATATTTTTCTAAATCAAAAGGAACAAAATTGCTGCCCTGAAAAACCGACATAACGGAAATTACACCGTTTATAGTCATGCCGGAGAACGGAGAGCGCAAAAACGTCGCAAACGCAGCTGTGTCGCTTGGATAAACACAAAGCCGGATAAAAGCATAAATATCATTTGCAATCGCTTCACGAAAAATGCCGGATTGAACATCTATGCTGTAAGGAATCCCGAGCCGGTTCAGCCAAAAGATAAGTTTTGACCGATGGGTGCGTTTTACATCGAGAACGGCAAAAGCGGAATACGAGCGGCAATCTTCCGGCATTTGTGAATATAATTCTTTTATTTTTGAAGCAATAAAATACGCTTCCTGATCAAGCGCATCCAAATATTCAGGCGTGTCCGTGCCGAGCAATTTTTTTTGCTCCGTAAGAAAATCTTCATCAACAAGACAAAAGTGAGCTTTTACGTTTTCCGCATTTAGCTTGACAGTCGGTAATTCTTTGTGTGTTTCCGAATCTATTTTTTTTGCACATACATCGATTGGATAAGCGGCTTCGAATTTCTCGTTAGGCTTTTCATCAAAAACCGCAAGGTTCCGCCCTCCGTCTGCATTGTTATATCCTCCGAACAAACCGTTAAATGTGCCGAGCAGTTCCGGAAGAGAGCGGTAATTCGCCGTCATTTTGAGAGTGTCCGTATGCAAATCGAATGTTAATTCGTTAAAAACGGAAACATCTGCGCCGCGAAACTTGTAAATCGATTGTTTTTCATCACCGACAAAAAAAAGTTTATCCGGTGCAAGAAAATCTTTCAGTGCGTCACGTATTTTTGATGAAGCGGCACCGCAATAAGTTATATCCGTTGAAATACCGTCTTTTTCGGACAATAAAAATAAAAGGTCTCGGTTTGAAGCGTTATTATCCTGAAATTCATCAATCATAATTTTTGAATACAGTTTTTTTTCTTCTTCTCGAATGTCTTTTTGCTCACAAAGAATTTTTAGTGCCGATTCCGATACATCGCGAAAAGTAAGACTTCCGGTAGCGCTTTTTTGAGCGTCAACTTCCGCTTTAAATTCATCAAGAAGCGCAAAAAGTCGTTTTACATAAGGATACTGCGTAATATATGCCGTCATAGGCAGAATAGCGGAAGTAATCAGCGCATTTAATTCTTTGTGGACATCGTTTACCGCTTTGACGGCGGCGGGAAGTTTTCCGCGTCTTCCGGTTTTAATCGAAGCGATAAACTTAAAAGCGGATGCTGAAGTTTTTACGGCGTTAAAAAGAGCCGCATCGGATTCAATAAGTTCCGGAGAACTTATCTTAAAAAGCTCAGGAAAATCTGAAAGCGAGGATTCAAGAGAATCGAAATACGCATCTCCTGCCGTTTTATTTTCTTTAAGCACGGCACTTAAATCCGAAACGATGCTGCCGAGCGCGTTCGATGCGGCATTCCATTCTTCCGCAATTATCTTTTTTTGTACGCCAAGAAAGTTTGAAAAGACGTTTGCACCGTCTGCAATGGATGAACAGCGTTCTATAATTGCGGCAAAATAATTGCGTGCAAAATCCTGCAACTTTCCGGCTTCGGCAAAAAATCGTATTGCTTCGTCATTGCGGTGCTTCAAAATGAAAGAAAATGCTGCGTCCCTTATGTTTCCCGCAGAATCTGCGGAACCTGCCGTAAAGTCCGGGCGGATTCCGTAACGGTTTGCGGCTTTTCTTACAAGTCCCGTGCAGTAGGAATCAAGAGTTTGTATATGGGTGCCTGAAAATTCTTCTACCGCGAGGCGAGCATTTTCCCGCTCTTTCGCCGGAACGTCGGAATTTTCTGCGAAAAACCTGAGCGTTTCGTAAATGCGGCTGTACATTTCAGCCGCAGCTTTATTCGTAAATGTCAGCGTCAAGATTTCGGAAGCGGGTACGTCTTTTGACATGACAAGCCATGCAAAACGTGTCGCCAAAACTTGAGTTTTCCCCGAACCCGCTCCGGCGGCAACTACGGTATTTTCCGTGCGGCAGCAAACTTTTTTCTGCGCATCATCCAACTTTCTTGCAAGCAGGTTTAAATATTCATAATTTGCCGTTTTATCATTCATGTTTCGCTCCGTAAGATGCGCTTTTGCCCTGTCAACCTGTCAGACAACTTCTTTATCGAACAGGTTTATCGGCATTTTATTCATATTCTTCAACATGTTACAAGCACTTTGCATAAATTGACAAATACCTACAGAAATGGTAGAAAATACACAAGAGGCAGTAAATGAAAAGCATGACCAGTTATTTAAAAGACATCGACAAAGAGAAACTTAAAACGGTTCTGGAAATAAAAGAGGCTTATAACAGCGGAAAACTGGAACTTGATGAAGCAAAAAGACAGCTTAAAGAGAAAGTGAAAACGCTTACTCCGGTAGAAATCGCCGCTGCTGAACAGGAACTCAAAGAATTTGAAGACGACGAATGCCGCAAGGAAGATATTCAAGGAATGCTTAAACTTTTTGAAGACATCATGGACACTTCCCGCCCGGATTTGCCTTCCGACCATCCTATAATGTGCTATTACCGCGAAAACGATGCACTTTTAAAAATCATGCTTGAGATAGAAGATTTGGTTCAATATCCGCTTATTAAAAATCAATGGCTTGAGATTTACGACAAACTTGTGCTTTACAAGCTGCATTTTTCGCGCAAGCAGAATCAGCTTTATTCGATTCTTGAAAAGAAAGGTTTTGACCGTCCTACAACTACAATGTGGACGCTTGACGATTTTATCCGTGATGAAATAAAGCAGGCAAGAACGCTTTTGGAAGAAGATAAAGACGATGAATTCCTTGCGATGCAGCCGACAATCGTTGCGGATGTGCGCGATTTGGTAAGCAAGGAAAATACGATTCTTTACCCGACATCGCTTGCAATGATTACGCCGGAAGAATTTGAAGATATGAAAATCGGAGACAAAGAAATCGGTTTTGCATGGATTGAAAACAGCGATACAAAAAAAGCCGAAGCAATTACACAGAATAAAACTGCTTCGCAATCCGGCGGCGACTTTGCAAACGACCTTGCGCAGCTTTTGAATAAGTACGGATATTCATCGGGAAGCGGCAATGGAGAAAAATTGGACGTTACTACGGGAAAATTGACTCTTAATCAAATCAATTTGATTTACAAACATCTTCCGGTTGATATTTCTTATGTCGATGAAAGCGATACGGTGTGTTTTTATTCCGACACGGAGCATAGAGTTTTTCCGCGCAGCAAAAACGTCATCGGGCGAAATGTAAAAAATTGCCATCCGAAGGCGAGCGTTCATATCGTGGAAGAAATTATTGAAAAATTCAGAAGCGGCGAAGAAAATTCCGCAGAATTCTGGATAAATAAGCCCGACTTGTTTATCTATATTTTGTATGTTGCGGTGCGAGATTCGGAGGGAAAGTTTAAAGGCGTACTGGAAATGATGCAGGACTGCACGCATATAAGATCCCTTGAAGGCTCGCAGACGCTTTTGACGTGGGGAAGCGGCAAAAAGAATGCAGACGCTCCGAATGAAACAAACGATACAACGGAAAAGACGACAGATTCTTTGCAGGCGGTTTCCGCCAATCTTTTGCCGCTTAAAGCGGAAACTCGGCTTTCGGATTTACTTTCCGCTTATCCGTGGCTGAAATCGGAACTTCCGTCGATAAATTCCGCATTTAAGATGCTTCAAACGCCGCTTGCCCGAATTATGATTCCCAAAGCAACCGTTCAAATCATGAGCGAGCGCAGCCAAATGCCGCTTGATGAACTTACAGCGGCGATAGAGGAGCGTATTAAAGCCCACGAGCAAAAATAAAATCTTTTCTGCCAGACGCGGACGGAAGAGAGGCTGTATCTTTTAGGTTCAATTTCGAGTTTTTATAAAACTCGGAAATTTTCCAACTCTTTCCTGCACCGGTAGAATGTAAAGTTTTGAAATAAGCACCGTTTGTACGCGTGCGAGGTTCCGGCAACGTGCCGTTTCGAGCGCAAAGCTCGACTGCGGCCGGCGGATTTGCGGTGCAAACTCGGTAGTGAGCGCAGAGCCTCGCCGAAACCACAGCGTGATTTAACTACTATTTCAAAAACTCAACATTCGACATACATATTTTTATATCCTTCCTAAATATTGAGTTAAAACATTCCGATTATAAACAGAGGCGGGATAAAATTGAAAAGAAACATTGTTATTTTTTTTGCCGTATTTATTTTTACGGCTCAAATATTCAGCGCGCTTGATTTAAATTCGGCTCTTGAATCAAAAAGTTCTGTCGATTGGACAAAAAACGATTTTTATTCGTCAATATCATTGGATGTAAGAAAGCAGAATTTAAATTCCCCATCCGGTAAAAATGCGGCTGAAGCACTTATCAAACTTAAAATGCCGTCATTGGTAAAAGATCCGCTTCTTACGCTGTTTGTGGATAATTCAAATTATTTAGGCGATGTTGTCTCCGGCGGCAGCATAAATCTTGAACAGATTACGGAAATCATTGAAGACGGAAAAAGAAATTCTCCCGTGTTTTCTGCCGATGCAAAAACTCTTAATACTACAAACATAATCAAAATTACAAATTTAAGTGCTGTTTTAGTACGGCACCAATACCCTTATACCGCACAGGAGCCGCTGGACAGCGTTCCGTCCCGTGCATACACAGGAATAATAATTGACGCGCGCGGAACTGTTCCCGTTCACGGCGAATATATTGAAAGTGAAGTTTATCCGTGTTTCTTTCCGCAGATTTGGGACGATAATATGAATCTCATATATGAAAGAAACATGATTGACAGAAATATTGCGAGTTCGCGCGGAATTGTACGCTACGATTATTCCGATGATGACCGGCGTTATGAAGATGTAACGGGAACCGATCCGCTTTACATAAAGGCGTATAAAGTTTACGGAAGGAACAGAACTGATCCGATCTTGCGCCGTCGTGATGCGCTGAAAATTCTTACCGTGCCGGAAAATCTTGAGCTTCTCAAAAGCGGAAAGGTTACAATTCTTCTTGATAAAAAGAATCTGATATACAGTGTCGGAGCACCGGAAAAAGATTCTTCATATTACGCCGCTTACAGGATTTTGAAACAGTACATATATGAAAATAAAGTTCCCGACATAGACATAAGCGATTCCATAAACGGTATTTTGTTCTCCGTAGATTTGAAGTTTTTCCCCGATTCGTCGGAACTTTTGCCGGAAGAACGTTCCCGTATTTCAAAAGTTGCAGAAATGCTTGAAGAAATCATAAAAAAGAATGAATTTACGATTCTTATTGAAGGGCACACTGCAGATCTTGGAAAACCTGTCGGTCAGATGAATCTGTCTATCGAAAGGACACGAACTGTTATGAATGCCCTTATTGAGGAGGGGCTGCCGAGAAATCTTTTTACATATAAGGGCTACGGTGCAACGCAGCCTGTTGCGGATAATGCGACGGAAGAAGGCAGAAAACAGAATCGCCGCGTAGATATAACAGCCCGTCCGCGTGCCGCTTATATTCAGCGTAACTGATAAAAATGCGGAAAATACAATGTAATCGACCGCGATACTGCAAAAGCACCGGACAAAAAATTTACAATGATGCATCAATAACAAGCTCTTCTTTGCGGAACATATTTGAGCGGAACAAATGCCGTTACCCAAGACGGAAAACTTTTTAACATAGACAGCGTAGGAAATCGTACGGCAGCTGTAACTTTCGGAGCTAAAAGCGTTATCATTGCGTGCGGCATGAACAAAATACTAAACGATGCTGCCGATGCACTTTCCCACACACGCAATATAGCCGCACCGATAAACACACAAAGATTTGATATAAAAACGCCGTGCAAGATAAACGGAAAATGTGTTGATTGCAGCAGCCCTGATTCTATATGCAATGTATTTGCAACAACACGTCATCCCAAACCGCAAGGGAGAATCAAAGTTGTTCTTATAGGTGAAAACTTTGATTTTTAAACACGTTTATTTATTCTGC
>CAUUGI010000094.1:0-7503 GCA_963544675.1 uncultured Treponema sp.
TGTCCGCACTTTTGCCGATTTTAATTGCTATACGATAACTTCCAATGCCTGCCGCTTTGCAAGCAGCATTTCCGGCTGGTAGGATTGTTTCGAGCGGCGCAAGCCTTCTATTCCTAAATCTTCTTCGCGGTTGATGAAGCGGAAAGTTTCAAGTGTTTTTGCAAACTCGTAAAAAATCGTCGTGTATGCGCCGTCGCGGTCAAAAGGAGAACAGGATTTTTCAAAATTGATGTCGAACGCGGCGGAAGAAATCTTTGAGCCGATTGTCATAGCGGCGGGCTTTCCGTCCGCATATAAAATTCCGCCTTTCAGGTCGAGTTTTTCCATATTGAGCAGTGCAGTTTGAATCATTTCAAGTTCGATGATTTTATCAAAGTCGAATTCGCCGTTGTTTTCCGAAAACCACTGGTCTTCAATTTTAAGCGCGTCAGCGGTGTTGTGCTCATTGATAAGTTCAAAACGGACATCGGAATACGTTTTCATAAAGTGCGAAACATGATTGCGCTTTTTTTGCAGCTTTTTTCCGGCAAGGCTTGCCATGCTCTGCACATTGTAAATGTAATCGGAAAAGTCAGGATTTTCCGTGAACGAAAAGCGCAGAGGAAAGGCTTGTTCTAAAAGTGCTTTTTTATCGTCCGTTATCAAAATGAATTTAAATCGCCGTCGATTTTCGTCAGCGTCGCTTTTAAGCGCGGCAACCGCATCTTTTAATCGTTCAAGGTTTTCCATAGAAGAATCCGAATAATCGAGTCCGAGCGGCAGCGTGTAGTAAAAGTTGTCCGGCTCAAGTTCGTGAAGTCTGAACATCAGTCCGTCTCGGAACGCAATCATAATGCCGAACTTTTTGCGGTATAGGAAAATCGTAGAAAATGCTTCGTCGTTTATCATGGAGTGGGAGATTTCAGCGGCTTTCTGAGCCGCGTCAAAATCGTGCAGAGTGGGAATATGCCAGTCCAACATCTAAAACCTCACGGGTATATTGTGCGCGGCAATGGCACGCTTTATCGAAGAAACGGTATATTCACCTGAATGAACCATCGTCGCAATCAACGCCGCGTCTGCCGAGCCGCGCGTAAAAACGTCCGCAAGGTGCTCCGGCTTCCCTGCTCCGCCGGATGCAACAACCGGAACGCCGACCGATTCTGCAATCATTTTGGTGAGCGCAATTTCATAACCGTTTTTTGTGCCGTCCGCGTCTATCGAATTGAGAACGATTTCTCCCGCTCCGAGCGAAACCGCTTTTTGCGCCCACTCCCGCGCGTCCAAATCCGTTTTAACTCGTCCGCCGTTGATAAAAATCCTGTAGCCGCTCGGCATTGACTTGTCGCGGGCGGCATCCATTCCGAGTACGATGCACTGATTTCCGAAAACGCGTGCGCCTTCTTTTATCAGCTCGGGATTTTTTACCGCCTGCGAATTCAAGCTGATTTTTTCCGCGCCCGCAAGAATCGTCGACTTTATGTCTTCGAGCGTTGTGATTCCTCCGCCGACGCAAAACGGAATAAAAATCCTGTCCGCGACGCGTGAAATTAAATCCAAAATGGGGCGGCGTCCGTCCGCGCTTGCCATAATGTCATAAAAGACCAGTTCGTCAACGCCCTGCCGGTAATATTCTTCCGCCATTTCAACGGGGTCGCCGATGTCGCGGTTGTTTTGAAACTTTACGCCCTTCGTTGTGCGCCCGTTTTTAACGTCGAGGCAGACGATAATTCGTTTTTTCAGCATTTATCAGCTCCGTCAAAACAGAAATTTTTAAGAATACGAAGTCCGTTTTCGCCTGATTTTTCGGGATGAAACTGGAATGCGGATATGTTTTTGTATTCGATAACGGAAGGGACTTGAACGCCGTATGTTGCTGCGGCTTTTACGATTTCCACGTTTTCGGGGCAGATGACGTAAGAGTGAACAAAATAAAAGTCGGAATTATCGCTTATTCCGTCAAGCAGCGGCGTCGAGCCGTTCATAAATTCGATATTGTTCCAGCCTATGTGGGGAATTTTTAAGGCATTTTCCGATTTTACAAAGCCGCTTTTGCAGTCAACGTGCCGGTCTGTCTGCTTATTGAAGAGAGATGCAAAATGCCGCACCGAGCCTTTGACAAGTCCCAAACATTCCGTTTCACCTTCTTCCGAACAGTCAAATATGATTTGCGAGCCGAGACATATTCCCATCAATTTTTTGCCGGCTGCCGTTTGATCTTGTAAAAAAATGTCGAATCCCGATTTTTTGAGCTGCTCCATTGCGAATTTCGCTTCTCCGACACCCGGAAAAATCAATTTGTTGCAGCCTTCTAAATCGTGCGGTTTATCGGAAATAATAAATTGTGCTTTGATTGCTTCTAATGCGCGTCCGACGCTCCGAATATTTCCCGCGCGGTAGTCAACGATTCCTATCATGTCTACAAAGATAGTTAAAGAACGGAACGCTTTCAAGTCATTTTTTGCTTTCCGATTGCCGATAAAATAACATGAGCTTTGCAGAACTTTTGCCGGTTTTAAAAAAAATCCTTACCAATCCGATTGTCATCGGTACGGCAGTCGTCGTTGTGCTATATATGAATTTCTGCACATTCGTTGCAAATTACCGCAAAAAGCCTCCGCGTCCTAAAAAGAAACGCACTCCGCCGCCTCCCGCACCTGCAAAAAAAGAACCTGAACAGCACACGGACGAAGAACATTCAGAACAGCACGAAGGCGCATAAAACTTTTTTTATCCGCAGTTTTGCCGAATTCCCTATTTGCACAATCCAAAAAACTTTGCTACTATGCTCCCATAAAAGCAAACCGCTTGACAAAGCAATGTGGGGAAGCACAATCTTGAACAGAACAGATATCTTTCTCTATTAAAAATTTTTATATAGCAGAAGAAGACCGTCGTGTCCGCGCGTGAAAAAATCATGCGTTCGTGGCATGGCGGTTTTTTGTTTTAAAAAAATCAGCGAAATTGGCAGGAGGATTGTAAGGATGAAAATCGGTGTTTAGGAAAGAAATCGGAGAAGGATGAAAAAATTGGGACAAGTTCAGGGTAAAGCACAATAAAGATGCCTTGATATTTGTCATGGATAACGGATATGCGTGCATATCCATAGGAAAGGTGTTGGAAGGATTGCCCGTCGGGATGCACGAAAGAGAAGATAAATGAAATCTGTATGGATAATTGATGACGATGTTTTTAATAAAATAAAAAAAATAGTAGACGAAAACATTAATTCAGAAATTGCAAAAGAAAGAATGAATAAAAATATAAATAAGATTGGTATTGATATTTCAAAAAACAATGTTTGGAAAGTTTTGATTGGCTGTGAAATAACAACACAACAAAAATCAGGAAAATGGTCTGTTACTGATAAATTCTTAAATTCAAATAGCAAATTATTAGATTTTGATTATTGTAAAAAACAAGATATTTCATTTATATCAAAAGAGTTACAAACTGCCGGTCTTAGACGATATGAGAAAATTTCGGAATGGCTCATTCAAATTATACAAGAATGGGAATCAGGAGAATGGGATATACTGTTAGATAAATTATCTTCAATAAACAAAAATCATACGAAGGATGATGAAAAAGAAGTTATTTCGTATTTAATGTCCGGGAAGTATAAAGGTTTAGGATTAAAACAATCACGTAATTTTTTACAGTGGCTTGGTTTATCTGAATACGAAATACCAATTGATAGTAGAGCAAGAAAAGTTCTAAAAGACTGTGGTTGTAATTTTGTTCCAGGTGTATCAGCATTACAAGATAAAGTTACATATGAGTATTTAGAGAAAGGGATGCAATTAGTATCTGAGAGATTAAATATTAAACCTTGTATTTTGGATGCATGTTTTTTTGCAAGTTTGGAAAATTAAGTAAAAATCGCCTAACAGGGAGAGACACAATTTTATAAAAGCAGTAAAAACGAATTAAATAAATGACGCAGAAGGAAATATGAAAGCGTTAAGAAAAATTGGAATACTTGCGCGGCTGCCGTCGCGGTAATTGGGATTGCGGGATGCCGGAACAACGCAGGCGCAGGCGGGACACCTGACTCACCAAGTCAGTCAACGGTTCCGAAAGACTTTGTGAAAATCCCCGGCACTTCAATCAAGGGTACGGAAACCTGGACGCCGTATTCATACGTGTTTGTGAGTGGACGTGTGCTGGATATAAAATCCTTTTACATGAGCGACCACGAAGTAACACGGGCGGAGTACAAGGAAGTCATGGGAATCCTATCGGACGATATGGCAAAGGCTCACGACAAGGACGGACATGAACTTAAGGGAGATAAGGTCGGCAAGAATCCTGTAAACGCAGTCAGCTGGTATGACGCGCTCGTGTACTGCAACAAACGTTCGATAAAAGAAAAACTCACCCCATGCTATACAATCGGCGGCAAGACCAACCCCCTGACGAGTGGGGCGCAGTTCCGAGTTCAGATGACCCTACATGGGACGCCGCTGCATGCGACTTTAATGCGAACGGCTATCGTTTGCCGACGGAGGCTGAATGGGATTGGGCTGCCCGCGGCGGAAAGAACTACACCTACGCCGGAAGCGACGACTATAATGAAGTGGCATGGTGTAGTGAAAACACGGGCGACACAGAAACGAGGGACGTAAAGACGAAGAACGCGAACGGCTACGGACTATACGACATGAGCGGGAATGTGTATGAGTGGTACTGGGATTGGTACGGAAACGTAACAAGCGCCACGCCTCCCGCAGGCCCGTCGTCGGGTTCTGACCGCCGTAACTGTGGCGGTTCGTGGTACAACTTCGCCTCCAACGCTGAGGTTAGTAATCGGAGCTTCCGCACCCCGCACCTCCGCGCCTACCCCAATGGCTTCCGCGTTGTTCGCAGTGCCAACTAGCGTTCGGCCGGCGGCGTAATGGGTACTTCAAGTTTTTGTTGCTCTGCCGCCGGCGTGCAGTTTTGCCTTTGGCAAAACTGCATAAAAAGATTCTGGCTACCAAACGGTATAGCCCTTGCTTGCATTGTCGGATTTGAAAAGTGTCTTAGGTGTTTATTTGCTATGATTTCCAGACCATTCCTTTATTTCATCTTTTTTCATTTTTCCCGAAGCTATTTTTAATCCAAAATCAATTAGCTCTTCCTGACTGTAATTCAAATCAATTCCGTTTATTTTAAGAAAAATGAGCATTAGATGAACACCAATTCTTTTGCTGCCGTCTAAAAAAGGATGATTTTCAATTAATGAGTAACAAAGTTGCGTCGCTTTATCTAAAATTGAGGGATACAATTCTTTCCCATCGAAAGTTTGAAATATTGATTTTAAACTTGAATCTAAAAGATTGTATTCTCTAATACCGTCTATTCCGCCCGTTTTTGTTATTAACGACGAATGAATTTGTAAAATCTGTTCGTCCGAGAAAAAGTTCATTTTGCCGGTTACTGATAAGCTTGCATATTTTGGAAAACTATCGAATCTGAAACCTCAAATACTTGCTCATCAGGAATGACATCATAACCATAATCTTCATCTAAAACAGTGATTATTACTTTTCGTCCGTTATATTTATCGAGTACCCTATTTTCTACACAAATTGTATTGTCTTGAATTATTCCGATTGTAGCAAACATAAGTCTCCTCCGATTCCACTGCAGCATATTTTAGGTTCACTTATAGTTCAAAGTTAGTTTCATTTTACCGGCAGATATTTTTACAAAAATTATTTTTCTCCCTTTAAGTTAAATTTTCTTAACTGAAAATTCTTTTTATTTCCAACCTAATATAACGGCAAAGTCGTCAGCATAACATGGTTTTAAACCGCAACGTGAGCAAAGACTTGCGTTTTCGGCTTTGAAGTGCATGTTATGCTTTATTCTAAGATTGCAGCATATTTCATATTTTTTATATCTGCACAAAAAGCATAGTATAAATCGTAAACACTGGTATCTTTAGTGGAAAAATTGTAATCACCATTTTTTAATAAATAAAATAAATAACGTTTTCTGTTTTGAGATTTATAAAAATCATGGTAATCATGATTGTCCAAGCTCATAATTACTACAGTATTCCAGTCTCCAACTTTACCACTATAAAATTCCATGTTTTTGCATTTTTGTTTTTCTATTTTTATTTTAATTAATTTGATTTTATCATAATTATATAAATCTCCATATTTTCCTATCATTAAGGTTCCAGACGAAGTTTCTGCAGAAATGTTAAAAAATACTTCTTCATTTTCAGCAATCAAATTAATATTCCCGAGAGTTATACCAGTCACAAGATCATTTACTAAATATTCATTTTTTTCAAAATCGTGAAATAAATGATATTCTGCATAAGGCTCTTTATTATCTTTTTTTACCCAGAAATTTATAAAACAACAGAAAAGACCTATAGGGATATATATGCATAGATATTTTTTCCATGTCTTCATTTTTGTTCCTCAAATAATTTATGATAATCAATGTCATGGTAAGAATCTGGAGACTTTTCTAATCTAGTGTCTTTATAGACTACTCCATGAGTATTATATTTTGAAAAATTATACAAAATTTCTGCTTCCTGTTGTAAATCACTTGCTTTATTTAACTCAATTTCTCTGTTTATCATTTTTATTTGTTGTTCAAGAAATCTTAAATAATTTATTTCAGTTTGAAGCTCTTTTTCGTTAATTTGAGTCTTTATTTTTTGAATTCTTAAAATTTCTTCGACTGCACTTTTTATAAACGCCTTGCGTTGATTATATTGTACGATTTGATATTTATTCTCCTCAACACTTGCATTAGATAATAATCCTAAGAAACCAAAAATAGTACCTAAAAAACTTGATGCAGTAATAAATGTTTTCCAAGCATCTTCTTCTTGACCTTCTGTTGAGTATTGTTGAATAAAGTAAGACAATTTTGAAGCTGTTTCTTCTGTATCTGTAAATGTATCTACAGCGTCTTTTACATCCTTTTCTGTAAGTCCCCACTTAACAAATTTTGGTACAGCATTTGAATTACCAGCGCAAAAACTAATAATACCAAAAATCAGTTCTTTTGCTTCAGGTGATTTTGGATCAAAGGAGTATTCTCCTGTTACATCTGCTGTTGATATTTCATAGATTTTATCTATAACCTCTTGCCTTAAATGTATTTCATCACCAATGTGTATTAAATTTGGATTAGGTGGTAATTCAAATAATTTATTCCAGTAAATACCGCCAACTTCCCAAAGAGTTGCATTCTTCTTAGCTATAAAACTTCCATGTCCATTATATGCCCAGTTTGCTACAAACTTATAATTATTAAGGAAGTAGATAATTTCTTTTAATTTTACTTCAGAATCAAAAGTCTCTGAAATGGCATTTTCGATTTTGTTAAGATTCAATTCTGTTTCTGTCTTTTCATCCTCAACAATTTCAAAATCTCCTTGCGGGAATTCTGATTTCAAGGACAGATTATTATTCTCTGCCATTTTCTTGCACATAAGCAGGAATTCTTTCAGGTCTTCGAGCGGCATTATTTCAAGGTCATGCTTGTAATCTTCATCATCATTAAGTA
>CAUUGI010000095.1:0-7384 GCA_963544675.1 uncultured Treponema sp.
AAAATTTAGACTTTTTGAAATTAAAACTTCTCAACTTTTTGTGCGGTGAAAGATGCAGGCGGCAAGATTTTAATTATAAGGTTCGATTTCGAGTGTGCAAAAACTCTACATTCGGGTAAATAAGCTCAATTTCGAGTTTTGAAAAACTTCGCTGTGCTTTCGGCAAGAACTTCGTTCGCTCCGCTCACTACCGAGTTTGCAATGCAAACTCGCACGCTTAGCAGCAGTCGAGCTTTTCGCTCGAAGCGGCACGCAGCCGGAACCTCGCCTGCGCACAAGTGATGCTTATTTCAAAACTATTCATTTTGTTGGAGCCGGAAAGAGTTGGAAAATGTCGAGTTTTTCAAAACTAGACATTTGGGCATATAATCATTCAAATCGACAAGTTCAACGCAGAACGTCGTGGAGATTGGATTTTTTGCATTAATAATAAATCAACATTTTCTGAGGAACTGTTAGTTCTGTAGCAATGCTTATATATTGCCATAAAATATGAATAATGATACAGTAATATCATAAATTTTGTATAAATATACATTTTGTGAGGCATGATATGGCAAAAGAGAAGGTTATTCTTGCATATTCGGGCGGACTGGATACAACTGTTATTATTCCGTGGCTAAAAGAAAACTACGATTACGACGTAATTGCGGTTTGCATAGACCTTGGGCAGGGCGACGATTGGCAGGCGATAAAGAGCCGCGCGCTTAAAACCGGGGCGGCGGCTTGTTATGTTGTCGACGCGCGTACGGAATATATTGAAGAATATATTTGGCCTGCCCTCAAGGCGAACGCCGTTTATGAGGATGAGTACCTGCTCGGCACATCGACTGCGCGTCCGCTCATCGGAAAGATTCTCGTCGAGTACGCGCGGCAGGAAAATGCTTCTGCAATCTGTCACGGCGCAACGGGAAAGGGTAACGATCAGGTGCGGTTCGAGCTTGCAATTAAGGCTTTTGCGCCGGATTTGAAAGTCATTGCGGCATGGCGCGACGATAAATGGAATATGGACAGCCGCGAGGCGGAAATCAAATTTCTTGAAGACCGCGGACTTGAAGTCCCTATGAAAAAAGAACAATCGTACAGCCGCGACGAGAATATTTGGCATTTGAGCCATGAGGGGCTGGAACTGGAAAAAACTGAAAACGAGCCGGACTACAAAAAAATGATCAAAAACACAACTGCGCCGGAGGACGCACCCGATAAAGGCGAGTATGTTACTATCGATTTTGAAAAAGGTATTCCTGTCGCAGTTAATGGGAAAAAATTGACATCACCGGAGCTTCTTACGGAATTGAATAAAATCGGCGGGCGAAACGGTATCGGTCTTGTCGATATCTGCGAAAACCGTTGTGTCGGCATGAAAAGCCGCGGCGTTTATGAAACTCCCGGAGGTGCAATCCTTTACTTTGCCCATCGAATGCTTGAACATCTTTGCCTTGACCGCGACACCTATCATTACAAGCAGCAACTTTCGATAAAAGTCGGAGAACTCATCTACGACGGCAAATGGTTCACTCCGCTAATGGACGCTTGCATGGCGTTTGTCGATAAAACAGAAGAAAACGTTACAGGCTGGGCAAAGCTCAAACTTTGCAAGGGGCTTATGCAGGGCGCGGGCAGTCATTCGGACTTCAGCCTTTACAATGAAAGCATTGCAAGTTTTACTACCGGTGAACTTTACAACCACAAGGACGCGGAAGGATTTATTACACTCTTCGGACTGCCGCTCAAAGTGCGCGCGATGATGGAGCAAAAAACGGGAGTCGGACTTGCGGGTACCGGAAACGTGGGCTTAAAAAAACGCCCGACGGAGTAGGGCAGTATGACAGCAGGCAGGAAAGATTTGTTATGACTTTAAGTTGATTTGCTGCCTGCTGCAAGTTTTATTTTTGCCGCTGGATGTACTTCAGAACATAAAATGTGTATTTTGAATAGGCTATTAGTTAGATTATAAAATCATCGGGTAGTACGGGGATAGAAATTTAGATTAAAAATTTATTATAGTTATTCATGATGACAAAAGAAGACATTCATCGATTGCGAATGAAAAATGACACCTCGCTTGCAAGTTTGATAAATGAAAATTTATCAAATGCCGGAAACCTTATATTCATTTTAGAAAATCTCGGACATATACAAAAAGATTTTAATTATTCATGGCTTTTGGAATTATTAGATTATAATAATGAAACAATACGGGTATTGGTTTTAAAAAATTTAGGAAAAGTAAAGTCCACAAATCTAATTCAAGTTTTTTATAATGTTGTAAATTCGGATGAAAGCACTCTCGTAAAACGAGAAGCTGTTTCTGCCTTGGGACGATTACGAAACGATCAAACAAAAGATATTCTACTTGAACTTTTAGATGATTCAGATCCAAAAATTGTCTGCCAGGCTATTCGAGGACTGTTAATTTTTAAAGGTGAAAGTAAAATTGATAAAGTTTTAAAGCAATTAATCAATCATGAAAATGAAATGGTTAAAGCGGTTATAAAAAAAGAGTATTTTTCAATTAAAAAAAAATCTTCAAATACATTAAAACATCCTGAAACCTATTCTTTCCTTAAGAATGTTATCGTAAATGCAGATGTTTTGGAAACATTAAAATATGTGCCAGATGAAAGTATTCATCTGACATTTACATCTCCTCCATATTACAATGCTCGTGATTATTCTATTTATCCAAGCTATGAAGCTTATTTACAATTTTTAGGAAATGTTTTTAAAGAGACCCATCGTATAACAAAGGAAGGCCGTTTTTTGATTGTTAATACGTCCCCTGTAATTGTACCAAGAATCAGCCGTTCTCATTCCAGTAAACGGTATCCTATTCCTTTTGATTTACATTCAATTTTAGTAAAACAAGGTTGGGAATTTATAGATGATATTGTTTGGGAAAAACCGGAATATAGTGTAAAAAATAGAGTAGGCGGTTTTCAGCAGCATCACAAGCCTTTAGGATATAAACCTAATTCAATAACCGAGTATGTAATGGTTTATCGTAAACAAACGGATAAATTATTGGATTGGAATATTCATCAATATGATTATGAAACTGTTGAAAAAAGCAAAGTAAAAGGAGAATTTGAGACTAATAATATATGGAAAATCTGTCCGAAATTCGACAAGATTCATCCGGCTGTGTTTCCATCTGAATTATGTAAGCGTGTGATAGAATATTATTCCTATGTGGGCGATTTAATTTTTGACCCTTTTGCCGGCAGTGGAACATTAGGCTATACTGCAAAAAAAATGGGTAGACTTTTTTTCCTAACCGAGAAAGATGAAAAGTATTTTGAATATATGAAATCATATAAACGAGATATTTCTGATAATCTAAGTGAAAATACAAAATTTTTTAATTTGGAGCAATTTAAAGAGACAATAAAATGACTGTTAAAGACCATGTTGTAAAAAATATTATAACCCGTGTTATAAAATCACAAGATTATAGAATAGAAGTTGTGAATTTGCTGAATGCTGAGTTTCTCCAATTTACAATTGATTTTTTCAAAAAAGTTGTTGAAGCAAAATTAGCGTCAAAAGATATAACTATAGATTGGTATAAAAATGCTTTTCTCGCTGAAGATTTATCATCAGAGGAAATATGTATAAATTCGGGATTGAATAAAAAAACGATTAGTAATATGTATCGTTCTGCTACAAAACAAATT
Source organism: uncultured Treponema sp. (assembly GCA_963544675.1). GTDB lineage: Bacteria > Spirochaetota > Spirochaetia > Treponematales > Treponemataceae > Treponema_D. The sequence continues at coordinate 3,678 of CAUUGI010000095.1, forward strand.
GTTATTGAAGCTTCCGCAGAACATTTTGACTCTTTGTATAACTCAATCCAAGCATTGGTTGATAATGAGAATGAAATAGATTTAACTCTTACAATAAAATTCAGAGGAATAAGTGTTGATTTAAATGTTAATGAAAGTTTGGTTATTATAAACACACTTGCGGTAAAGCGTGCGGCAATTAGAGGCGGCTTATGGAGTACCGCAGGAAAAAGGGCAGAAAAATATTTAATGCTTACACTTTGCAAATTATATAAAGTATCTCCGCAAAATTATAATGCCGAGCATTTTGTAAAAGATAAAAATTTAGATGTGGATAGAGAAATTGATTTTTATCTGAAAAACAATGGAAAACAATATAAATGTGAAGTTAAACTTATGGGGCAGGGGAATCCTGAAAGCGCGGATGCAATTATTGCAAGAGATAGTAATGTGTTTGTTGCTGATACTCTTTCCCACCAAAATAAAAATCAATGTGATCAATTAGGTGTATGCTGGGTTGCATGCCGTGATAGTGATGGATATAAAAGGTTTAAATTAGTATTAGATAAGTTTAAAATTCCATATACGGATTACAAAGGCGACTTAGATAAAGATTTGCCTAAGATTTTAGATGAGCTTTTATGCATCAACACCTAACAGTGTTTTAGAAACAGATATTTTTGCATATGCAAAATTACGGTTTAAAACAATGGTTTAACCCTGACAAAAAATGAATATAAAAGCATGATCGAAAAATCGAAACGCTCAAAGGAATCCGAACGCATCTTCAGAAAACTGGCTGTCGGCAGTGTGATTATTTTTGTCTTGAGCGTACTTTATAAAATTCGAAATTAAGGCTATTATAATTCCGCCTATGAAAGATGTTGTATCCGAAAAAATAAAGTTATTGCTTGAAAATCCCAATGCCGGCGCAATCCGCAGAATGTTTGAAGACGGTGCCGCACTGAAAGCGAAATACGGAGCCGAAAATGTGTTTGACTTCAGTTTGGGAAATCCAGATCTTGAAGTGCCTGCGGAACTTATAAATGCGGTAAAAGAAACGGCTTTAAGTACGCTTCCCGGTCGGCACGGATATATGCCTAATGCAGGCTATGCGGAAGTGCGCAAAGCTATGGCGGAAAAAACATCACTGGAACAAGATGTCAAAATTGATTTTTCAAACATCATTATGTCATGCGGAGCTGCGGGCGCACTTAACGTTATCTTAAAAGCAGTTCTTAATCCGGATGATGAAGTTATCGTTCTTTGTCCGTACTTCGCAGAATACGACCACTATATTCAAAATCACGGCGGTGTTGTTAAACGGGTAAAAACAAAAAACGATTTTTCGCTCGATATAGAGGCTGTAAAATCAGCCTGCTCACAAAAAACGGCGGCAATCATCATAAATTCTCCTAATAATCCTACAGGGCGCATTTATTCAAGGGAAGAAATACAAAATCTTGCAGATGCGTTACGCTCCGTTCAAAATAAATGCGGATGCTTGCCTTTTATCATTGCCGATGAGCCTTACAGAGCAATTACTTATGGCGGAAAAAAAGCCGCTCCTATATTTCCGGTGTACGAAAATGCCGCCGTTGTAACATCTTTTGCAAAAAACTTGAGCATACCCGGAGAGCGAATAGGTTTCATTGCGATAAATCCTGCCTGCAAATCGGCAACAAAACTTACAGAAGCCTGTACATTTTGCACAAGAATTTTAGGCTACGTGAACGCGCCTGCGTTCTTTCAAAAAGTAATTGCAAAAAGCTGGAACGCTCCGTGCGATTATTCTCCGTATGAAAAACGCCGGAATTTGATAATGTCTGTTATGGACTATGCAGGATTGCATTATCAAATACCTGACGGAGCTTTTTATCTTTTTGTGAAAGTTCCTGAGCAATGGAACGGAGATGACGTTGCTTTTACCCGGCATTTAAAACAGTTCAATATACTTTGCGTGCCGGGCACAAGTTTCGGCGGCAGCGGATGGTTCAGGATTGCATTTTGCGTTCCTGAAAATACGATTCTTAATTCAAAAGAAGCATTCTATAAGGCGGTGCATTCAAAATGAAAATTCTTATGGTTTCTTCGGAAGCGGTTCCGTTTGCAAAGACAGGCGGACTTGCCGATGCCGTTTCCGCTCTTGCGAAAAATCTTTCGGCAAAAAAGCATGATGTACGGATTATTATTCCGCGCTACTACCACATCGATAGGAGCAATCTTACATTGTCTGAGCGTGATGTTTCCGTTGATATGGGCGGATATGAAATTCATGCGGATATTTATACAGCGCAATTAAGTGGCACAAAAGTTTCCGTATATTTTATTGACTATGAACCGCTTTACGGTCGTAACGGAATATACGGTTCCGGTTCCGAGGGAGATTATCAGGACAATCCTCTGCGTTTTTCTTTGCTTGCGCGTGCCGCATTCGCTTTTTGCCGCCGAATGAACTGGATTCCCGATATTATGCATTCTCATGATTGGTCAGGCGCGCTTGTTCCCGTTCTGCTTAAGTACGGAATGTGCGGACCGGAATTCAAAAACACCTCGTCGATTTTTACGATTCACAATATGGGGTATCAAGGTTCTTATCCTATCGAGAATTTTAATATGCTGGGAATGAGTTACGATGACGTTTGCAGCGTCGGACTTGAATATTTCGGCAGATTGAACTTCTTAAAAGGTGCTGTCGGTTCTGCAAATATCATTACGACTGTTTCTCCGACTTATGCGCATGAAATTCAAACTGCAGCAGGCGGATTCGGATTGGACGGACTTATGCGTGTACGCTCGGATTCTCTTGTAGGAATATTAAACGGTGCGGACACAAGCGATTGGAATCCTGCTGTCGATAAATATATTCCGGCAGTCTATGATGTAAATAATATGTCCGGAAAAAAAATATGCAGACAGGCTTTGCAAAAACATTTCGGGCTTCCGGAAGATGATAAGCCTGCGATAGTCGCGATGGTAACTCGGCTTGTAAGTCAAAAGGGAATATCGGAAGTTTTTGCACCTATGTACGGCTGTCTCTATAAAATCTGCACGGAACTCAACGTTCAGTTTATCGTTCTGGGAAGCGGAGAATCATGGTGTGAAAACGAAATACACGAACTTGAGCGGAAACTTCCCAATTTTAAGTCATATATAGGCTATAACGAAAGTTTGAGCCATTTGATTGAAGCCGGCGCGGACTTGTTTTTAATGCCGTCGCATTATGAACCCTGCGGATTAAATCAAATATATTCGGAATTATACGGAACGCTTCCTATTGTGCGCCGCACAGGAGGACTTGCCGATACTGTGGAAGATTACGACGGGAAGACAGGCGGAACAGGATTCGTTTTCGACTATATATCACCTGAAGCTGTGTTTGATGCAGTAAAACGCGCCGTAAGCGTTTTTACGAACAATAAAGCTGTGTTTGCCGAAATGCAGAATGCCGCAATGCGGAAAACTTTTTCTTGGGAAGAGAGCGCAGAAAAGTATTTAGATGTATATAAACTTGCTGCGCAGAAAAGACGGTAGCTTGCAGTGTGCGGGTGATAAAACCGTCGGACGACGAATAAATTTGTTTACGGGACAGACTTAAAAGCCGATGCTTTTTGCCTGTCCCGTAAATGCTTTAAAAACTACTAAAAATCATCACCGGTTAAAAGATTGACGTATTAGACCTGTTCGGAAACCGAAGTTTTAGAACAGGTTTATTAAAAATTGTTTCC
>CAUUGI010000096.1:0-7294 GCA_963544675.1 uncultured Treponema sp.
TGTCAATACATTTATCTTCTTTTTTCTCGCTTTTTTCATAATTATTTGATTTTTTAACTCGAATTTCCGGTTTTTAATCTCTAAATCCAACCTAATAGATTCTTACTTCATTCAGATGGTAGCATTTTTTTTAGAAAACCGGCTCACAACAATCATAACAAACATATTACCTCTCCCCAAATCCGGTCTCACCATTCCTATACGGCTCCGATTACAAAGCCGCAAGCGTACGGTTTATGCGCTCAAGTGAACGCGGTACACCTAAAATCAAAATCGAACCGATAAGCGGCGGACTGATGCGGCTTCCCGTTACCGCCATGCGGATCGGCATCATAAAGTCTCCGAGCTTAACGCCGAGTTTTTCGGCAGTTTCCTTCGCGCGGTTTTCGGCTTCGTCATGCGAAAGCGGCGGAAGCGCGGCAACAAAATCTTTTGCCGCTGCCAGAATCTCTTTTGTTTTTTCCGCATCGAGTTTTTTGGGAATAATCGTTTCCGGCGCAGGGACGTTCGGCTCCGTAAACATAAAATGCACCATTTCCGCAGCGTCGGTAAGATATTTGAGCCGCTCCTTTATCAGCGGCATAAGCAAAAGCAGCGCCTTTTTTACGTCAGCACCGCTCATATTCATCGACGTATCGACGCAATACGGCTCGCCGTCATCTCCCAGTGCGACGCCGGAATACTCGCTTCCAACATGGGGCGCAGGGAATTCTGGGGAAACATTGATGTCGAGTGCGGCGTCTCCCGTCCCCGTGATGAACGGCAATGTGCGGCGGTACAATTCTTCGTCGGACAAAAGACGAATATATTGACCGTTGTACCATTCAAGTTTTTTGTAGTCGAAGACGGCGGGACTTTTATTCAGATGTTCCAGTTTGAAATTCGCTTCAAGTTCTTTGAGCGAATACATATCCTGCCCGTCGATATACGAGCAGCCGAGCATAGCGACATAATTGATAACAGCTTCCGGCAGATAGCCGCGCGCACGGAACTCGTTTACGGACGTTGCACCGTGCCGCTTGGAAAGTTTTTGTCCGTCCTTGCCGTTGACCATCGGCAAATGGCAGAACTCCGGATGTTCCCAGCCGAACGCACGGTACATTTGCACGTGCAGGGGTGTTGAGGGAATCCATTCCTGCGCGCGCATAACGTGGCTGATTTTCATAAAGTGGTCATCAACGATATTCGCAAGGTGGTATGTCGGAAATCCGTCGCTTTTAAGCAAAACGGGATCGGGGCTGATGTCTTCATTTTTCCATTCAATATCACCGAGCAAATGATCATGAAATTTAGTAACGCCTTCCATCGGCACTTTAAGGCGGATGACATAAGGTTTTCCGGCATCGAGGTTCGCTTTTATTTCGTCGGCAGTAAGATGACGGCAGTTTCGATCGTAGCCGGGAGCCATTTTATTTTCCGTCTGAATCTTCCGAATCCGCTCAAGACGCTCCGAATCACAAAAGCAATAGTACGCTTCACCCTTGTCAACCAATTCGAACGCATATTTTTTATACAGCTCGAACCGCTCGCTTTGAACATAGGGACCATATTCTCCGCCCTTATCTCCGCCTTCATCCCATTCTATTCCGAGCCACGACATTGTGTCGTACAGATTTTTTACATATTTTTCATCGAAACGCGTGCGGTCTGTATCTTCAAGACGCAAAATGAATTTTCCACCGCGCGAACGTGCAAAAAGATAATTAAAAAGTGCCGTACGCACTCCGCCGATATGCTGCATTCCCGTCGGAGACGGCGCGTAACGCACGCGAACATCTTTATCTTCCATAAAAGCAAGCCTCTTTTGAAATTAAATAGAGCGGACTAAAAATTTTTATCCGTAAGCGCGATTATAGCGGATTTTTCGGGCACGTGCTATCGGTTTTTACAGTAGAAAAGGGGAACAAAATTATAAGCCCGTTACAAACCGATTGGTAATTATGTCAAAAACGGTCAAAACAGCGCATACAATTCACAATTTTGAAAATAAAAAGGATATTGAACCGCTCTTACAAATAAATCAACGCGGACTTTTTTTTACTACAAAAAAATATCAGACTCGTCCGGAAACTTCAGTTTCAGCACAGGTTAGCTTGAAACACGATATTTGGAGTCTTACTATTTCAACAACTAAAAACTCATCAATCTGAATGATAGCGCAGTTACCAACAGGTTTATTATTTACGCCCGCCGGCATAAGCAACGGTAACACCCGACAAAGGGCGAGTTTCATAATACGCCATAACTTCTTCATTAAAAAGACTGTCAAGTCTTTCGCGATACGCCATAATTTTTCCGGCATAATTTAAAGTCGACTGAGGCGTATTGTTCGAGCGAACTTTCGAAGTTCCCGCATTATACATACAAAGAGCAGCGACTTCATTTCCGGCAGTATTCATACAGAATCTTAAATGCGACATTCCATATTTTGCACTTACGGCAGGATCAAAAAATTCTTCTTCCGTAAGCTTGGGGAAAGAACGATTATTGAGTTGAAAAAGTCCTCTATCGATAGTAGCATTTCTGTTTTTATTGACGGCATTTATCTTGTATCGGCTTTCGGTATAGGCAAGCGAGAACGCAAGCGAAAGGGGAATATCATTTTTATCGGCGGCATCAAGAATAGCTGCAGAAACCTCTTTATTACCGGTTACACGCATATAAAACCATTCAACCGCTCCGCGTGAATCAGGACGCCTATAAAGCGCAAGACCGTCATCTGCAAGTGAAAAAGCAGACGCATTAAATCCCGCCTCTTCTACCAAAAGTCCGAAATCGGCAGTTATTTCATCGCCGATGTCTAAATTCATTTTAGGCTGCTGAGATACCGGTGTTACAGATTTTGCAGGAAAGAATGCGGCAACAATAACAGTTGCTGCCAATATAAATCCGAAAAGAATTACTGTTGTGCGACAATTTTTGCTGAACTCATTAATTTTCGGCTGTGTCATAATTTTATTCTCCTTAAAAGAGATATTGCTCATCCGGTGTGAAAATATCATATCTTTTACTTAAACACAATAGAAAAATCGACACTTTTCACGAAAATGTCAACAATATTTTGAAAACCTTGCGGTTTTTCGCAAATACTACTATTTGAACAATATTACACCGGTCTTGCGCAATTTTGATTCAAGCCCAAGCGGCAAAATTATAGACTCATCTGAAAAATAAAGATAATGCTCGTGCTTTGCAGAAAGTTCTTCCATAAATAAAGATGTACGACTGCCCGGCTCAAAAGCATTTACTCCATCGGCAGAAATAAATGCCGCAGGCAAAGCAAAGCCGATTACACTGCGGGCATCTTTTATACGGCGAGCAGTATGAGCAAAAGCTTTTACAGAAGAATCAGTTTCATCTTCATCGAGCTGTTTTTCCAAAGAAAATTCAGGAATGACGAAAACAAAACGTCCACTTTCTTCGATTCTTTTCAATAATGTGCGAAGAGCTGCAAGAAATTCCTCATCATATACACCTTCTTCCGGTTCAACTCTATTATGAGGAATATTTAATCCTGCAACGTAAAAATTATTTTTGACTGAAAGATTTTCAAAATCATAAATAGGCAGATTTGAAGTGAGAATCTTCTCGCCGTCGGAAATTCTTACGAGTAAATTATTTTCAGATTCAAATAAAGGCTCAAATTTCATACTTTTCTAAAACAATTAACCTGTTCAAAAACTCCGGTTTCAGAACAGGATTAATATTTTAAAATAAAAAAGACCTTTATCCATGTTAAAGGTCTTTTGCAGAAAAACTATTCTGTAAGAATCTTAATTACTTCAGCTTTATCCTGAGTATTAAGAATCTGCTGACGTTTGTCCGCACTCTTAAACAGAAGGCTCACTTCAGCAAGAAACTGAAGATGAGGTCCGGTTTTATTCACCGGAGAAAGAGTCATAATGAAGATTCTACATGGTTCCTGATCCAAAGAATCAAAATCAACAGGATTGTCGGAAATTCCTATGCAGGCTACTAAATCCGTAACGGAGTCTGTTTTACCGTGCGGGATAGCAATTCCATGCTTCATACCTGTAGACATTTTGCGCTCACGATCAAGTACGCATTCTTTTGCGCTGGCTTTATCTGTAACTTTTCCGGCTTTTACCAGAATATCCAGCATTTCATCGATTATCTCTTCCTTTGTTGCCCCCTTCAAATGAAGGCTGACCGTATCGGTTGTTAATACTGTTCTCAAATCCATGTTTATTAGTGTATTTACTGTTTTTGTTTATGTCAAGGAAAAAAAAGATATTGTGCGGAATTTTGCAGGTTTCGCAAACCTGCAACGCAAACAAAGATATTTTTTAAGAATAGATACCAATTTCTTGCAGAAAGAATGTGACTTTCCGAACAAGAATCGGGCATTTCCTTTCTCAAATAATACAGAACATTGCAGGGAAATCCATAACTCATACCTTTCTTGCGGCATAAACAGAAGTTTTTCGTTCGAGTGTTTTTTCAAAACTTGCACGGCCGTTTAAAAAATCGCTTTCGATTTGATCCAGTTTCTTTTTCATGCGGTTCCTTGTATTTTTTAACACTCCGATTTTTTTGCAGGAAATATTCCAGCCCAGAAATGGAACTCCATTTTTACAGATTCCAAAAACGGGGACTTTCAGCGAAAGGCGAAGCCGCACGGAACAAAAATTTTTAATCTCGGTAAAAATCGATTTTAGCCGTCCCTTTGAATTTTCAAATACAACAATATCGTCCATATAGCGTACATAACCGCAAGGTTTCAACCGCTCAAGAACAAAATGGTCAAGCCCGGAAAGATAAAAATTCGCAAAAAACTGGCTCGTAAGATTTCCGATGGGAAGACCTTTTTTATCTGCCGTGTTTATTTCCTGCTTTGCCAGGCTTGGATTTACCGCAAGGACAGTATACAAATCAATGATTTCATACAAAAGCTCAATACAAGTGCCGTCTTTTATAATCCCACTCAATGATTTCTTTAGAATAAAGTGGTCAATCGAATCAAAATACTTTCTAACATCAAGTTTTAAAAAATATTTACAGACCTTCGCCTTTTTGAACGCATAACGGGCAGCAGAGTGAGTTCCTTTGCCGACTCTACACGCATAGGTGTGAAAAATAAACTGCCGCTCAAAAACAGGCTCTAAAATGTTTATGATTGCATGGTGGACAATCCTGTCCGCAAATGGTGCCGTGCTTATAATCCTTTCCTTTGGATCGGTAATCGTAAAATGGCGATATTTTCCTTGTCTGTAAGTTTTTTTTAATTAAAGAGCGGCGAAGTTTTTCAAGATTCTGTTCATAGTTTTTGTTGAATAAAATTACTTCTTTGGCAAGCTGTTTTGATTTTGCAGCCTTATAATATGCTTCGTGCAGGTTCTGAATATTGCAGATTCGGTCAAATAGATTTGATGCCCGTTTCATTTATCGTTTTAATGACGGCGTTGCCGTATTTTTCCGCCTTTGCCTGACCAATTCCCTGTATTGCTGTAAGTTTTCCAAGATTTTCCGGTTTCTGCTTTACGATGGAAGCAAGCTGTTCATCTGTAAACACAACGAACGGAGGAACACCATCTTTTGAAGCAAGTTCTTTGCGAAGTTCACGAAGTTTTGAAAACACAGCAAATTCTTCGGTTATAAGAACTTTCATATAATCAATCTTGCCTGTACTTTTTAGAGAAGCTTCCGATTGCTGAACATATTCGGCAAGAACACACCATGCGGGGGTTTCTCCTGCAACAAATTCAGTGCGGACGCTTACTATTCTGTGGGTACGCAAAAATATATTAAGATTTTCTTCTGTATGTTCGTTACCGCTTGCCGGCAACATAAATGTTTTATACTGCATGATTTCTCTCAAAAAAGGTACAGTGAAATTTTCGCCCCGCACTCTGTGCGTGCTACCGACACCACTGTACCGCAAAATAATTCGCATTTGCAGTTTTTACCGCATTTACACGACATTCTTCGGTTTACCCTATATAGTTCTGCGCGTATGCAAAAATAAAGGGTGAGCTGCGCGGAGCGAACAAGGCGGAAGCCATGGTTGTTGCGGTTGTTCGGGTTGTTGTTGTACCGATTAGCAACCCCAGCGTTGTTGGCGTTGTTGTTCCAAGAACCGCCACGTTTACAGCGGTTCGAACCCGATGCCGAGCCTGTTCCCTTTTTGCTGAAAAATGCCGTCAATTTAAAACCGATTTTTTGCAGAAAGAAGGAGCCGGCCTAGCCACTACGTACTGCCGCACTCGCTCACGAATCCAGCGGCGAGTTTTACTTTGTAAAACTCGAGTGCGACACAGAACTCATAATACGATTATGGAAGCGTAAATGTGTCGCACCGCACCTTCTGAATACAGATTTTTTAGGCAGTTTTGCCAAAGGCAAAACTGCAAGCCGGCGGACGACCGATAAAACTTGAAGTACCCCTTACGCCGCCGGCCCAACGCTAGTTGGCGTTGCGAACAAGGCGGAAGTCAAGGCTGTCGTAGCGGTTGTACGGGGAGCTGAAGCCCCGAAGAGCAACCCCAGCGTCGCTGGCGTCGCCGTTCCAAGAACCGCCACGACAACAACGGCAGGAACCCGACGACGCGCCTGTGTTTGGCGTGGTATTTGTTACGCTAGCATACCAATCCCAGCACCATTCCCATACGTTTCCGCTCATGTCGTATAGTCCGTAGCCGTTGGCTTTCTTTGTCTTCACGTCTCTCGTTCCTGTATCGCTTGTGTTTGATGAATACCACGCAACTTCATCGATGTTGTCGCTTCCGGCGTACTGGTAGTTCTCTCCGCTCCGTGCTGCCCATTCCCATTCAGCCTCCGTCGGCAATCGGTAGCCGTTCGCATTAAAGTTGCATGCAGCAGCGTCCCATGTACTGTTTTCTGAACTCGGAACTGTACCCCACTCGTCAGGGTTAGTCTTGCCGCTTATTTTATAGCATGGGGTGAGTTTTTCTTTTAGCGAACGCTTGTTGCAGTATACCAGTGCATCATACCAGCTGACAGAGTTTACAGGATTCTTGCCTGCGGCTTCTCCCGTAAGTTCATGTCCGTCCTTATCGTAAGCCTTTGCCATATTGTCCGGTAGGCTTCCCATGACCTCCTTGTACTCAGCCCTTGTTACTTCGTGGTCGCTCATGTAAAAGGATTTTATCTCAAGCGCACGTCCGCTAATAAACACTCTTGAACTTGGCGTCCAGCTTTCCGTTCCGGCGATTGATTTGCCGGGTACTTTTACAAAGTATTCCGGAATTGGTGACTGACTTGGTGAGTCAGGTTTCTTTGAATCAGGTGTCCCGCCTGTGCCGGCGTTCTTCCG
>CAUUGI010000097.1:0-7107 GCA_963544675.1 uncultured Treponema sp.
TGCTGCTTAAATACATTTGGGATATTTAGGCACTGCACTAATATTGACTATTTCAGAAACTGTCAGGGTGCTGTTTAATCGCTGTTGTCCAATATTTATTCGTGCGGAGGGTTTAATACCCCGACGCTCTGCGTCGTAACAAAGGGTATTAAAGCCGAGTGCAATCACCTTATGAGAACAACATACCCCGATGCTTGCGTCGGGGTTGTTGATTGACGGTAGATCGAGAAATATCAGGATGAGCCGGAATTATAAGGGTTTTAGACATAGCTATCTCCTTCTAATAACGTGAAATACATATAAAACTGCGAGATTTATACTTTCTCACAAAATCGATTCATCTCTTGACAGGGTAGATAGAAAAGCGAATAAAAGAGCTCAGGTAATCTACGGCACGATTTTCGTCCGCATACCGTTGCTGCCTTCCGGCTCTGGCGGGGTTTTGCGGCGAACATCTGCATAGCACCTGAGCTCAAGCGGAAAGAGGGGGATTCGAACCCCCGGTACCTTTTGGGTACGCACGCCTTCCAAGCGTGTACCTTAAACCACTCGGACATCTTTCCAAAATTTCGGGCTAAAAAAATAGAAGTTCTTGATTGACACTGATAAATAACGGAAAGAGGGGGATTCGAACCCCCGAAACCCGAAGGTTTAACGGTTTTCGAGACCGCCCGAATCGACCGCTCTCGCATCTTTCCAAAATAACAGTATGAGACTGACACGATTCGAACGTGCGACCCTCACCTCCGCAGGGTGATGCTCTAATCCAGCTGAGCTACAGTCTCAAAATGTACAACAATATAATTGTTGTGAACGGAGGCGACAGGAGTTGAACCTGCCCAGCCCTTTCGGAACTGACGGATTAGCAATCCGTTGTATTACCGCTCTACCACACCTCCAGACTCATCGGAGCGAGAGGGATTCGAACCCCCGGAACCTTTCAGCTCAATAGTTTTCAAGACTACCTCCATCGACCGCTCGGACATCGCTCCAGAAGATGTAGACGAAAAATATCAAAAGACTGTGATTATGTCAAGCATATTGTCCGTGTTTATCGTCGCAGCCTGACCGTCCTGCACCTTTTCAAAATTATTGATAAAATAGCGTTTAACGATTATATTTTAATTACCATTTTGGTATGAAAGGCGGTTTTATGGAAAAAAGTCAAAATTCCGGCAGAGATATTATACCTATTAGAATAGGAATTGATGTAGGTTCCACTACCGTAAAAATTGCTGTTCTTGATGATGACGATAATATTATTTATTCGGATTACAGGCGACACCGTGCCGATATCCGCAGTACAATTATAGATGTAGTTAATAAAGCTTTCGATGAAATCGAACCTAAATTTCCTGCGGGCGAAGAACAGACTATTTCGGTAAAAGTTACCGGTTCCGGAGGTCTTTCCGTTTCTCAGTGGCTGAATATTCCTTTTATACAGGAAGTTATTGCCGCTACCACCGCCGTAAAAAAACTTATACCACAAACGGATGTGGTCATTGAACTCGGTGGTGAAGACGCAAAAATAACATATTTCAGCGGCGGTGTAGAACAACGCATGAACGGCACTTGCGCCGGAGGAACAGGAGCTTTTATCGACCAAATGGCGGCTCTTCTTGAAACCGATGCAACCGGTTTAAATACACTTGCCGCAGGGGCAGCAACGATTTATCCGATTGCCGCCCGTTGCGGAGTTTTTGCAAAAACCGATGTGCAGCCTCTGATTAACGAAGGTGCCCGCCGCGAAGATATTGCCGCTTCTATTTTTCAGGCGGTTGTGAATCAAACAATTTCAGGGCTTGCCTGCGGAAAACCTATACGCGGTAACGTCGCTTTTTTGGGCGGCCCGCTTCACTTTCTTGATAAACTGCGAGAGCGTTTTGTTATAACGCTCAAACTTACGCCGGAAGAAACGATTGTTCCGGAAAATTCTCAGCTTTTTGTTGCTGCCGGATGCGCTTTTTCCGCAGAACGCTCTTACAGCTGCTCAACGGGGACGGAAAAAAAATCGGTCTTTCCCACTATTGCCGTATTCCGCGAAACTCTTAACAATCTTGTCGGAGCGGAGCTTTCCGAAGTGCAGCGTCTTGCTCCGCTTTTTAATGACGCGAACGAACTTGAAGAATTTAGAAAACGTCATGCAGAAGAAAAAGCGATGCGCGGAAATCTCGACACTACTGTGGGGCCCGTATTTTTAGGCTTGGATTCAGGCTCGACAACGACTAAAGCCGTTCTTGTTGACCAAAAAGGTCGAATAGTTTGGGATTTTTACGCTTCCAATCAAGGTAATCCTGTCGAGCTTGCCGTAAAAGTTCTAAAAGATTTATACAGACTTCTTCCAAAAGATGTTTATATTGCCCGCGCAGTCTCTACCGGTTACGGAGAAGCCTTGTTTCAAGCTGCGCTTGGTGTTGATTCTGGAGAAGTCGAAACGATTGCTCATTTTAGAGCTGCTGATTTTTTTGTACCCGGTGTCGAATTCTTGCTCGATATCGGCGGACAAGATATGAAGTGCCTTCAAATAAAAGACGGTGCCATTGTTTCAATCCAGCTTAATGAAGCTTGTTCCGCCGGCTGCGGAAGTTTTCTTGAAAATTTTGCGCGCACGATGGGAATGGATATACGCGAATTCAGTAAGATTGCACTGCTTGCCGACAAACCTGTTGATCTTGGAAGTCGCTGCACGGTTTTTATGAACAGCCGGGTAAAGCAGGCGCAAAAAGAAGGTGCCTCCGTTGCAGACATTTCGGCAGGTCTTTCTTATTCGGTAATTAAAAATGCGCTGTTCAAAGTAATAAAGCTTCGAAAAGCAAGCGACATCGGAACAAAAGTTGTAGTCCAAGGCGGAACGTTCAACAATGATGCGGTTTTGCGCGCTTTCGAAAAAATCTCAGGTGTTGAAGTTTTCCGCCCCGATGTTGCGGGTCTAATGGGTGCTTACGGTTCAGCTCTTATTGCCTATGACCAATGGTGCGATCTTACCGCTCCCAAACCCGGCGAAAAAACTGCCGAGATAAAAGAAATTCATTCAGGAATCGCAACGCTTGAAGAGCTTGAGAAATTTCATGTTGATTTGGAATTGCGGCGATGTGGCAAATGTCAGAATAATTGTCTTCTTACTATAAATTCATTCAGCACAGGCGGAGAAAAACGTATATTTGTTACGGGAAACCGCTGTGAGCGCGGTGCGGAAATTGAAGGCAATGTAATTGACGCGAGCAATAAAAATAATACAGCCGTAGAAGATTCCGGTGAAAAAATGCCGAATCTGTTTGAATGGAAATACAAGCGGTTATTCAATTATGTGCCTCTCAAACCCGCTGAAGCCCCTATGGGTGATGTAGGAATCCCTCGTGTATTAAATATGTATGAAAATTATCCTCTGTGGTTTACGTTTTTTACAAAACTGGGGTTCAGAGTCCGACTTTCGCCGCGTTCGACAAAAAATATTTATGAAAAAGGAATAGAAACAATTCCTTCCGAATCCGTCTGCTATCCCGGTAAAATAAGTCACGGTCATGTCGTCTCTCTTTTGCAGCAGGGGCTGAAATTCATCTTTTATCCATGCGCGCCTTACGAACTGCAAGAAGATTCCGGCGCAGGTAATCACTACAACTGTCCGATTGTAACAAGTTATCCTGAAGTTTTGCGGAACAACGTTGACGCGTTGAGGCAAAATCCTGAATTGATTTATATGGATCCCTTTTTGCCGATTTATGATAAAAAGCGTCTTTCTGAGCGGCTTTATGAAGAAATGCACGTCCATTTTCCTGCCCTTACTCAACAGCAGATAAATGCAGCTGTAGATGCCGCATGGACGGAGCAGCAAAAATTCCGTGAAGACACGCAAAAAGCGGGTGAGGATGCGCTTGAGCAAGTTATACGCGCGGGCGGCAACGGAATTGTGCTTGCAGGCCGCCCTTATCATATAGATCCGGAAATAAATCACGGAATTCCCGAAATGATAAACGGACTTGGACTTGCGGTCTTTACGGAAGACAGCCTTGCACAATTCGGAAGCATTGAGCGTCCTTTGCGTATCGTTGACCAGTGGGTATATCACAACCGCCTTTACCGTGCAGGCGCATTTGTTTCCGAAATGCCGAATCTTGAGCTTGTGCAGCTTACAAGTTTCGGATGCGGACTTGACGCGGTTACTGCCGACCAAGTTGACGAGATTATGAAGTCTAAAGGCAGAATGTATACGCTTATCAAGATTGACGAAGGAGCCAATCTCGGAGCTGTAAGAATCCGTATACGTTCGCTTATTGCCGCTGTAAAAGAGCGTCAAAGACATCACCGTACAACAGTTGTGAAACCTGCTTCATATCAGCGGCAAGTCTTTACCAAAGAAATGAAGTATACGCACACGATTATAGGGCCTCAGCTTTCGCCGATGCACTTTGTACTTTTGCAAAAAGCCTTTCAGTACAGCGGCTATAATCTGATTGTACTTGATTCTATTGACCCTAAAGCCGTCGATACCGGGCTTAAATACGTTAATAATGATGCTTGCTATCCTTCAATTCTTGTTGCGGGACAGATGATTGCCGCCCTTGAATCGGGAAAATACGACATAAATCACACATCATTGATAATTTCTCAGACCGGAGGCGGCTGCCGCGCAACTAATTACATCGGTTTTATCCGGCGTGCATTAAACGATGCCGGTTGGAGTAAAATTCCGGTTATATCTCTAAGTGCTCAAGCCTTTGAAAGCAATCCCGGCTTTAAGATTACACTGCCTTTGCTCCATCGGCTTATTATGAGCATTATAATCGGCGACCTGCTTATGCGGCTTTTATACCGGACGCGCCCATACGAATCCGTGCCGGGCTCCGCAAATGCTATGTATGAAAAATGGAGCGGACGCGCTGAAAAGCAGCTTAAATCGCTTTCGATTATCGGCTATAACAAACTTTTAAAGAATATTATAAAAGATTTTGATAATATTCCGCTTTTGCCTATAAAAAAGCCGCGTATCGGTGTTGTAGGCGAAATACTTGTAAAATTCCATCCGACTGCAAACAATCAAATTGTCGAAACGATTGAAAAAGAAGGTGCAGAATGCGTAATGCCGGATCTTGCAGACTTTTTTGCATATTCTTTCAGCACGGGAATTTTCCGCCATGAAGAACTTGCTTTCCCGAAAAAGACTGAACGCAATGCGCGACTTCTTGTTAGTTTCCTTGAGTTCTATCGCGGAAAGATGAAAAAATATCTTTCCAAAAGCAGGCGTTTTGAGCCGCCGTCTTCAATATATGAACTTATGAAAGGTGTTGACGACATAGTTAAGCTTGGCAATATTACAGGAGAAGGCTGGTTTTTAACGGCGGAAATGGTTGAGCTTATCAAAGAAGGCGTTCCAAGTATCGCCTGCGTACAGCCGTTCGCCTGTCTTCCGAATCATGTTACGGGCAAGGGAATGATAAAAGAACTTCGGCGGCGTTTTCCCGGAGCGAATATCAGCGCAATAGATTATGATCCCGGCTCAAGCGAAGTAAATCAGCTTAACCGTTTAAAACTGCTTCTGTCCAACGCTCCTGCAGGAAAGCATCCGGACGAAGATGAAAACGGTATAATTGTAAATCCGGACGGTACGAAAGTCCGCCCTGAAATCCGTCTTGCAGCAGGAGCCGCAGGATTTAATGACCCGGAACCGGTATTGCTTTCCGCTGTTCCTGCTGTAAATACCGGAATATTGACTTCCGTCCCGCTTAAAAAGGTAAATTTATAACACGGAGGGTGTTTAATGTATTCGATGAACAGAAAATGCGCTGTTTATTTTTGTCTTACAGTGCTGTTGTTTGGCAGCGCACCGCTTTTTGCTTTATATAATCGATACGGAATTCCCGATTCCTCGGAAATACGCAAAGATTTGGTTGAAACATGGTTTGAAGCACCGCTTTCATCCGTCCGAATGAATCGTCCCGAAATCCGCGAAAACAGCGTAGGGCAGAAGTTCCAAGTCCGACTTGAGGAAACAGAAGATTCATTCAATATTTTTGTTGCTCCGTATGCGCAGATAGAAGTAGATATCTATTCCGATAAAGGCAGGTCTACAGAGCTGCAAGATGTCTTTCCCGGCGACGGAGCCGGCTCTTGGCTTTTGGTGCGCGATAAAAAGACAGGTGTGCCGTCTTCCATCCGTTATTATTTTGCTGCCGACAGCGAAGTTTATGTACAGTTTACTCCGTCCGCAAAAACCTCATTTGCCGATTTTTTGATTTACGGTTTGTATGCTTCACGCGGAGTGCCTACCGGATTGTCTTTTTCACGCTTTTATACGGCTTCCTTTGAAGAAATTGTAAAATGGACTTCAGGAATGCTTCCGTGGCAGTATACTCAGATTCACACCAACGGCTACCATGCTTCGCTCCAGATGATTTATTATATAAAACAAAAGCAGCATTCTATTTTGTATACTGAAGACGCAATGTGCAATGAAGATGGAGAATCGGTATATATTTCTACAGGAGAGGAGCGTCCCGTTCAGCCGGAAGAAAAAAATAAACTTGCGCTTTCCGGTGCAGGATTTTTAAAATGGATTGCGGACGGTATTATTGAACCTCTTACGGGCGGCAAATTAAAGCGTGAACCGCTTCTTATGCAGACGGTTTCATATAAAGATACCGGATTTCAAGGTGTTCTTTCGCAAAAATACGATCTTTCGTTTTCTCTTGATTGGGTGCGGAATCTTGCAGCGGCAATTTATTCCGTCCGTACCGGACACAAATATCTGTATAATGAATCCGGTGTCGATGTTTCTTTTGAACCGTTTGCGGCGGAACTTACTTCGCAGGGAATAAGAAATCTTTCAGGTTTTATAAAAGATACCGGCTATTCCGCAACGGTGCTGAAGCCTCTTTTATATGTTCTTGCGGCAACCGAACCTGAAACATTTTATTTTGCGGCTATACGCGAAACCGACCGCCGCAGCCCCGAGATAAAAGTTTTTAATGAATGTGCGGCGATATTTCCATATTTCGACGGACGTGGAAAGTTCAGATGCGTAGTGTTTAAGGACGGAGCTGAAATCCCGTTTGATGAATTTTACAGCCGCTATTGCAAGGAATTCATCTTTCTTACGCGCGCAAGATGTAC
>CAUUGI010000098.1:0-7106 GCA_963544675.1 uncultured Treponema sp.
CTCGCCTATTCTTCACGCGCATTTAATGCATCTTGCGCTTTAGAAAATTGTCTCATCATTTTAAGCGACGCAACGGGACCTGCCGCCGAAACGAGCAGCGTTACAGTAACAAACAATCCGCAAATCCAAAGCGCGTGCGGACGAAGGTAAGGCAGTTTTACCGCTTGGCTGAATGCCTGATTGAACAAGAGGACAACGCAAAGCGCAAGGAAAGAACCTGCCGACGCTCCGCCGCCGCTTATGATAAGGGATTCTGTAAACGCGAGAGAAATAAGCTTTTTCTTTGTCGCACCTAAAATCCTCATCATCGCAAATTCTTTTTTACGTTCGTTTATAATGGACGAAAAAACGGTAAACAGAACAAGGAAAGTCAAAATCCAAAGAACAAGAGTCAAAATGTGAACGTAAAACGAAAGACTTCCTATTGCAGCCGCAACATTCGACATCATATTTTTTGCGGCAAGCGGATAAATCTGCTGACCTTTAAACGCGCTTCTGATTTTTTGTGCGGTCTGCATAATGTCGCTTCCGGGCTTTACGCGCACCATAATGCTTGAAATAAGGTTTTCGTTGTCGGAAGCGGGGTGCTGCATAATCCGCTCGTATTCTTTTATAAGCCGCTGCGCGTTCTGCACGCTCATAAATACGGAATTGTCGAATCCCATGCCCGTTTTTGAAAGTCTGCCCGCAATTGCAAAAGATTGATTAAAGAATTTCAATTCGGAATTGTAATTGCCGACGATATTTGCGCCGACGATGATTTGATTATCTTTTAAGGGAAATTTAACGTGCTGCTTGAGCCACGGAAGAATGCAAAAATCGCTTTCAAAATCAAGCCCGATGACTTGCAGCGGAAAAGAGCAACAGCCTGCGGAAAGAGTTGCTACAAAAAGCTGCGGGCTTGCTTTTTCTACACCGTCAATATTCCGCACAACATCGAGCGCGGTGCGTTCAAAATAAAAATTATTCGGCTCGCCGCGTAAAAGTGCGCTTTCAATTTTGCTGTCGTAGCCCTGAGGCACAACAATAATATCCGCGCCCAGTCGGTTTGAAAGAGAGGCAAGCCCTTCTTTTAAACTTTTTACGAGGAAACTACCCGTAAAGAGCGTAAATGCAAGTGCGAACGTCAAAAATGCAAGGCTTGCCGAACGAAACGGCTTTCGAAGGATATTTAATTTTGCAAGCGTAAATGTGTCAAGATTATCCATAGTGTCTAAAACCGTTACTCAACTGCGTTTTGTAAGGCTTTTCTTGCCGCGTCTTGGAACAGCCGGTGAGAAACCGTCGCTCCGCTTACTGCATCAATCTTGTTGATATTCTGTTTTTCTAAAAGAAGACCAGGATATTTTTTTGTGCCTTCAACGGAAGCCTGCGCAATCTTGTAAAGTCCCGCATTTTTAATCTGCCCGTCCTGCATTCCGTAAGTTTTGTCTTTGACAGTACCGTCTTTGTCGTAGGTGATAAAAGTGCAGTCTACAATCTTTTTATCCTGAACGGTGATTGAAATATCCGCCCAGCCGCCCCAATCATCTTTTTCGCTTACCGCAGTATACGTTCCGTCTTTGTATACCGGCGACTTGGGTTTTGCGCAAGAAAAAGACATTCCCGCAATGCTCAAAAAGATAAATGCTTTTGCAAAGTTTTTCATTTTTACCTCGTGAATATACTCATTTTTATGAGAGATTATATTCGCAAGTTTACTGAAAAAAAAAAGGGTAAGCAACATGACTGTGCGGTCGGAAAATACAGAGAACCGAGTATGACGGTTTATTCTCCGCTGCAATTGTGCCGTGCAATACTTTTATCTTTTCTATTCCGCAAAATCAAGAAATTTTCAAAATTGCGGAATAGAAATTGCATTGACGATTTAATCATTGGGGCGGGTAAAGAATTTTCCCGGCAAATATTTTGTTTTGAGAGCATTTACAAACGCCTGCGGATCGGCGTATTTATTTATGCGGCACGGATGCGTATTTATTTTGGAGTCTATCCGAAACAAAACGTCCATTCGCCATCTGTTTTAAAAAACGGAATCGCAGAATTATTTTTGTAAAGCCGAGATTAGCCGCACTTTCTACGCGGTTATTCAATACGAATATTTTTCTTAGTTCTCCGCTTCCGTAATCAATCCGTACAAATAAACTGCGCTCTGCCCGTACAATCCCATTGAGTCATCTTCCAAAAGAGGCGCGACGGGAGATTCGTAGATGGTTTTCAATGCGGCATCTTCCGATAGACCTTTGTGTTTTATCAATAATTCCGCTATCTGAGGAATCAAAATCGTCTTTATAAGATGATGTGTGTCAGCCATAAAACCGCCTAATTCATTGAATGTACCGTATAACTTTCTTTAAAAGAAAGCAGTTTCAAAGAAATTTCCGTGCAGAAGCAAATTTGATTGTTTATTTTTTCAAAACGCAAACGTTCAACTGCGTCTTCTTTTCGCATAACGCCGGCAAGTACGTATTCAATCGTTTCCCCGACTCTATCGTCGGCAATTTTACCGGAGACAATATCAAAATTATGGTTGTAAGACAAATTCGAACGGCAATGCACAATAAATTCAAGCCATTCTAAATCCGAATTCGTAAATTCCTTTGTGTTTAGAAGTTCCGCTTGTTTTTCGTCAAAATAATAGATGTTCACAATAGCATCTTTCCGAGTTTTTGATTTGAGCGAATCAAGTCTTGCCGTGCGAAGAGCCCAGCGTTCCGCCTGTTTTTTTACAGTCGTCGTATAAAAACCGAATCCGAAATCTCTGCCTTTTTCTCGAATTATGATTTTAGGTTTTTCAATCTTAGTCGATGAACCGTGGTACACAATCATTTGCTGTCTTCTCCGAGCCATCGGTCAAAATAATTCATCAGATATTCTTTTCCCATTCCGTGCAAATCTTCATAGTCCGTTTTAATGTGATCGAGCAATTTCGATTTTAAAAATTGCTCAAAAACCTCCGAAGACGATTTGTTTTTATATTCAGCGTAATTTTCTATGCAGTAGACTTTGAATGAAAGTTCCGACATAGCCTTATTATACAATATTTTACCGGAATTCAATAATCCGAAAAATTGTCGGCTGTAGGTAAAATTACTCCCTCCGCACGAATAAAATCTACGGTAAAGCCCTTTTAATCATTGGGGCGGGTAAAGAATTTTCCCAGCAAATCTTTTGTTTTTAGAGCATTTACGAATGCCTGCGGATCGGCTTTTTCAATCAACTTAAATAGAACGGCTGCTTCATCGGAAGATACGACTGTGTAAAGCAAAGTCTTTTTTGTGTTTTTATAGCAGCCTGTTCCTTCAAATTTCGTTGCGCCGTGATTTGTGTTTTTACTTATAATGTCAAAAATTTCGTCCGGTTTTTCGGTAATTATTAAGAGAGTGGATTTTTGGTACCGATGATAGAGCATATTCAACACTTGGGTTGAAGCAAATTGAAATATTATGGAATAAAGTGCTCTGTCCCAGCCGAAAATAAGTCCCGCTACGGCAAGTACGACACAATTTCCTGCAAATATTACATTCCACATATTCTTCTTCTTTCGTTCCGAAAAATATATTGCAATAAAATCCGTTCCGCCGCTTGTCGCATCGGCATAAAGGCAGAACATAATGGAAAGTCCGCTTAGTAAGCCGCCGAATATCGAACACAATAAAACATCATCGGTAATCATAAAAACCGGCAGAAAATCTTTAAGCACGGAAGATAAAAGAATCATTACAAGCGAAAAAATCGTAAATTTTTTGCCTATAAATCGAAAACTTATGTAAACGGGAAAAGCATTTAAGAGAAGATATACTGCCGAATACGGAATCGAAATCCTCGCAAATTTTTCTGTGCTTCGTGTAATTAAAAGCGCAATTCCGGCAAAGCCCCCGGGAAAAAGATTTGCGCTGTACACAAACGTATTTAAGTTTACTGCATACAACACGGCTCCAAGAACTATCAGCACGGAGCGTTTAAACATTGAAGGGGTCGGAATAATAGTAGTAACCGATTTCATGCGCAAATAATACAGCTAAGCATGAATGCTGTCCATTCACGCCGATTTATAGCCTTAGATTCAATAGACGATTAGCATATTTTACGATAATTTTGTGATAGTTGAGGATTACATATAAGCTCGTTATAATCTTGAATATCCGACAGGTCATGAGGTTTGCCGTGAATACATTTTCTTCTTTTAAATTAAAATCATACAAATTACCGCACATTATTCTTACCGCATTTTTATTTTTCAACGCTGCACATTCTTATGCGACAAATTATACGTGGGCACCACTTTCAGGCGTAGGCGACTGGCATACAGCTGCGCATTGGAGTCCGACGGGCATTCCTACAATAAACGATAATGTTACGATTCCTTCTTCAAAAACAGTTTCAATAACTTCGGATGCATTTGCAAAAACTGTGAATATACAAAACGGTCTTGTTGAATTGGAAAACGCAAACTTAAAATTAGAGACACTGGTTTGTACAGGTATAGGCTCCTTTAATGGTGCCGGAGTAAGCGGAAACGGTACAGGTACTTTAAAATTTACCGGAAGTGCAAGTTTCAGCACAGGATCGAATAATTGCATTTTTGCAAATATTGAAGTTGATACAGGTGCAGTTTTGACATTAGGTAATTCGATTACCGTAAAAAGAAATTTTATAAATAACGGTACAATAAATGCTCCTTCCAAAACAATAGAAATCGGAGGCGATGTAGACTTTTCACAGGGAACGTTTTCCGGAAGCAGCCACACAGTAAAATTGAATGGAACTGCGTCGCAGAAAATAAAAGTAAATGCGTCCGATACGGATTTCGGCAATCTTATTATAATTGACAAAGCATCCGGTGGTGTTACGGTAGAAGAATCCGAAGGAAAACTAAAAGCCTCCGCGTTCCAAATAAACTCCGCACCGGGCGGCGTAACAGTAAACGCACCGGTGAATGTAGCAGGTATTTTGGAACACACCGGCACAGGAAATGCTGCATTCTACAAAAAAGTTACATTAGGTACTTTTAAGCACAGAGGCAGCGGTACTTCAGACTTTTCGGAAGAAGTTGTAACGGCGAATTTGGAGCATACGGGAACCAACACATTAACTTTTCAAAAGATTGTAACGGTTAGCGGCAGTTTTACGGATTCCGCAACTTCCGGTGCTCTCAATTTTAACGGCGGCGCGAACTTTACGTTTACAAATCAGACAGAATTTAAGACTAACAATGCGCTTACATTAAAAGGAGACTGCAATTTTAAAGGCGGCATTAAAAGAAGCGGCTCGGGGGCGACAAATATTTCCGGCAAGATTACGACTGCTGACAAAGCGATTGATTTTTTAAGTTCAAATAACGTAACGCTGACTTTCGATACTACAATGGAAACCGGAAGCGGCAATATAAGTTTTAATAAAAAAGTTATGGGCACACCGAACAAGCTGGAAATCAAAACATCCGGAACCGCAAAATTTAATAAAGGCTTTGACAATAACTTTGTTTTACACCTTACGGGTAATGCGGAAATAAAAGAGGATAATACATTCTCTTCATTTAAAGTTGATAATTCGAGTATAGCCGCCGCTACTTCGGTAAAGTTTGAGGGCGGAAAGACACAGACAATCAACAATTCTATCAGCTTGAAAGGCAATGCTGTGTCTAAACCTCTTACACTTGGTTCTACCAATTCTACAAAATGGAATGTGTATTTTTCTTCCGTTCCGGTATACGAAGATTTCAGTTATGTTGTTGTAGATAAATCCAAATCAGTAGATTCCGGCGGAAATGCTCACAAACTTAATTTATCGCAAAGTGATGATTATGTAAAAGATTCAAATTATTCACCTGCAACGACCGAAAATTGGTTTTCAACCGATTTTTATTGGAAAGGAACGCATTCTACAAATTGGACTGATGAAGCAAACTGGGCTTACCCTGACGGGATGTCCCGCAATCATGTTCCCCCTCATACAGGTTCAACTGCGGATATTATAATTGATACTGCTGATACTGCGGACGGCGGACAAGATCTTGAGCTTGGAAACGGTATAGGTTCACCGCTTACAACATCATTGGCACTAAAATCATTTACGGTAAACGCACATAAACGTATCGGTTTGGGCAAATGTAAGATTAGTGCTGCCGATAAAATAGAAAATAAGGGTACGATTGCATTATACGGCAGTCAAAGTGCTCCGGTGCTTTCATCACCTGATACAGCACATTTACCGACATCCGCCATTGAGTATTACGGTGCGGAGGACGGCAGCGATGTGCTTGCGATAACTATGCCGACACCTCCTGTATATACGTATAAAAAGCTCATCGTAAAAAAGTCCGCAGGCTACACGATGACATTCAATAACGGCATTTCGGCAGATTCTTTTGATGCGTCCGTAAATGCCGGTAAGATTATTTTTAATAACGGCACCGTAACGACAACGGGCGAGCAGAAATATGCAGGTGCGCTTGAACTCGGCGCGGATGTAACATTTACAGCTTCCAAAATAACATTCAGCGCAACCGTAAACGGCTCAAAAGCGTTGACGATAGCAGGTTCCGCACCTACGGAATTTAACGGAGTTGTCGGTAATACTGCGCCTTTGACGAGTCTTACAACCGGCACGGGTCTTACAACAATCAACGCGGCTTCTATAAAAACAAGCGGAAATCAGGAATATAAAGGCGCGGTAACACTTTCGGAAAATACAGCACTTACGGCTTCCGACGTAAAATTCGATTCAACGGTGGACGGTGCAAAGACTTTAACGATAGCAGGTGCCGCGTCTACGGAATTTAACGGAATTGTTGGCGGCTCAAATGCTTTGGATTCGTTTACGTCAAGCAGCGGATTAACTTTATTAAACTCAAGTTTAATAAAAACAAACAATGCACAGACATACAACGGCAAACTTGAATTAGGTGCAAACGCAAAAATTCAAACAGTTACTGCCGCTTCCGTAACATTTGAAGAAACCGTGAACAGTGCAAGTGCAGGTACCAACGAATTTTCTCTTACAATTGAAGGGTCTGCCAAGCCGGAATTCAAAAAGGATGTAGGCTTGGGAGCAAAAGGGCTTGCCGCTCTTAAAACAGGTGCAGGCACGGAAACAATAATAAATAC
>CAUUGI010000099.1:0-7089 GCA_963544675.1 uncultured Treponema sp.
CACAACAGAATATTCAGACGCTTTTATCCCAAAGGAACAGATTTTTCCGGATTGAATCCTGCTTTATTTACAGAAATTCAGTCATGGATGAATTTCTATTCAAGAAAAATCCCGGACGGCTCAACTCCCGAAAAAGAATTGATTAAATATATGGGGACTGACTTCAAGATTCCAATATAAAAAATATCGCCGGTTCGAAAAGAATGGAGACATTACTATTTACTGCTTGCCCAAATTGCCGCAAATTTTTATTCATAAAACGTTTATTATTTTAAAATAAAAAAAGGACTTGTTTTACCAAGTCCTAGGCGGCTGCTGCAGGTTTTGAACCTGCGACACATGGATTAACAGTCCATTGCTCTACCAGCTGAGCTAAGCAACCGTACATCCTTTCGAATGTGAGCGGATATTAGCAGATATCAAAATCAATGTCAACATCCGCCAATACCATTTTATTAGTTTGAATATCGAGTTTTCCCAAACTCGACATTCAAACTGTTACTTATTCAAGATAAACTCTACGCGACGATTCTTCCAGTTGTTGTCTTTGTCTTTATAATCAACAACAAGCTGAGTTCCGCCTTTTCCGTCGGTAATAAGTCTCGAACCGCTTACACCGCGCTTTGTAAGATAGGATTTCACAAATTCTGCGCGCGCTTTTGAAAGCGGAATAAGGGCGGGTCCCCATGCATTCGGGTTATCTTCCGTTTCTTCCGCTTCGTTATCGGTTACGCGGTTTGCATGACCGACAATCGTAACGTTGTATTCCTTAAATTTATTCAAAACTTCCGCAATTCGGCTTAATACCGCTTCATTCTTTGCGGCGACATCCGCTTTAAGACCGTTTTTAACTTCCGAATCGGTTTTAAAGTCGGCGGCATCGCTGCGGAATATGATGGACGGAACTGCCATTTTAAGCACGTTTCCATCCCGTATAACAAGAATATCTATAGAAATAATACCTTTTTTAGAGCTTGTCATACCGAGAGAATCCGTAACCGTAAACGTATACGGATAATCCATCGCCGACTGTACACGCTCCGCCCGTCCGGCGGAATCTTTTTGCGTATTGCTTAATCCGTCCCATGTTATGCGTTCCGTAATCGAATTCTTTCCGGAAATCTTCCAGAAGACTTTGCCTCGCGGATCATCTATTACGAACGACCAGTTTTTGATAAACGCTTTTGTGGAGCCTTTAAGATAAATAAACAAATCATCGTCCATTCCATCATTATCCGGGCTGAAATATTTCGGATTCGTCTGCACTTCAAGGAGCGGCGGCGTTGCGGTACATATAAACGGAGACGAGACCGCATTCACTTTGTTTCCTTTTTTGTATGAAACCTGCAAGGCTCCTGTGAAAGTACCTTCTGCAGGTTTGCCGGACGAATCAAGTCCGTCCCACACAATTGAAGCCGGAAGATTCGTGCCGTCTCCGCCCGACCAGCTGCGAACAGCTTTTCCGTCTTCTCCGCGCACGTCAAAATTCCATGATTGAATTCCATCTGCAACTGTTGCACGGATTGTAAAAGTCTGAGTTTCAAGATATTTGTCGCCGTTCGGAGAAATTCCGTCAAGCTCCGCAGTTACATAAGCCTTTGTTTCGCGACCGTCAAGATTGATCTTCGCAATCGATGTGGAGAATTTATTTCCGGCTTCATCTTCTGAAGAAATTACAAGGCTGTATATTCCGTCTTTCGCTTTGTTGCCGGATTCATCGGAACCGTTCCAGTCAAATCCGTCTTTTCCGTCCGTGCGCACAAAATCTTTCCAAGTAAACATTTTTACGGTTTTACCCGAAGAATCTTTTACTTCCGCTTTCCACAAATCTTCTCGACTGCAATCGGAAATATTTACGCGGAGCACATCCTGATTTCCGTCTCCATCCGGAGAGAATGCCGTGTACGGTGCGGATGCGGAAAGTTTTGGAGCCGTTACGTCAAGTACGAAAGGAGAGGTTGAAGCAGTTGCAGTTGAACCGCTGATCGTAGAAAGTTTCAAAGAAGCTGTGTAAGCACCTTCTACAATTCTTCCGTCTGAAGCATTCTTCCCGTTCCACTGGAACGAAGCGGGAAGTTTTCCGCTTCCGTTTACAGAATATACAGGAGTTCCGCCGGAATCAATTATATTGAACGAGTAATCTGCAAGATCTCCGGCATCAATAAGTTTGGGAGTAAACGAAATAGTATCTTTTACGCCGTTTCCGTCGGGACTGAAAGCGTTGTACTGCGCACTTAAAATAACTTTAGCATCGGCTGTATTAAGCGTAAATGCGGAGTTGGAAACGCTCGTTCCCGTATTTCCGGCAAGGTCGGAAGCTGTAAGTTCAAATCTGTACGAGCCGTTCGGAGCAAGTTTTCCGTCATCGGCAAAACCGTCCCACTCAACGCTTTCAGGCGGGAACTGTCCGAAATCAAATTGTTTTACCGTTTCTTGAGGATTTACCGCATTGAAAATCCTTCCCGTCCATGAAGAAACCGGCGCAAATTTTGCAGAATCATCAACTCGGATAGAAATTGTCTGGCGAGGTTTTGCCGAGCCGCCGAATTCTTTTTCCGCCGCTCCGATTTGCGCTGCAGGTTTTGTTGTATCGATTACAAATTCCGGCGAACGGATTTTTTCGGCTTCATAACCGTTCAAATATGATGCCGAAACAACGGCTTGATAGCGTCCCTGTGGAAGAAGTTTTCCGTTATCGTCTTTTCCGTCAAATATTATGGAAGATGGCGGAACAGCTTGTTTTGACTGATCGTACGTTCTGTAAACCTTTCCGTCCACACCTGTTACGGAAACAGACCACGCGGTAAGTTTATTGCCGCTTGATTCTTCAGGAACGGGAATACGAACTGCAAGTTCCACAGAAGATTTTTTGCTGTCCGTGTCGGGTGAAAAATACCTGTCTCCGGAAATCATAATATTTGTGGCAGGCTTTTCCGCAGAATAAATTATGTTGGAAACAGAGGCGGGCGCGGAAATATTTCCTGCACGGTCGCGCGACGAAAGTTCATAAGAATAAACTCCGTCGGAAACGACCAATCCCGCATCATCCGTACCGTTCCATTTTACTTCGGAAGGCTCATCGTTTTTCCATGTAAATGTGCGGACAGGCTTGCCGGAAGCATTTTTAAAAACGCCCGTCCACAAATCTTCTTTCGTGCCGGACTGTTTTATTCGGAAATCGGATTTTGCACCTTCTCCGAAAATCTTATCTTTCGGCTGAGTCAAATCGGCTTCAGGCGCGACTGTGTCCAAAACCACCGTATAGATTCCGGTTTCGCCTTTATTGCCGTTATCATCGGAAGCTTCAAAATGATAATAATAAGTTCCGTCGGGTGCATATTCTCCGTTATCCATAATGCCGTTCCAAATTACTTTTTCCGGCACTTCAACACCGGCTTTCGGAGCAGCAATTTGTTTAAAGAACTGCTTAAACGTAAGTTTTGACGGCAAAGCAACTTTATTTCCGATTGTGCGAATAATCGCACCGTCTTTATTTTTTATAATAAGCTGCCAAGAACTTATCATCCGCCTTTCTTGAATTTTCAAAGGAATTACAAGTTCATCTTGTACACCGTCATTATTAGGCGATATGTATCTTTCTTTTTTCTCTGCCGACAAAGACACAGGCAGAAGAATCATAGCAATTCCTGCCGCCGCAGAAACGATTTTTTTCATATTAGTACCCTTGTTCATAGCCGTCTCCTATTCTTCTCCGTCCCAAATCGTAATGACAGGCGGATCAGTATCCTGCTGACCGAGCTTTATTACAGCACCTGCAGAAACCGCTTGAATCGAATCATAACGCTGCTGCCATGCAGCGGCAACGAGCATTTCGCTTGCATCCCAGCTGTGTTTTTTAAGATATTCATTGTTCTTTGTTTTAAAGTCGAATTTAACGCCGAGTCCTATTGCGGGCATAAAGTTTGAATATCCGGCAATCGCTTCCGAAAGGTCGATACTTTCCGACACATATAAAAATACGATATCTTTAATACCGAACTGAAAGCCCGCGTCAAATATAACATTCTGAAATGCCGTAGTAGTTATATCAAGCGATGGTCCCAATTTTATAATACCGTTATCGACGAACAGGGCTGCGGCACCGGTGCGCACAGTTGCAAAATTCGGAAAAGAATCTACGGAATGTTTATATGCAAGAATATCTTTATCCTTGTCTTTGATTCCGATAAGTTTTTTATCTGTAAAAGTCTTTCCAAGATTCAAAACGGAAACGCCGACTCTAAAATCTTTCATAAATCCAAGAGATTCTCTGCGGTAAAGTGCGCCTATGTCTCCGTTTAAAAGCCAATCGGAATCACTTCCCCAAATAACTCCGCCGGTTACATTAAAACCGACGCTTATTCTGGCGGCAATCTCTTTGGAAAGTCCCATTTTAAGATTTATAGAATTATCCAAATCGATTTTATCGGAATTAAGGAAGACGCCTTGCAGCATTCCGCTTGCAACAAATCTTTTTGTAGGAATAAGAATTCCGGTCTGCAAAGCGGAATTAAAATTATTTGCGGCTAATACCGAAAATCCTGCATCAAGCGTAATCCTTTGCTCCAAAGCAGGAAGCGCGGGATTAAAAGCCGCTGAATACGGTCCGGGATAAAAAATTGCGCCGCCTGCAGCAGATGACGCAGAAGTAAGCTGAAGGGGACTTGAAAGCACATACATGTTTTGCCCTCCGGCAGGCGGATTATACGCGAATAATCCGGCGGCAAGAAACAGTGCAAGCGCACCCGTAATGATTTTTTTCATAAATAAACACCTCAAAAGTATAAAATACGATATTAAATCGATATTTTTAGGCAGGATTCTACATCAAAACCGTTGCGAGGTTTTGAACCGGAAAAATATACAGTCAGCCGCCGCACAACAAAATCGGTTTAGCAGGCTGCTCTGCTTAGTTAATAAAGCTGTTCGGAAACTTCAATATCGGAACAGGTTAGTTTAAAACTTGCCGACCTGAGTGATAACGAAATTATCGAACAGATTTAATATACCGAAAACAAGTATTTTATTCCACAAAACGGAATGCGCAGAGAAAATCGAAAATAACGTTACTTTTTATTAAAGTTACAAATTCGCCGCCCGATAATAAAAGTACGAACGTCAGGTGTATAAGACATCCGGACATCTGACAAGTTTGTGTCTTCATTAAAAGTTGAAAAACGTGTGAGGTTTTTCAACTTTTTTTTTAGCATCAATTTTGAGTTTTGAAAAAACTCTACATTCGACCTATTTAACATCCCGACCATAATTCTATTCTCCTGTACTTCGCACCGAAACTCCAAGTAATAAATATCGACAAATCATATTATGATTAAATCGAACGCAGTTTTGAGCGGAATGTATAAAATCATCTCAACACAAAAACTCTCGCACGGCACTTTTATTTTTAAAGCAACGGCGCGAAAATGCGGAACAACCACCCGATTATGCGGTAAAAAACGGGAATGTCATTGTAATTTTTGAGAGTTATTTCTTCCGAGCGTGCTATTGTATTTTGAAAATCCGATTCTATATTCTCAATTTCAGGGCAAGAGTATAAAAATACGCCGTCTTCAAAATGGTGGTAAAGACTGCGGTAATCGAGATTGATTGTACCGACGGCAGCGCGCTTTGCATCGGAAACAAAAAGTTTTGAGTGGACAAAACCGTCTTTGAATCTGTAAACGCGGATTTTGTTTTCCAAAAGTATTTTTATAAAATTCTGACCGACGCAAAATGTTATAAAATGGTCAAAATATTTCGGCACAATCAGAGAAACTTCAACACCGCGGCGTGCTGCAAAAATTAAAGAATAAAGCAAAGTATTATCGATTATTATGTACGGCGTGATTATATGCACATAATCATGCGATTTGGAAAGAATATAATTGTATACATTGCACGCAACATCTTCATTATTGTAAGCGTCATCGCCGTAAGGAATTATAACGCCGCCGCCGTTTTCCCTGAGATATTCGATATCTGCATATTTTTTATAATCTTCCAAAGCAAATTTGTTCCTTCTGTTTGCAAGATTCCAAAGCTGCAAAAACATTACCGTAAATGTCCGCACGGCAGGTCCTTTTATTTTTACGGCACTGTCTTTCCAGTATGAAAATCTTTTGTGTCCCGTATCGTTTATATAAACATCACCGATGTTTATTCCGCCCGTATATGCCGTCTGCCCGTCTATTATGCAGAATTTCCGATGATCACGTGTATTTAATCCCGAATCAAAAAACGGAATGAACGGCATAAATATTGCAGCTTTTATTCCCATGTCATTTAAATAAGCAAGGTATTTACCTGAAGCAAGAGCGGCTGAGCCTAAGCTGTCGTAGAGAATTCTTATATCGACGCCCTCTGCGGCTTTACGGGATAAAATCTTTGCAGTTTGATTCCACATATTTCCGTTTTCAATTATGAAATATTCAAGAAATATCGATTTTTCGGCTTTTTCAAGTTCAATGAGCATATCGCAAAACGCTTCTTCGCCGGAAGAAAAATATTTGCACGAAGAATCCGTATATGCCGCATAATTTTCCGCTCTGCTCAAGTAGAGCGCAATGTCGCCGGCTTTGGGATAGAGCTCAAGAGCGCGGCAGGTTTCTTCAGGGCGGCGCATAAAAGCGGCGGATTCTTCTTTTATTTTTTTAAGATATTTTGCCGTGCGCCGCCCGCCGAAATTTGTTCGATACAATATATAAAGCGATATTCCGAAAAGCGGCAGAACCATAACGGGAAGGAGCCATGCTATTTTAAATTCGTTTTTTCCTCTGCTGTTTACAAGATAACACAGAAAAATAATGCTGATTGCAACGCTTCCGCCAAAATAGTACGGCAAATACCGTTCAAGTCTGATGCAGAAAAATGCCATAAGGGCAAGCTGGGCTAAAATAAGTATCCACACGGAAAAAAGCCGACTGTAGATAAATGTTTTTATGATTTTGAAGCGTCTACGGTATTTTGGACTATTCAAAAAATCTTTTTTATTCAGTTTTACTTTTTTACTGTTCATGCCGGCATTATACATCTAAAAGATTTTTTTCGGAATAATGGAAATCAACACCCCCGACGCACGAATCAAACAGT
>CAUUGI010000100.1:0-7056 GCA_963544675.1 uncultured Treponema sp.
GGTTTAATTACAGCTGTTGATTTGAAAATCTGATGCCGCGTGAAAAAGTTTTAAAGTTTAACTTTTCGATGCCGATTTTATAATAGTAACTCAATGCTGCAAAAATTCGCTTGTTTGATTTGAATGCGGCATATCAAAATTGTAGGGAACGGGACTTTATAAAATGCCGGTTAGTTTTTCGGCAGTCTGCCGACTTTAGAATCAACAACCTGGACGCAGAATGTCAGGTTATTGAACTTTCCGCACGAAGCAAAGAGACTGTCTGAGAATTTCAGTTCTTAGGCAATCACGTTTTCCTAAATTTTAATTGCGGTAAAATGTTCTAGCTTCGGGAGAAAAAATGAGTCGGAAACTGAACCATGATGAATTCTTCAATATATTAAAAAAAATACCAAAAGCGGAAATTCATCTTCACATTGAAGCTGTAAGTACAATCCAAACCGTCAAAAAACTTTACAAATTACGGCACGGCAAAGAGATGAGTGCAAAAGCCGCTAAAGAACTTTTTACTTATGATGATTTAAACGGGTTCATAATGGCGTTTTTGCATGTTCAGGATTTATTTCAATCTGTTGAAGATTTTAATTACGTTTTCGACGATTTCTCAAAATACCTTGTAAAAAACAATATAAAATACTGCGAAGCGTTTTTTGCGCCGACTGCTTTTCTTAAAAAAGGCTTTGACTACAAAGAAATGATTGATGTTTTTTCACAAAAGATTGCGGAAATCAAAGAAAAACACGGCATTATCATAAAACTTCTGCTCGACGTTTCCCGCACATTCGGTTGTGAGAATGCAATGCGCAATTACAATTTGATTAAAGAATATCCATGCGCCGATATAATCGGGATAGGACTTGGCGGAGCGGAATCTAAAGGTCCCGCAAAAGAATTTGCATCCGTGTTTGAACAAGCTCATAAAGACGGATTTCGCACGGTTGTTCATGCAGGAGAAGATGTAGGTCCGGAATCTATCTGGGATTCTATAAATTTTCTTCATGCCGAACGAATCGGTCACGGAATTACCGCAATTCAAGATGAAAAACTTCTTGAACACCTGAAAAAGACGCAAATTCCGCTTGAAGTATGTGTAACAAGCAATGTATTTACTAAAAAAATCGTAAAAAAAATCTCCGATCATCCAATCCGAAGTTTTTTTGAGCGCGGACTGTTTGTTACGGTCAATACCGACGATCCTGTTTTCTTTAAGACAACGCTTATCGAAGAATATTGGAAACTCTATGACGTGTGCGGTTTTTCAATGGACGAAATTAAAACGCTTATTCTTGCAGGATTTAAGGCGTTGTTCATCAGCGATGATGAAAAAGCCGCATATTACGCGCGTGTTGAAAAAGCGTGGAAAAAGTACGCAGAGTAAATCCGTTTGCACGTCCGTTATTTTAAATACACCATTAAAAGCATAATATCGCTGGTACGGATGCCGGAAATGCGTTCGGCTTGTCCGAGCGTGAGCGGGCGAACTTTTTCAAGTTTGTATCGCGACTCTGCGGACAACGACGGAATTGCGCTGTAGTCAAAATCGTCGGGAATGCGGACGTTCTCCATGCGGCGCATTTTTTCAACGCGGCGGTCTTGTTTTTCGATGTAATACTTGTATTTGCATTCGATTTGAGCGGCATTCCATGCTTCCGCGCTGAAACCGTTGTTTTCCAAGTCGGGATTTTTCAAAAGTGCCGCTGCAATGCGCTCTATTTCCGCGTACTTTGCTTCAACGCGGGCAAGCTGCTCCTGCGTTTTTAATCCTGCCGCCGCCGCGTATTTTGTAAGCCGTCTGTCCGCCGTATCGTGTCGGAGCTTCAAGCGGTATTCCGCACGAGCCGTAAACATTCGGTACGGCTCCTTTGTGCCCAGCGTTACAAGGTCGTCGATTAAAACTCCGATATACGCTTCATCGCGCCCAAGAACAAGCGGCGACCACTCCGGTATCGTGCGGAACTTCTCAAATCCCGCTTCTTTTTGCGCTTTCTCTTGCGCTCGATTGAATTCGGCAGCGATTTTTCCGCTTTCTGCGTCCATCTCTTTTGCAGTCGGATTTAAGTCTATCGAATACGGTAGGACGCTCAAGTTCTCCGGAGCCGGGAAAATCTTTCCGCATTGCGCTTGATGCGCCTTTGCGTAGTATGCGGCGTTAATGCCCGCGACAAGTCCCTGCCCAGCCGCTTCCTCGTAGCCGGAAGTGCCGTTTATCTGTCCCGCGTTAAATAATCCGGCAACACGTTTTGTTTCAAGCGACGGAAAAAGCTGAGTCGGCTCAACAAAATCGTATTCGACGGCATATCCCGGGCGACTTTGGACGGCGTTTTCAAATCCCTCCATCGTTTTCATAAATTCGTTTTGAACGCTTTCCGGCAGCGATGAAGACAGTCCGTTCAGGTAAATCTCTTCGGTCTCCAGCCCTTCCGGCTCCACAAAAATCTGGTGCCGCTCGCGCTCCGCAAAGCGCACAACTTTATCTTCGATTGACGGACAATAGCGCGGTCCCACGCCGTGAATCTTTCCGCTGAAAAGCGGAGAGCGCGAAATATTTTTGCTGATGATTTTATGCGTTTCGGCATTTGTGTACGCAATGTGGCACGGTACCATCGGGCGTTCAACGCACTGATGTTCAAATGAAAAGGGAATGACTGCCGAGTCTCCCTGCTGCTCTTCAAGTTTGGAAAAATCGATTGTGCGTTTGAGTATGCGCGGCGGCGTTCCTGTTTTAAGTCTGCTCGTTGTAAAGCCCAATCGTTCAAGAGAATTTGTAAGTCCGTTAGCTGCAGCCTCTCCAAGCCGCCCGCAAGGCGCGTCATATTCGCCGATAAAAATCCGTCCGCCTAAAAAAGTTCCCGTCGTCAAAACCGCCGCACGCACGGAAATAATGCGCCCGCGCTCCGTTACGAGTGCCGTAATTTTTTGCCGCGTCATTTTTTTATCCGCGTCGGCATTGGAATCCGGCGGCAAGGGACTGTCCGACTGCGTTGTGATTATGTCTGTAACGGTGTCCATGAGGGTAAAAAGATTAGGAGTAGACTCAACAGTAAGACGCGCCAAACGCGAATACGCAATTTTATCCGCCTGCGAACGCGGTGCTTGCACGGCAGGACCTCGGCTCTTATTCAGCATTCTGAATTGAATCATCGAAGCGTCGATGAGTTTTGCCATTTCTCCGCCGAGCGCGTCGATTTCGCGCACAATATTGCCTTTCGCAATTCCGCCGATAGACGGATTGCACGACATTCGAGCGACAGCATCGACCGCTTGTGTGATTAGCAGCGTTTTAAGCCCCATCCGCGCGCCGGCAAGAGCTGCTTCAATACCCGCGTGCCCGCCGCCGACGACGGCAATGTCATAAAAATCGTAAAAACCAGACATATCGGCGCAGTATATTGAGTTTTAAGACGCTGAGCAATGAAAGTGAATAATTTTCCTACACTTTATTCAATTCTTGCATCATTGCAGGACGGTTTCGATATTCAATGCGAAATTCTTCGATAAGCGTTTGAACCGACTCGTTACCGCCTTTATATTTCTTCATTCTTTTTAATAAATCTGCTATTTCACGATACACAGCCCGATCCGATGTATACACAGCCTTTTTTCGTATGACAAGTTCATACCGCTTTAGAATTTCTTTTGGTGCTAAATCCTTTATGAGGTCTTCATATTTAAGAATATAATCAAGTCCCTGACTTTCCAGTGCTAATTTAAGAAGTCTGTCATATAATCCATCATATAAATACAATTTATCGATACCGCAGATGCCTTTTCGGTTAAAAATTATTTCCCTTTTTTCAGCCCATTCATCGGCAGTATAGAATGTTTTTAATTTTTTATAAGTATCAAGATTGCCGCAGTTGTATTCCAATACGATATGCCATAATTCATCAATATATTTTTTACGCTGATTTGTTTTTGCATATATTTCTTTTAATTTCTCGCTGTAACTATGCACCAGTCCGGGATATTCTTTATCGGCAAGCTTTCCATCCTCAAGAATCTTAACAGCTTCTTCATATTGCTTCATCTGTATACATTCGTCTGCATAATATTCACGAATTCCGCTTAAACTGAGATATTTTTTACAATAGTTGTCTATATCTTCTTGAGGAAGTTTAAGCTCTTTCATCACATGAATATGATATTTTACCCAAGACTCGGCACTATATTTACTGCTGTAGTCTTTTTTGTCATGAAAAAAAAGATTTGCGCGATTCTGGGAAAATATCAATTTATCTTGTAAAAACTCATCTTCGGTAAAATCGGAAAAAATCAACTCTGTAATATAATCTTGTAAATAGTCAAGCACAGCATCATTCATCGATAAGCTTTTACATTCTTCATATAAGAGCTTTTTTACTTGCTGATTACACGTTTTTAAGATTGATTGCAGCAGCGTAATACCATGCGCGGCTAATCCCCCAAGTGTTCCGTTTGAATCATCTATGGAGAGTTTTCCCAATTTTATAAACAAGTATTTTATCAATTGGAGAGCACCGGCATATTCGTTGTTGTCGATTACTTTTATGACAGTGTTTTGCAAAAATCCCGTAAGCTCATTATAAAATCCGCGTGTTTCATAATACGAAATATATCCGTATTTATCGGTGTAAGATTTGCAAATCGTGTCGATTTGATGTTCATAAATTTTTAGATCGTCGCTTGAAATTTTACAGTGTGTTTTTAATTTAAATTGCTGTAAAAGCATCGGGTCGTTTTTTAGAATATCAATCAAAAAATCCTTAATGTCTTCGCTGCCCGTATTCTCAATCAGTTTTTGAATCGAAAAATCTGTGCAGGAGTCATTGCTGTCGATTGATGATTTATTCTCATCATTTTGGATAGCATCATTTTCCGCATAAAAAAGAACTGCTGCCATGTGTTTACAATTATTGCCATCAGCAGCATATGGACAGGAGCAGTACATATCGGTAACGACATCATCGCTAATAGATATGTTCACTGTGTAAATTTCATTTCCTTGTACTCGTGCACAAAATTCATGTTTCCGATTTTTAAAAAGAATAACAAGATCTTGCTCGTAATAATCCTGACCTCGACTTAATATTCTATCATCAAATAAATATTTCCAATCCATATCAGAATATGCTGATAAAATTTTAGTTTTTTGCAGCGATAAAATCTTTTATAGCCGCTAACAGTTCGCCGTATTCCGTAAATGCGGGGATTTTCGGATAAGAGTTTTTTATATTTTCGGTCGTTCTGAATAAAAATCCTGCGGCGGAAGCTTCTATCATTGAAAGATCGTTAAAAGAATCTCCGCCGGCAATTGTCTGATAGCCTATAGATTGAAGTGCTTTTACAGTTGTCAATTTTCCTTGTTTGCAGCGCATTTTATATCCCGTAATTTCGCCGGATTCAGATACTTCAAGGGTGTTGCACATTATCGTAGGGAATCCTAATTTTTTCATAAGCGGAGAAGCAAATTGTTCAAACGTATCGCTTAGAATAATTACCTGCATAAAAGTTCTGAGTTCGTCAAGAAATTCTTTTGCGCCGGGCAGAGGCTCCATACCGGCGATGGTTTGCTGTATTTCTTTTATTCCAAGATTGTGCTTTTTTAATATATCGATTCTAAACTTCATGAGTTTGTCGTAATCGGGTTCATCGCGCGTAGTGCGTTCCAATTCTTTTATTCCCGTCGCTTTTGAAAACTGAATCCATATTTCCGGCACAAGAACGCCTTCCAAATCCAAGCAAGTTAAAAACATAGCAAAAATTCTCCTTAATTCAGAATGAAGTACGTATTTACAATTTAAAAACTCGAACCATTCTGACAACGGAAGCAGTATATCGTATAAAAATGTTTTCCGTCTATTGAACCTGCTTTGAAATTCGTCAAGCGGAGCGATAACGAAGTTAGTGAACGGGGTATTCCTTGCGAGAATCGGTCTATTAAAGGATTCTGCACTTGGTTGAATTTTTACGGCTTCTTTTATAAGATAACGAAAATTTTAATGTACGTCGTTCCTCCGGAGTTGATTATGGAAAAATTAAAGATTCTTTTGGCAAAGGGCAGAATTTACGAGTCCGTTTATAAAGTTCTTGACGATGTCGGCATTTCCATTCACCTTCCTGAGCGCACATATTTCCCTTCAACAAATCAAAAAGACTTGGCGTTTCAGGTGGTAAAACCGCAAATTGTCAGCACACTGATTGCAAACAATCGAGCAGATGTAGGATTTTCCGGCAAGGACTGGGTGTACGAAAATAATGCGGAAAACGATGTAGTTGAAATAATCGACTTGGGTTTTGATCCCGTGCGTATTGTTGCAGCTGTACCCGATTCCGTCGATTTTAATGCGCTTATCAAAGACCGAGTTACAATCGCAACCGAATATTGCAATCTCAGTACAAAATGGCTTAAAGCGAATTCGATTGGCGGTACGATTTTTAGGACATGGGGAACAAGCGAAGGTTTTGTGCAGGACAGTGATGATGCGCTGGCGCAGATTTTAATCGACAATACAAGCACCGGCTCTTCCCTGCACGCAAATAAACTGAAAATTGTCGATACGCTCATGGAATCTTCGACGCGAATGTACGTTTCAAAAGAGGCGATGGCGAATCCCGAAAAAAATAAAAAAATCATGGAGCTTAAAATGCTCTTTCAAGCGGTTCTCAATGCGCGGAACCGCGTTATGCTTGAAATGAACGTTGCAAAAGATAAATTCGATGCTTTGGTGAACGATCTTCCATCTATGCGCAGCCCTACAGTAAGTCCGCTTTTCGGAGACAGCGGTTACGCGGTAAAAATCGCCGTCAAAAAATGCGAAGTCCCCACGCTGCTTCCCAAATTGCAGTCGCTCGGCGCAACGGATATTCTGGAATATGATTTGCGCAAGGTTTTATAGCGCATAATTCCGAATTCAAAATGTTGCGGAGGGCACCTGATGAGCCGGAAAGAATTTTGCGAAAAAGACGGAATTATGATTACTTATACCGACAACGATATTTGCTTTGAAGACTGCATGACTGCGGAGTCGGTTTTGCTTGCGAACGACGGAACAGTTATCCATTCCAATTTCGATGCCG
>CAUUGI010000101.1:0-6973 GCA_963544675.1 uncultured Treponema sp.
AAGATGCTCTTAATCCAAAATGGAGTAACATGAAAGAAATTTTGGATTTTTTAATACAAAATGAAGCTCAGAGTATTGCAGCCGGCTGGCTTATTGAAGCGTATTTGCTTTCGAATATTGAAAAGTTTATTAAGAAAGAAAGTGGTATACCGGAAGAGCAAATAAAAAAACTTTTTTCTGCCGGTTCATATATCTCTTCAGTTCCGCCCAATCCTGAAGAATTTTCAAGAGTATTGAGGGATTTGGAATTTGACGGAATGGACAAGAAGAAATTTGAGGATTCTGTTGAAGCTATAAAAAAAGCATTAAACGCGATTTTTAATGAGCACATATATTTGCATGATGAAAATCAAACGAAAAAGTTTATAGAAAATGTACGTACTTCTGTACCTGATGCAGCAGAATTTTATTGCACGTGGATGGAAGGTTACATTCAGTTGGCTAAGGATAATGTTTCAGGTGCTTTGAAAAAATACAAGGATGCATTTGAAAACAGAAGATTTGCCGGTTTTCGATTTGAGTATTTTATTAAGCAAGCTTTTGCTCTTTCTGTTTTTGCAAACTCAACTGACATCATGGTTCGAGAAGCTGTAGATCCATCTAAAGACAGAACGACTCCATTGAAAAACGACGCTAAAAAATATTGGAACTATGGATATGCGCTTGGAATTTTCGAAAAGCCGGCAGAAAATACTTTTATAGAAAATGTGCATAAGACAAGCAATTTTCTGTCTGTATTCCCGGAATCAATGTTTATTAAAAATTCAAAGATTAAAAAGAGTCTTTCAGAAAATTGGATAAAAGACATCGGTATTGACTTTGTAGAAATCCCTGAAGGAAGTCCATTCACAGAAGAACTTAAAAATGAAGTCGAAAAGGATTACGTACGTCTTTCTGAACTTACAAATGAAAATATAAATACTCGTGTAAGAATGTACAATCATGAAGTTCAGCCAGCAGTACCGCCTTTAACATTAGCAATTTATCATGCATATCATTGGTCGGACGCACGTTTTCTTTCATTAATTAAAAACTGGTTGGGGCTGGAAGATGGACATAGTTTTGATACTATTAATGTAAACTCAGTATCCGATAAGGGAACGACGCCTTTGCAAGCTTCGCTGCAAGCATATAAAGAATCAAAAATTAGAAAAAGGAATGATTTTGTACAAGACTTTAAATTAATATCATTAGCAATAATTGAAAGGTCTTCAATTGAATCTTTCACTGTAAAATCGGTAAAAACAAGACGTGAAGCTCTTCAAGAAGCTATCGAAAGTTATGATTTAGATTTAGTAAAAGCAATTATTGAAAAAGGTCTTGATGTAAATGGCTTATTAATCTCTGCAGATGATTTATCTCCTGCCTATTATTGTATTCAGCAGATAATTCAAGCAAAGTTCCCTGATAAGTTTTTTAAACA
The DNA here is from genome assembly GCA_963544675.1 of uncultured Treponema sp. GTDB lineage: Bacteria > Spirochaetota > Spirochaetia > Treponematales > Treponemataceae > Treponema_D. The sequence goes on from CAUUGI010000101.1 coordinate 1,424, forward strand.
ACTTTTTACATATCCTGAAAGTATAAATATGGTATGGGAAAACTTGAATACACCAGGATTAACAAATTCAGATAAAAAGAAGAGCCATGAAAAATTTATAAAAGAAATTTCTGATAATGGTGATTTAAAAAATATTCTTACAAAGTTTATACATGTATTACAAAGTATCCCAAAAGAGAGAGTTGAAGAACATATAGCAAATCTTCGGTCAATTTGTTTATATTTAATTGAAAAGACGGCAAATCAGGATGAATTTATCAAAGAAAATTTCCCGAAGAATCAAAAATGGACATCATTATTTCTTGCAGTGGAATCAGATGATAAGGAAATTTGTCATGCTTTATTGAAGAATGGCGCAAATCCAAATCTTCATTTAGGATTTGTACCAGAATGGGGTTATATTACATTTCTGAAAAGGTGTATTTTGTTTGAAGCTTGGGAAGTTCTTGAAATGTTTTTATCTGAATTTTCTGAAATGGCAAGAGTGACAATTAATGAAAATGATAATATGCATCAAGCTTCCCCATTTGCTGTTTTTCTTAGAAAAATGATTGAAACCCGTTCACATGAACCTGATAAATATAAGGGAAGGGATTTTGTTATTAATATGGCTAACCTCTTCGGTCAGTGCGGAGCAAGTTATAATCAACCTTCAAACTTTGGCTCTGCAAATGATATGCTGAAATTTATTTAATGACTAAAGTAATTATAAATTTAGTGATAAATCGCTCCGACAATCATCAATACTTTTCCTGAAAGCTGCTAATTATTAAACAAAATAGCCTCGTCTGTTTTTTAACAGTAAACCAGCTTTTGTTAAATATGTTCTTGTCCAGCCGATTCTATTATTAATATCAACCGCTGAACTGCTGGGTAATCAATAACCCTAATGCAGAGCATCGAGGTACAGTGCTTGAGGTTTCGCACTGTATGTTCGTGTCTTCATAGATGCCGGTGAGCGTAAAACCTGCACGCAGCTGCCCGCCGATTTGTTCGGTAAACGAGTGCGAAAATTGCCAGCCTGCGTCCGACTCTTCAAGCTGCTTGCGGTGCGCTTCGTTCAGCAGCGGATTAAACGGCAGCGCATTGATAATCTTCTCTTTTTTTTGATCGACAATATAGTTGATACCGATATCCAGTCCGCACAGCAACACGCCGCCTTTTTTGAGTATGCGGAAACATTCGCCAAACACCGGCTCAACTTTTTCAATATAGCAGTTGCTCACCGGATGAAAAATAATGTCGAAAGAGGCATCGGCAAAGGGGAGCGGTTTTGACATATCCGCACGCACAATGTTGATTCGATACCCTTCACGATCGGCAACAGTCCGCTCCGATTCAAGTTGTTTTTCCGAATAGTCGAGCACGGTGCATTCCGCCCCGGCTGCGGTAAAAATCGGCATTTGCTGACCGCCTCCCGAAGCAAGTCCCAAAATCTTTTTCCCTTTTAAGCTGCCGAACCATTCGTGCGGCACCGGTTTTGTCGGTGTTAAAAGCACAGACCACTGCCCGTCCTGCGCCTTGAGGTAGGTTTGATGCTCTACGGTCTTTCCCCATTCCCAGCCTTCCGCAATCCAGCGGTCAATGACTGCCGCATTCATATCTTGATATGAATTCATAAAATCTTCCTCTTCTTTTTCCTTACGGCTGTTACTATTGCCTAAACAGTCCAGTGCCCTTCGGAGGCGAGGTATTCTTTTCGCCATCTGAATGAAAGAGCCTGCTTCCTTTGAGCGAAGGAGTTTGCTTCCTCCGAGCGGAGGGAATGCCTCCCTACTGACATATGGAACTCTTCCCTACGGGCGAGAGGAAGCGTTCCCTTCGAACGGGTGTGTCCATCCCACTCAGGCGAGTGTGTACCCCTGATCCGAGCGGGTCGGTGGGGCTGATCCGGGCGAACTGGCAAGTCCGATCCGAACGACACGAGCAGTTCGCATGCCGTTATGCGAATAGCTCGCATGCCTCTATGCGAGAGGTTCGCATCGCCCTATGCGAATGGTTCGCATGCCCCGATACGAACAGCTCGTATCGGGCGGTACGAGCCGATTTATTTTACCTTGATTTCGCCGAGCCATTTGAGCGTGTCTCGATTTGCATCATCCGCCATTTTTTGAGCCGTCTGCCCACGCATCAAAAACGCTTTCAGCACCGTCGCTTTGGGACACGCCGACTGAATCCGCCGTGCCGTACCAGATTCTCCGCTTCCTTCGTGCGTGCAAAACGGAATAATCGTTTTTCCGGAAAAATCGCTAGTCTCTAAAAATGTGTACATCGCCATCGGCAAGTCTCCTCACCAAATCGGGCAACCCAGAAAGATGATGTCGTATTCGCTCACATTCGGAATCGAGCCGGCAAGTTCCGGGCGAGCATTATTTTTCCGCTCTTCCGAAGTGGCATTTGTGCATTCCCTGTAATTTTTCGGGTAGGGCGTAAGGGTTTGAATGTGGAATGAATCCGATTTCAGCTCCTGCGCGATGAATTCGGCAAGAATCTGCGTGTTCCCTTTTTTGACAACGCCGACACCGTAGTTTTCGTCCGCACGGGAAAAGTAAGCGACCAGAATCTTGGAATCCTTTTTCGCCCCGGAAAGGGTGGTTTCTGCAAAGAGATGTACCGAACCGCTTCCCGCAACAATCGGCAGCAGCAACGAAAACAACAACGACATACGAATCTTTTTCATAACAATCTCCCATATAATTTTGCAGAATCTCTCAAAATCCGTGCAAACTTAAAATAAAATGACGGCGATATTTCGTTCACCGCTTTTGTCTCTCTACTTGGTTTATAATCAAGTTAAAGCATGATTTATGTCAAGGAGAAGCGTTCCCCCAAAATAACCGTTACCGTAAAAATCGGCTGCGCTCCCGGCAGCCTACCGCATCCACTGAAATGCAAGTCTCTCCGTATCCTGTTCGGGACAATTGGGGCGTGCCTCAATATTGATAATGCCGCAATACTGAAAAACGTGCTTTTCGATGAGCCGTCGCATGACGAGGTTGTCCTTGTAGGTGTCGATACGCACATTACCGCATGAAGTTTTTGCAAATGCCACCGCCGCTTCAAAGATTCCGTGCGCTTTTCCATCACTTGCGATTCTATGGAGCGTCGCATAGGGCTGAGAATTAAGCCATGCGCCATCTATCTTTGCGTATGTCGGTTCGACTCCCGCAATTAACGCAAAAACGCCGTGAATCTCATTATCTGCGGTTACCGCATACAGATTTCCGGATGCAATATCGGATTCAATCAGGCTTTGCGACGGGTAACTGTCTTCCCATTGATTCGGATTCCCTGCCGCTTTCATAAATGCCCGTGCGCTCGCAAAAATTGCCATAAGATTCAGAATGTCTTCGGGCTTTGCAGGACGAATTAAAAACTCGGTCATTTCAAACTCCAGTAAACTAAATAATACGAACCGTGCCGTATGGTGCGGTCGAGCAGTTCCTTTGTGCGGATGCGTAGCACATCACCCGACGACATAAGATTGTACAAATCGGAACTGCAACGGTCTACGATAAGGCACGAAAATCTTCGGCATTACCTACAAATCCGATTCACAGTGGCAATGTACTGACATCAAACGAGAATTGCAGCATACTGTATTCATAGCGGAGGATGGAAAATGACAACAACAAAAATGAACAAGATCACTTGTATTTGTTTAGGTGTTAAAGATATGGAAAGGTCAATAAAGTTTTATAGAGATGGTTTAGGATATAAGACTGATTGCAGAGAAAATAATCCGCCGGTATGCTTTTTTGATACTCCGGGAACAAAGTTCGAACTATTTCCTTTGGAACAATTAGCAAAAGATATTGATGAAAATAATCCACCAAAAGGAAATGGATTTTCAGGAATTACATTAGCTTACAATGTTGAACATAAAGAAGATGTAGATACTGTAATTGAATTAGTAAGAAAAGCAGGTGGAAAAATTGTAAAAGAACCACAAGACACCTTTTGGGGCGGATATCATGCATATTTTTCTGATTTAGATGGATATTACTGGGAAGTTGCATGGGCTTCAAATTTTAAGTTTGATGAAAATGGACTATTAAAATTTTAACGGATAAGGGAATGTATTAAAAATGGCTTCCAGCAAAACATATTTAGATTTTATTTTAGATCAGCTTTCCGATTTGGAAGACATAAGCTACCGTGCGATGATGGGAGAATTTATCATCTACTACCGCGGTAAAATTGTAGGCGGTATTTACGATGACCGATTACTCGTAAAAGCAGTGCCAGCGGCGATTGCGTACATGCCGGACGCTTCCTACGAATTGCCGTATCAGGGCGCAAAAGAAATGTTGCTAGTGGACGAGGTTGACAACAAAACATTTCTGAGCGGTTTGTTCAATGCAATGTTCGATGAATTACCGACGCCTAAACCGAAAAAGAAGAAATGAACGGCAGGCTTCCGTTATATCAAAGGCTGCACCATTTCAGCGGCCGCAGTTAAACCTCCCATAAAAAATCCACCGCACGATTTTAAAACCTAGGCGATTTTCAATTCCATTCCGGAAACAGAAAGAAGCCGCCTAAAAAAGCGACTTCTTTATCGTACATTGCAGATTGCAGCGAGCACTCTATATCATTTACTCAACAATGAATACGTCTCTTCCTGCGCCACACTCCGGACAAGTATAATCAGCAGGAACATCTTTCCACGCCGTTCCGGCAGGAACACCCTTCTTTGAATCTCCTTTCTCGCTATCATACACATATCCGCAACTATCGCATTGCATTCTTTCCATAAAAAAGACTCCTGTTTTTTGTTGTCTCTTTAATTGTACCTCATAAAACCCTACTTTGCAATCAAGATTATTTATACTTTGAGAAGGACTTGCAAAATATTTTTGAAAGCACGCAAAATAAATAATTGACTTTTTTTTCAAGTTAGCATATGCTAACTTAGCAAAAGGATAAAACCATGGAAGAAAAGTACAATACAATTTTACAGACTTTCAAAGAAAACGGTTGCCGGATAACTGAACAGCGTAAAAATCTTCTTGCGATTATCCTTCAGAATCCCGGCAGTTCATTCAAGGAACTTTACTATTTGGCGAAGGCTTCCGACAAAGAGATTGGGCGAGCGACGGTTTACCGAACGGTTCATTCTCTGGAAGAATTCGGACTAATGAAAAAGTTAGACCTAAGGGTTTCATAAACAAAAAGGGGGGAAGGCTTTATGCCTATCCCCTTTTTTATTCTATTCATATGCATAAAAATTAACTTTTGAAAAAATTATACTGACATTGAATTGTAGATTACATCCTTAGAGTCGATTTTCCTAGGACTTTTCTCACAAAATCAACTCTTTTATAGAATCCTAAAAAAAAATTAAGAGAAACGCAAAAAAATCCGGTGTTCCCAGAGGCAAACACACGGAAAAGCCACAATTTTTCTTATTCGGCAAAGGCGTTTTTATTTATGAGACGCCGTTCTCCGGAATCGGAAGTTTTCACTTCTCTGAAAATCATTCTTCCACAAAAAGCCGCCTGCTGCACAAAACTGCACCGCAGACGGCTATCCGACATACCCAAGTTT
>CAUUGI010000102.1:0-6757 GCA_963544675.1 uncultured Treponema sp.
CGCTCGGGACAGAGGTACTGCCCCGCTCGGGACAGAGGTACTGCCCCGCTCGGGATAGAGGTGCTGCCCCGCTCGGATGGGATATACACACCAACCTGAGTGATATATGAGCATCCGCTTAATACGGGCGGAAAATGTAAAGCCGGTCAGCATTTTATGGGAGTAGAACTAAATTGAACGGAAAAGAAAAAGAGCATCTTCCATTGATGGGAATAGGACCTGTATGTATCGCGATTATGTTTGTGTTTACGGGTATGGGGATTGTGCTCGTAAAATCGGGGGCGCTTAAAAGCGGCATGATAAATAATGCGCTTCCTTTTGTTATTGCGGGAATCTTATGCATTGCAGGCGGAATTGCGTTGTGGCTTGCCGCCGTGATTGGCTGTAGAATCGACATAAAAATAAAGTCGAATCAGCTTGAAACCTGCGGTATTTACGCCTATGTTCGTAATCCCATTTATTCAGCGTTTTTGTTTGTTTGCACCGGTGCACTGCTGTTTTGCAGAAATCTATATTTGTTTATTTTGCCGCCGCTTTTTTGGGCGTATCTTACAGTTGTCATGAAGTTGACGGAAGAAAAATGGCTCATCGACCGTTTCGGGGAAGAATATTCGGCTTATTGCAAAAAAGTTAATCGGTTTATCCCGTGGAAACGGAAAAAATAACAATCGCAGTGTCTTTATCTATTTTGAATAAAAATACCTCGCCGCAAAACAGCGAGGTATCGTTTTCTTAGTACAAATAAGTTTTCAGTTTAACTTTACCGTACTAACTTGAAGCCTGTTCATACGGCTTTCCGTCTGCTGCAGGCGCATAGTTCTTTCCGCTGAAGGCAACCAATGCAAGCAGAGTTATAACATACGGAAGCAGACTGAAAAATTCCGACGGAAACAGATTCCGCAAAAACGGAATGTTTACAACATAAATCGAAAATGCCACTGCCGAACCGAATAAAAGTGATGAACCGGTAATGCCTGAAGGTTTCCATCTTCCGAATGAAACCGCTGCAAGCGCGATAAATCCTGCACCGTTGATTGTTGTTGACGTATATTGAATTGTCTGCGTAAGCACAAGGCAGCCGCCTGCAAGACCTGCCAAAAGACCGGACGCCATTACTGCAATGTACCGTATCCGTTTTACGTTTATACCGACGGAGGCTGCCGCTTGAGGATGTTCTCCGCACGCGCGCAAATGCAGCCCGAACGGTCGGCGGTACAGCACAAACCATACGATCAGTATAACGGCAACGGCAATAATCGCCGTAGGATAGATTCCGTTCCAGCCGGGTTTCATTCCCATTTTATAGGGACGTGTACGGTCGGCATTAAATAAAATCTGTGCAGTAAATATCGTCAATCCGTCTGCAAGCAGGTTTATACCGGTACCGGAAATAGTCTGGTCTGCATTAAGCGACACGGAGGCATACGCATGAATAAGCGACATAAGCAATCCCGTGATCGAACCTAAAAGCAGGGCAAGCCATATTGAAAATCCGCAGGACGATTCCATAAGAACGTGAACGGAAGCCGCAGTAAATGCCCCTATCCCCATAAGACCTTCAAGTGCAATGTTTACAACGCCGGAACGTTCGCAAATCATGCCGCCGCAAGCGGTAATCAAAATGGGAGATACAATCATCAATATTGAAGGAATAAGACCTCTCAGCGTTTCAATCATTTTTTTACCTCCACAGGATGTTTGGCGGATTTATGCGACACTTCTTTTTTAAGCTGCCATTGCAGGTAGAGCTTTAATCCTGCGCGCAAAGCAATAAATACGACTATTAAACCTTGAATGATAAACGTAATTTCTTTGGGAATTCCGTTGTCCTGCATGATTCCCTGCGCGCGTGCAAGCATTCCGAAAAGCAGACCTGCAATCATCGTCCCTCCGGCGGTGTTATTTCCTACAAGCGCAACCGCAATTCCGGTAAAACCGTATCCTTCAAGCGTTGTGGGAACTCTTCCGTAATCGAAAGAGCCTAATGCAACGATGCCGCCCGCCAGTCCCGCGAATGCTCCGGAAATTGCCATTGAAAGCACAATACTCTGCACAACCGGAATACCGGAACAGCGAGCGGCATCTTTATTAAATCCCGTTGAACGCAGTCCAAATCCCAGATTTGTTTTCTCCATCAAAAACCGGAATAAAAAGACTGCGACAATCGCTATAAAGAATCCAAGATTGAGTTTTGAATTGTTTGTAAGAACGTCAAGCAGTTTGATACGGATAGAAGCCGTATGCGGAAATGTTGCTGTCTGATATGTGTTGGAACCGGGCAGACCGAGCAAAATTATTCTTGCAACATAAAGAGCGATATAATTTAGCATAATCGTTGCAACTACTTCCGAAACTTCAAACTTCGCTTTAAGAAACCCGACAATGCCGCCCCATACGGCTCCCATTATTATTGCTCCGATTATCGCGATAACCCAATGAATTATCGTAATTTGAGGCGCATATAACGCAAGCAGTGTTGCGGTTGTCATTCCTGCAAGATATTGTCCTTCACCGCCGATGTTAAAAAGTCCCGTGCGCGCGGCGAAAGCCATCGTCAGTCCGCATAAAATATACGGCACGGAAACATTAAGCCATTCACCGATGTAACGGATTTCCCAGCGCATCTGTCCTTTGTTATTCCAAAAGATTCCGGTAAGCACTTGGAAGAAAGACTTATACATTCCGGCAGGATTCCGTCCTACAATTCTTATGAGCAAAGCTCCGCATAAAAATCCCAAGATGACTACAAATACGGATGCAGCTTGACTTGACGTACTCAAAAATCGAATCGCGCTGTTCACGTTTTTAAAATTATTTAACCAGCTTTTCTTTTTTTCCATTATGATGCCTCGTTAATGCTTTTATTTTTGGAACCTGCCATCATAACGCCGATTTCCCTTTCCGTAACTTCGCCGGCATTAAAGATTCCCGCAATTGAACCGTCGGATATTGTAGCAATGCGGTCGCACAGATTCATAATTTCGTCCAATTCAAACGAAATAAGCAAAACGGCAATTCCTTTGTCGCGTTCGCTTACAATCCTTTTGTGGATGTAGGAAATGGCACCGACATCAAGACCTCTTGTAGGTTGAGCAAAAATAAGAATATCGGGTGCAAGTTCTATTTCCCGCGCAATAATAACTTTCTGCTTATTGCCGCCTGACATTGTACCTACCAAAGTAAGCGCACCTTCACCGCAGCGTACATCGAAATCATTTATAAGCTGTTCCGTTTTATCATGCATCGCTTGATAATTAAGAAGCCCGCCTTTTGAGCTGTAAGGATGTTTATAGTAATTTTTAAGCGCAATATTTTCTGCGGCGGTAAATTCCGAAACAAAACCGTGTTTTTGTCGGTCTTCGGGAACATGGCTTATTCCGGCTTCAATTCTCTGTCGTATTGTATACTTCGTTATATCGACATCGTTTAATATTATCGAACCGCTTTCGACGGGAGATAGTCCGGTTATTGCGTAAATCAATTCGCTTTGACCGTTGCCGTCAACTCCTGCAATGCCGACAATCTCTCCTGCGCGTACATCTAAAGACAAATCGCGCACTGCAAGCCGCCCTCTTGAATTCTTTACGTTGAGATTCTTTATGGAAAGAACTGTGCGTCCCGGCTTTGAAGGCTCTTTGTCGATTGTAAGTTTAATTGCACGTCCGACCATCATTTCGGCAAGCTCTTGACCGGTTACGTCCTTTACGTCAACGGTTCCAACAACACGTCCTCTGCGCAGAACCGTACAACGTTCGCCGACAGCTTTAATTTCATCTAATTTATGGGTGATTATGATAATCGTCTTACCCTCAGCTTTAAGCCTTCGGATTATGTTCATCAGCTCGTCGATTTCCTGCGGAGTAAGAACCGCGCTGGGTTCGTCAAAAATGATTATATCCGCGTTCCTGTAGAGAGTTTTAAGAATTTCGACGCGCTGCTGCATTCCGACTGTAATGTCTTCTATCTTATCGCGCGGATTGACTTTAAGTCCGTACTGTTCTGAAAGAGCCGCTACACGCTTTTCCGCCGTCTTCAAATCCAGCATTCCGAATTTATCTACCGGTTCGTTTCCCAATACGATGTTTTCAGTAACTGTATAATTATGCACCAATTTAAAATGCTGGTGCACCATACCGATACCCAAATCCGTTGCATCGTTCGGACTTTTAATTTTGACTTCTTTACCGCGTATTCGGATAATCCCTTTATCAGCTTCCATAGCTCCGAATAAAATCGACATAAGGGTCGACTTTCCGGCACCGTTTTCACCAAGCAGAGCCAATACTTCATTATCTTTTACCGTAATGCTTACATTATCGTTAGCTATAATTCCGGGAAAAGTTTTGGTTATGCCGATCATTTCTATTGCATTTGTTTCCATGTAATTCCTGTCCAATGCATTTTTATTTTGAGTTAGTGCAAAACTCAAATTTTTTATTTATAAAACAAAGCTCACATTACAGCCGCACCTGTCATATATTTTTAAGCACAGACTTTAATGCGGCGTTCAGTTCCGCTTTCGGCGTTTTGTTCATCAAAAAGACCGCAGAAACATCTCTCTGCGGTCTTTTATGCCTGATGCAGCAAATATTGCCGGAATCAATATTTAGATTTAGTCGTCTTTTGCTCCAAGTCCTTCCGGTACAAGACCTGCTTCCAAAGCCGCTTTATATGTTCCGACAACTTTTATTTTTCCGGAAATAATATCATTCTTCATTTCATTTACGGTTTTTACAACTTCCGGCTTCAACTCTGTATTGGTAAGAGCATAATCAAGACCGCCGTCGGCAAGAGTTAATTTATGAACGCCGCTCTGAAATTGTCCTTCTTCAATGCCTTTAAGCGCCATAAGAGCGGCTGTTTCAACTTTTTTTACCATAGAAGTTAAAACTACCGATTTGCCTTCAGCATATTTTCCGGCTTCCCACTGGTCGGAATCTACACCGATTGCCCAAATATTTTTTCCTTGTACGCGGTATTCTTTTGCCTGTGCGATTGTGCCGTTGCCGGTTCCGCCTGCCGCGGAAAAAATTGTGCATACGCCGGAATCGTACCAGTTTTTTGCCTGTGCTTTTGCTTTTTCCGGTGCACTCCAGCTGTTTGCATAATAATCAACGATTGCGGCATCCGGCATTACCGCACGGATTCCCTGTATATAACCTACTTCAAATTTTGTGATTGTAGCACCCGGCACTCCGCCGATAAATCCGAATTTCGGCTTTTCGGTACCGTCCGCTTTTGCCTGCAATGCTGCAACCGCACCTACAAGGAAAGAACCTTGTTCTTCATTATATACATATTGTGCAAGATTTTTTGAATCGTTAAGCCAATCAACATCGACAATCATAAAGTTTTGATCGGGATACTCCGCCGCAACTTCTTCTATTGCATCCGCAAAAGTAAAACCGCATCCTATGATAAGATCATATCCTTTATCTGCAGCCTGCTTTAAGTTCGGAACATACATATCCTGTGTTTGACTGGTAATAACATCGTACAAAACGCCGCGTCCTTTTTCATTCCCGATTGAATCGCCGTAAAATTCCAAAATACCGCGCCATGCCGCCGCATTAAATGACGTATCGTCAATGCCGGTAGCATCTGTAAGCAAACGTACAGTAGGGCGGGAAATGTTTTCTATTTTTTTCTTAGTGCACCCTGTAAAAAATAACGCTCCGGCTGTTAGACAGAGCAGAGCTGCAAGAATATTTTTTTTCATTTTGAAAACCTCCAAAAAATTATATTTACGTTCAATTATAAATGCGTTTTTGAAAATCTCAACAAAAAAATAAAAGGAAGTGGCTGAGAATCGGAAATCAACAATCCCGACGCTCTGCGTCGCAACAAAGGTGTATTAAACCCTCCGCACGAATAAAAAAATATTTTCGGATTGCAAGATAAATAAAAGATCATCTAAGGAAGATTTTTCAATACACATATACGGAAAATCAGAACACCTAAAATACAGCGGTTTACGGTGATAATCTAATCAACATAAATTATAAGCCCAAATGTCGAGTTTTGAAAAACTTCGCTGTGCTTTCGGCAAGGTTCCGCCCGCTTAGCCGCAGTCGAGCTCCTCGCTCGAAACGGCACGCAGCCGGAACCTCGCCTGCGCATAAATGGCGTTCATTTCAAAACTTTACATTCTATTGGTGCAGGAAAAAGTTGGAAAATTTCGAGTTTCGGAAAAACTCGAAATTAAGGCTATAAATCTGCCGGCTTTGTCTAAAATTTTGTGCGATATGTTTTTAGAGCTTTTTTAATATCTTTTATCGCCCAGTCGTAATGGCTTGAAGTTGCCGATACGCAATAGCTGCCGAGCGTCGTACTGCCCGTCCATGAAAACGCATTTTTTGAAAACAGCTGGTCATTGGAGAATGTTTCGATAAGGCGCATCGCTTCCGTGTGCGTTTTTTGCAGCGTTGCTGCAGCATCTTCATAGGGTGTAGTTTGGTGTTTTTCCCAGAATTCGATGTTCATTTGCGGGTAGGTGCGCCAATTATACGGCTCAGGCAAAAAAGGTGCGGCAACACCTTTCATATTTGTTTCTATCCAATTGATTAAAAGCCGGTGCCATTCGGAAAGATGAACTAAAACGTCCCTAATATTTTTATCACGCTCGTTCGGAAAAATATCGGCGTGTTTTTCCTCATCGGATAAACCGTCAAGGATGCTTTCAAGCATTTTTAAATTCTTGTTCGCGGCTTCGATTAAATCAGATTTCGTGCTTGGTCTCGGCATAAAAATCCTCCTG
>CAUUGI010000103.1:0-6742 GCA_963544675.1 uncultured Treponema sp.
CGAACAGCGAACAGCGAACAGCGAACAGCGAACAGCGAACAGCATAAGCGCATTCTTCGCAATTTTTTTTTCACTCCAAAACAACAATTCATATTTTTTAGTATCAACCGCCCGGAACGGAAGCTTACCGTCATCGGGCGTTTTTTATTTTCCGGAAATGTCTCGCTCAGCCGCCAATGGAATGAACGAGTTTTGCAAATACAAAACGAATGCCGGACTTCTTGGAAAATTTCATAAGAAGTCGGGAAAAAATGAGGGTTTAAGTGAGAGGAAAGAACCATTGACGGAGTTTCATCTATCTCACTTAAAAATAAAGTTTTTGATGGGTGGCAAAGCCTTAATTTTTTGTGCTTCTGCCACATATGCGTGAGTTGGGATGCAAATCCCAGTAATTCAAAGTCTTTATGATGAGGAGTAAAAATGAAGACGACAATTTTTAATCGGAAGACGATTTCCTTCCTTGGCGCGGCAGCGGTATTGCTTTCCGCAGTGTTCACAATCGGTTGCAAAACAAATGTGACAAGCGACGCACAGGCTTTTGCGGTAACATTCAACGTAGACGGCGCAAACGGCAATATTACTGCGTCGGTTGACGGAAAAGGAATTTCCACCGGCGAAAAAGTTACAGAGGGAAAGATAGTCGAGTTCACCGCAGCCCCTGAAACCGGTTACAGCGTTGACAAATGGAAGATTACCGGGGGGGGGGTATTCGAATCTGGTGGTACAGACGGAAGCCTGACAGCAAGCGTGAAAATCACAAAAGCAACGACAGTAACCGTAAGTTTTACAAAAAACGAATACACGGTGAACTTCAACTCAGCGGATGATACAAAAGGAACTATTTCTGCAACTCTTGACGGAAACAATTTCACCACAGGCAACAAAGTTGAACATGGAAAGACCCTTGTATTTACCGCAAACCCTAAGAGCGGTTACAGCGTTGACCAGTGGACTATCAGCGACGGTACAGCAGAGTCAGGCGGTACTGAGGGAGCTACGAACGCAAGCGTGAAAATCACAAAAGCAACAACGGTAACCGTAAGCTTTACAACGACCAAATACACGGTAACTTTTGATGTAGATGGCGGCACGCCTGCACCTGAAGCACAGAAAGTAGAACATGGAAATAAAGTTTCAAAACCGACAGATCCTACAAAAGAAGGCTACACTTTTGCAAACTGGTTCAACAAGGACACAGATACTCTCTGGGATTTTGACACAAACACAGTAAGCAAAAATATCACGCTGTACGCAAAGTGGACGATAAAGACATTCACCGTGAGATTCGATGCAAAAGACGGCACTCCTGTACCTTCCGACCAGAGCGTCAACTATGGAAACAAAGCCTCAAAACCGACAGAGCCTACAAAAGCAAACTACGATTTTGGAGGGTGGTTCAACAAGGAAGGAGATACTCCTTGGGATTTTGATGTAAACACAGTAAGCAAAAACACCGAATTGTATGCAAAGTGGACGATAAAAAAATATGAGGTAACATATACTAACGGCGATGACGGCACTCTTTCTGTAACGCTTGAAGGCAAACCTTTTGCGAGCAGCAATAAAGTGGAACACGGAAAGACCCTTGTATTTACCGCAAGTCCGAAAAACTCTGAATATCAGGTAGACAAGTGGACTATTAACGGAGGCACATTAGAATCGGGCGGCACGGACGGAAGTTCCAATGCAAGCGTAAAAATCACGGCGGCAACATCTGTAAGAGTAACATTCAAACCCGTAGATAAAAGCTACGAGTTAAACGGCAAATCTTTTTTAATGAAAGGTATTGGTGCCGTAATGGATGAAAAAATTACTTATAGCCCCGATGCCGCCCCCAAACCAGCATTTCTCAACTATATATTTAATATTTCCTCATACAGAATAGCAGAGACCGAGTTGACGCAGGAACTCTGGAAAGAAGTGATGGGAATGGGAAACAATCCAAGCCACTTCAATGGAACATCAGGTAAAACACCTGACGCAGGGGAAGAACAGGAAAAACGCCCCGTTGAGAATGTAACCTGGTATCAGTGCATAGCATTCTGCAATGAACTTACAAAAAAGGTTACAGGATTTACAGCAAACGACTGCGCATACTACAGCGATGAAGGTTTTACCACCGTATACACGATTGCCGATGCAGGAGCAAAAAAAATCCCGTTCATGAAGATGGATGTGAAAGGTTTCCGCCTTCCGACGGAGATTGAGTGGGAATGGGCTGCCAAGGGCGGAAATGACTTCAGGTGGGCAGGAACGAATAATGAAGCCAAACTTAAAGAGTTTGCATGGTATGGAAAAACTTATGGTGGAGACTCAAATGACAAGACCCATGAAGTTAAGAAAAAGAAGGCAAACGGATACGGACTATACGACATGAGCGGAAACGTATATGAGTGGTGCTGGGATTGGCATTCTGATGCATTACCTCCTTCGATTACGAAAGATTATACCGGTGCCGCTACCGGTCCACTCCGCTCTCGTCGCGGCGGAGCTTGGAACAAGCAAACAGATTACGCCACTTGTTACTTTAGGGGTACTAACTATCCCCACTTCACGGATATTGGTATCGGTATGCGTCTGGTCTCGCGTCCGTAATTAAAACTGCGTATTCTTATTGCAGTTTTTGCAGACGGTTTCAAAGTGGCAAAAGACTTTCCGCCACTTTGAAAATATGTAAAACGATAAAAATAAGATTATAGCCTGCGGTAGGCGGTATGCGTCTGGTCTCTCGTTGTTAATTAGATCCCCACGCACTGTGGCGTAAAAAATAAGCAAATGTAGTTAATGTGAAAAAGTCCCGCTTTTTTGCGGGGCTTTTTTATCCGCGCGGGATTTTTCGGCGATTTTTACGATCGGATTTTCATCTAAAAATTAAAATGCGCCGACGGAAAGTTATCCCATCTTTCTTTTATTTCTTCGTAAAATTCTTTGTCGTATGAGCCTTTTGTCAATCGCCATGAGATTATTTCTTCAGGACTTTCCGTTTTGACGAGGGATTTTATAAGCCTTGAGACGGCGTAGCGTTCTCTTGTCGTGCCCGATTGTTTTTCCGGCGTGTAGTAAAACACCCTTTCAATCATGACGAACCTAGCTCCCTTTTCTTTGACTTCAACAAGTTTTATGTCACTTCCTTTTTCCGGGCGTCCCAAATTCAGATTTAGCGAGGGGTCAAAATCGGAAACTTTTTCGCTTTCTATCACTGCGCAAAGTTTTCCGTTCCTAAATTGAAATTCTATGCTGTCAAAAGGCACGTCGCCGCGATTCTTTTTCCATGTAAGTTTTCGGCAAAGGACTCCGTAATGATTCAGCGGACATTTTTCAAAATCGTAATTCGTGTTGTTTTTCTTTACCCAGTCGCTTACTTGACTTTCAGTGCTTCCCCAAGGGATTCCGTGCCAGCCGCTTTTCATATCCAGCGTCTTTTTTATCACAAAAAGCGGAACGGAAACGAACGCAAGAAGCAAAAAAATCATATAGAAAGCGGCAAAAAGTTTTTTTCTCATTCTGCGCCTCCCTCTTTTCCGGCGGAAAAACGCTGAGCCTTTTTAAGAAGAGATTTTTTTGATTTGGAATCCTTTTTCTTTGAAGAAGAGCGGGCTGTAATATTTGCGGCGAACTCATTTCTTTCGGTAATGGAAGTTTTATAAAGATTCTCATAATGTCCCGAAAGAACCGCAAGTTCCGTTAAAAATCGCTCTTTGTCAAAACCTCCTGCAGAAAATTCAAGGAAAAATCCCGAAACGGATAAAATTGCGGCAACAAAACCTGTTGTTCCCATAATCCGGCTCACCGTAGAAACATTTTTGAATATTCCGACGCAAAAAAGAAGCACAATAAGAAGGCGCGAGATGCTCGGAACTCCAAGGATTATTCCCGTTATGCAGCACGCGGCAAAAACCGTTATTCCGATATTTTCTTTCATCGCCGCATAGACGCTCGCAGTCGTTCCGCCGTTCGGAAAAAAGAACATCTTGAAAACAACTGCAAAGAAAAGCGAATGTACGATTATCGAAAAAAGATTCAGCAAGGTAAAAAGCAAGGCGGAATCTTTTTGATTTTCGTCTTGTTTTTGTACAATCGCAACACGGAAAATCCCCCTAAGTTGAAGGAAAATCATCAGAAAGACCGACGCAAGAGCGGTCATAAGGTCGGGAGACTGTTGGATTGCGGAAACTTCATTTTTATGAATCCCGAATGCGGAAAAAAACGCGCCCCAAACGTTGTCAAAGAAAGGTGCGTTTACTTCAGATTCATGAGGCATCATAAAAAGCCATGCGGAAATCCAAAGAAGAACGATTCCGGTGAGCCTGTAAAAATCCAAACTTTCATACCATTTTTTTGTGCGCAACGAATGCCTCCCCGTAATGCGATGTTTTCGGATGTGAACCGTCTTTTTTTGATTCTAGCATGAAGGAAAGAAAATTAAAATAAAGGGGATATCAAGGGAGGAAACCAGCTCGGAGTTCGAAGCCCGCAGTTTTCCTCCCTTGCCCCACCTTCCTTGGGCACGACCAAAGGACTGCCGCCCTTTGGAATCCCGATTTGTTCATGCATTGTAATTCTTTAGGAAAGCTGTATGTGAGATTTATAAAAACAGAAAAACTCGACATACGATCTTTTACGCAAGTTTGCTAAACGCAAACTTATAAAATCCGGTTTTCACCGCCGCCCAAACGCCGCTTTACACCGTGATCGCCCTGAAAAAAACACTCAGGCTACAATTTTAAGTCGATTTTGTGAAAATCTTTTGTGAATAAAAATACTGCTTGTAGAAATATATCGGGATATTTCATAGAATGATAGCGGCTGATAATTCTGCGCAATTGCATGGACGAATATGTTTGTCGGTGAATTTAAATTTGCGAAAAGATTTTGAAGCCGCTAAAAGCAGTTTTTATTAAGAGTCTGCAAAAAACATAAAATTAGGAGTGTAAACTCAAAGCGTACAAATGGCACGTCTTTGAGTTACTCAAGTTTGCTCAATCGCAAACTTGTATATTTAACTTGTGCGCTCTCGCGCACGGCTGAAAACTTTTTAGGACACTGAAGTTTCCTGCAAAAGTTTTTATTAGGAGGAAAAATGTCAAAACAATTCAATAGCAAATGGGGATTTATCCTTGCTTGTGTGGGCTCGGCGGTCGGAATGGCTAACGTATGGGGTTTCCCGTATAGAATGGCTGCAAACGGCGGCGGAGCTTTTTTGATTGCATATCTGTGTTTTGTCGTGTTGTTCAGCTTTGTAGGACTTTCTGCAGAATATGCGGTGGGAAGAAAAGCCCGCACCGGAACTTTGGGCGCATACACTATGGTTTGGAAAAGCCGCGGAATAGAAAAAGCCGGAAAAGCGATCGGCTGGCTTCCGCTTGCGGGTTCGCTTTGTATCGCATTCGGTTATGCGGTCATAATCGCAATGGTTTTGCGAGGTTTTACTTCATCGCTTACGGGAAGTCTTTTTAATTCCTATGCGGCGGAAGAAGTTATTGAAGCAGGCAAAACGGTTGTCAAAACCGGCTCGGAAAAATGGTTCGGGGAAGTTGCCTTCAAACCGTATTCTCTTGTGTGGTTTCATGCTGCGATAGTGATAGGTACTCTCCTTACTTTGATACTCGGCGCAAAAAGTATAGAAAAGACAAATAAAATAATGATGCCGCTTTTTTTCATACTTTTCGTAATCCTTGCCGTTAGAGTAGCTTTTTTGCCCGGTGCAGCGGAAGGATATAAATATATGTTTATACCGCAGTGGGAATACCTTCTAAAGCCGGCGACATGGATTTGGGCGATGGGGCAAGCATTCTTTTCACTGTCGATAACCGGCAGCGGAATGATTGTTTACGGTGCCTATCTTTCCGACGACGAAGACGTTATAAGCGGCGCGGTCAGTACGGCAATATTCGATACGATAGCTGCTTTGGTCGCGGCTCTTGTAATCATTCCCGCAAGTTTTTCATTCAACGCAACGGAAATTGCCGCCGCAAAAGCAGCCGGACTTCCGCTTCACTCCGTGATAAACCGAGGACCGGGACTTTTATTCGTTACGCTGCCCGAAATCTTAAAAACAATCAGGTTCGGACGCATATTTGCCTTAATCTTGTTTGTCGCGGTCGTTTTCGGCGGAGTGAGTTCATTGCAGAATATGTTTGAAGCCGTAGGAGAATCTCTTATGCATCGTTTTCCGCGCTTAAAGCGCAATGCGATGCTTGCCTTGCTTGCCGTTTTGTGCTTCGGCATAGGCGTGAACATGGAAGCGATTTACCAATGGGGAACATGGATGGATATTGTTTCAATCTATATAATTCCTATCGGCGCAGTTTTAGGCGGATTTTCATGGTTCTGGATTATGAAAAAAGACGACATTCTGAATGCCGTTAATTTAGGCGCATCTCGTAAAGCGGGAAGCCTCTGGCATAATTTGGGCAGATGGCTTTATGTTCCCCTTGCAGCGTTAATATGCATCGCAGGATTCTTTGTCGGCGGATTCTAACGGAATTCAAAATAACTGCCCCTGCGGATGTTTTCGCAAGGAGACTTTAATATCCCGGCACTTTACGCCGGGATAAAATTTTACACGAAACCTGCTTTTTCAAAAAGTTACAAGACTTGCGGATTTCTTGCGTGCTAAAAAATCGCTACTACTCAAAATGCTATTTTCAGCGAAAAATCACAGTTCATATTCGGCGGTTGCAAAACAAACCGCCTTTTTTCGATTGCGGAATATCAACTCCGACATAAAAATAAAACAAAA
>CAUUGI010000104.1:0-6732 GCA_963544675.1 uncultured Treponema sp.
ATGAGTTTTTCGTTCATACATACTCCTGTTCAATGATTTTGTTTTATATTTTATCTTTTTACTGTTGAAAGATTTAAAATATTTAAAAGCCGCGTACAATTCCGCCGCTTTTAAATATAATAGCCGTAATTTCGACTTTTATAAAGTCTGCCGGCTCGAAGATCGAGCTTTGAAAGCACCGGCTGAAACGGTTTAATCATTGAAGAATCGGGATAAATTGTGATATATTTTTGACATGGCAGAACGTAACGGCAAGCGGCTGTATATTATCGGAGCAGGATTTGCGGGGCAAACGATTGCCGCCGACATCAAAAGGAAAAATATTTTTGGAACGGTTGCAGCGTTCCTTGACGACGATAAAAATCTTATAGGTTCAAAAATTGACGGGATTCCCGTACTCGGAACAATTGATAATCTTACTTCAATATTCCGACCGACAGAAACCGATGAAGCGATTATTGCAATTCCCAGTGCGCCCGTAGAACGCATAAGAGAAATTTATTCTTCACTAAAAAAAAGCGGTTTTTTAAAGATAAAGATTCTTCCCGGTATCTCTCAGGTCGTAAACGGTACTGCAAAACTTGTACAAATACGCGAAATCGACCCGCTAGATATTTTAGGAAGAACGCCTGTAACAATCTCTCTTAAAGAAAGTCTTTCATACCTTCGAGGAAAGCGCGTTTTGATAACGGGCGCAGGCGGTTCAATCGGTTCCGAGCTTTCACGTCAACTTCTATCGGGAGGAGCTGAACGGCTTTATCTTTTCGGACACGGCGAAAATTCCATATACCAAATTGACAGAGAACTTAGGCTTTTACAGTCAGAAGGTGTCGGAGAAAAAGCGACACTCGTACCGATAATCGGCGATATGAAAGACAAAGCATATACCGACTATATAATCGGTCAAACAAGATGCGATGTAATCTTTCACTGCGCCGCTTATAAACACGTTCCCATGATGGAAGAAAATCCGGTTGCAGCTATTGCAAATAATGTATTCGGAACAAAAAATTTGCTCGATGCGGCAGCCGCCCACGGAGTAAAAAGATTCGTTCTGATTTCTACCGACAAAGCGGTAAATCCGGTAAGCGTTTACGGTGTAAGCAAACTTTTATCGGAAAAACTTGTTCTGGATGCGGCAAAAACTTCTTCCGCCGCCGGAAATTTTATGTTCGTAAGATTCGGAAACGTATTGGGTTCCAGAGGTTCGATTCTTCCGCTGTTTATGGAACAAATTAAAAACGGCGGTCCCGTAACCGTTACTTCCCCTGAAATGGAACGCTATTTTATGACGATTCCCGAAGCCTGCTCGCTCGTGTTACAAACTGGCGGAGTCGGCAAAAACGGTGAATCATATCTTCTTGACATGGGTGAAAGGATAAAAATTATCGAACTTGCCGAACAGATTATAAGATTCAGCGGACTTGAACCTCACAAAGACATTGCAATAAAAATTGTAGGCAAACGCAAAGGCGAACGCGAAACGGAACCTTTATGGCTCGATGAAGAAGAACCTAAAAAGACCGAATATACAAAAATTCTTCGCCTTAAAAATCAGGATTTTACACATGATCGACTGAGTAAGCTGCTCGAAAAACTTGAACCTATCTGCATTTGCGCTTACGGACAGAAACCCGATTTATCGGTATTCAGAAATAAAGAACGTATGATTAAAATTTTATGCGGAGAATTTCCCTCGCTGAAAGAATTTTATGAAACAAACGATATGTGGAGCTGAATATGAGCGATGCGGATTCTCTTAAAGTAAAATTTTTCGTACCTTCAATTTCCGGCGAAGAAGAAAAAGCGGTGCTCGAAGTGCTGCGCTCAGGCTGGCTTACAACCGGAAAATATGCGGCGAAATTTGAATCGGATTTTTGCGATTTTATGAACCGCGATGAAAACGGAAAAATTTTTGAAACAAGAAAAACAGCGGGATTAAATACGGATAAAGTGCAAAGTCTTGCAGTCAATTCAAATACGAGCGGGATGATTCTTGCAATGGAAGCCTGCGGCGTAAAAAGCGGAAGCGCGGTAATAACTACACCATATACATTTGTTTCAACTGCGACTTCTGCAAGACACTTAGGTGCCGACGTAATATTTGCCGATACGGAAAAAGATTCCTACAGCATAGACGCGGATAAAGTTGAAGAACTGCTGAAATCCGATGTTCAACGCAAAATAAAAGCTGTAGTTCCCGTGCATATCGCCGGAAATATCTGCAATATGCAAAAACTTTGCTCAATCGGAAAAAAATACGGCGTTAAAATAATTGAAGATGCGGCGCACTCATTTCCAAGCCGCACGGATTTAGGATTTGCCGGTACAATCGGAGATATAGGCGTATTTTCGTTTTATGTAACAAAATCAATCACAACCGGTGAAGGCGGCATGGTTTGTACGCGCGACAAAGCTCTTGCCTCCCGCATGACAACTATGCGTATGCACGGAATGGACAGAACAACATGGGATCGTTACACATCTCCGCGCGCATCATGGGAATACGACATAATCGATTCAGGATATAAATTCAATCTGCCGGACATACTTGCGGCAATCGGCGTGTGTCAGCTTAAAAAGGCGGAAGATTTTCTGCAAAAGCGCAAAAAGATTGTAAAAATGTATAACGAGGCATTTTCAAATCTCGATTTTATAAAACTTCCGCCTGACGGAAAAGGAAACGCTTGGCATTTATATCTTATGCGTTTAAATCTTGAAAAGCTGACAATCAACCGCGATGAATTTGCTAAACTTCTTCAGAAAGACGGAATAGGTATTTCCGTTCACTTTATTCCGCTGTTTCACTTTACATACTGGAAAAAACTTTATAACGATTTTACAAAAGAAAATTTTCCCAATGCGGAAAAAAATTATCAAACGACAATATCGATTCCTTTATGGCCGGATATGACGGAAAACGACGTAAATCTTGTAATCGCTTCGGTAAAAGAAATAGGAATAAAATATCATGTCTGAATCCGTAAAAAAACGCAGAACACGGAAAAGCACAAGCACAAAAGACAATGCGGAATCTTATATTGCCGATAAATATTATTCCGATTGTTTTGCCGAAGGAATGCTTTACGGTGTAATTGTACGCAGTCCGTACGCATACGGCAAAATCATGAACATAATAATAGACTTGCCGGAAGGTTATAGTCTTTTTACGGCGCACGATATTCCCGGTAAAAATGAAATACGTACATTCAATACAAGTACAAAAATTTTCTGCACGGATGAAGTCAGCTATATCGGAGAACCGATTGGAATCATCGTAGGACCGGAATTAAAAACTGCAAGAAAATTAGCCGCCGAAATCCGTATTACGTTTGATATAAGCACGATTAAAAGTGCCGTAAGAGAGCTTAATAAAAATTACAATCGTCCGTTTATTAAGCTGTCGGGAGATTTGCAGAACGAAGGAAAAGCAAACTTAAAATTCAATGTTAGAATATCACAAACAAAAGCTGAAAAAATAAGCATAGAAGAAAATCTTTCGGATATAAACTCTATAAGAAATACAATTTTATATGAAAAACCAATCGCCTATCATTCTCAATCACATGTGATTGCAGAACGTATTGTACGGACTGGAATATTTCAAACTTCGAAACAAACTCTTTCTGCATTAAAAAAGTCTGAAGAATTTTACAGTCAATCCGATTTTGAAGTTTCTACAGACAGTTCAATGCAGGAATTCGATTTTGAATGGACGGAAACAAGCGGTGCGTTTTGTTTTACTAAAGGTCAAAAACTTACTGTAATGACAACGACTCAGTGGCCGGAGCATTTACGTTCGTCCATTGCCGAAGTGTTAAACATAGATGAAGAACGAATTATCGTAAAAAAAACATTGTCACAGCCGCCTGTGATGAGCGGATTATGGCGTTGCACAATGATTGCAGCACAGGCGGCACTGGCTTCATATCTTTGCGGCAAACCTGTAAAACTCATTCTTTCACAAAAAGAACAATCCGACTTTATGCCGAAAGGATTACGGAGCACAATATCTTATAAAAGTGCCGTCGACAAAGACGGCAAAATAAATGCTTTACGAGTAAATATCGATGCCGATTCAGGGTGCAAAAATCCGTTTGCCGAAGATATTGCGAACAGACTTGCCGTCGCGGCAATAAGTTTTTACAACATCGAAAATATTTATATTTGTGCGCGCATTCACACGTCAAATATGCCGCCGTCTTCAATCTATCCTGAACTGGTTGATTCTCAAGTTTTTTTTGCACTTGAAAATCATATACAACGGATTGCGGAACGTACGGGTTTACTGCCCGATGAAATCCGCCAAATAAACATAATCAAAACGGAAAGCGAGCAAAAATCTCCGTTCGAATTTAAATTCCCTAAAGCGGAAGTTGCAATTCAAGCAATAATGGCTCAAAGCAGTTTTAAACGAAAATATTCTTCTTTAAGTCTGCTGGAAACATCTTCCAAAAATGCGGACGATAAAAACAGCGCGTTTAAAAATCTTCCACGAAGAGGAATCGGACTTTCATGCGCTTACACAGGCTCGTGTTTTTTCGGCTCAATGTTTAATTCTTATGACAGAACGCTGGAAGTTACTCTTTTAAGCGACGGAACGCTTTTGATTCACACAATGGCACCGTCAACTTCTGTCGGACTCGTGTGGAAGAAAATTGCCTCCGAACTTTTAGAGATTCCTATCGAATCGATAAAAATAACCGATGATACGGGCAGCCAAATGGAGGCAGGTATTCCTGAAAACTTTTACAATAATGTTTCGATCTTAACGATGCTTATAAAACGTTGCTGCACGGAAATTCAAAAAAAGCGTTTTCACAGTCCGCTTCCCATAACGGCAAAAAAAGCCGTAACTCCTGCAATGAAAAAACAGTGGAACCGAGAGACATTTTCAGGCTCGCCGTTCCATACAACAGCATTCGGAACGGCAATACTGGAACTTGAATTGGATACGGCTACGTACGAAGAAACCGTAAAAGGAATTTGGATTGCTTTAGACTGCGGTGAAATATTTTCGGTAAAAGCCGCAGAAAATGAAGTCAGGCTTGCAGTCAGACAGGAGCTTGAGCGGCTTATGGAAAACGAAACGGTAGAATGCAAAAGCATTTCAATATCTTTTATACAATCCAATAATCCGCCGTGCAGAATTGACAGAATAGTTCACAACCTAATTCCGGCAGCTTTTACCAACGCTATGTCGCAGGCATTGGGAAAGCCGCTTACAAAACTTCCCTGCTCAAAAGAGACGTTTTTCAATCTGCTGAATGAGCACAAGACGACGACAGGTGCAAAAGCGGAAGATTTGCAAGCACAAGCGAAAACGGAGCGTGTATAAATGAACATACCGGTAATATTGAATGGAGAAAAAATTTTCTTTCAGGCGGATTCGGAGGAAAAACTTTCCTCTGTACTGCGCAGAAACGGATGTCTTTCCGTTAAAACTGCTTGTGCAAAAGGCAGATGCGGTTCATGCACTGTACTTTTAAATGAAAAACCCGTTCCGTCATGCAGACTTCCTGTAGCTCTTGCTATCAATCAAAAGATCGAAACGCTGGAAGGTTTTTCCAAATCGGGAGAATATACAGCAATTATGAAGGGATTTGAAAAAGCCGGAATAGAATTATGCGGTTTCTGCAATTCCGGAAAAATTTTTGCAGCGCATTCCGTAATATGTGCAAATGTCCGTCCGAGCCGAGCCGCAGTTGCGGAAAAAATACGGCATCTTGCCCCTTGCTGCACGGATTTGGATACACTTATAAACGGAATTCTTTATGCGTTTGAGTTCAACAGTCGGAAGAAGGACGTATAAAAATGAAAAAAACGGAACATAAAATTTTTTATGCGCGGAACATACAGGAACTTTTTTATCATATAAAAACAATTACAGGGCTTCAAATTGTCGGCGGCTGCACGGATATAGGCAAGCTGCCGGAAAAATCAATATCTTCTTTGCTTATTCCGGATTTACGTCAAATAACCCGGCATGAACGGTACCTTGAACTTGGTTCCGGAACAACACTCGCAGAAGCGGAAGAATTGGGAGAGCATCATCTTCCGAAGGTTTTGTATCACGCGCTCAAAGCAACTGCAAATCCGTTTGTACGCAATATCGCGACAATCGGAGGAAACATTCTTGCAGACGGAATAAAACACACTTTGTACGCTCCGCTGATGGCTCTGGACAGTGCATTGGAATTCCAAAGTCAGGCTGAAACAAAAATTATTCCGCTACAAAATTTTATAACAATTCCTGAAAAATATGTTTTAACAAAGATACGAATTCCTGTAAACGATTGGGACATAAGCATATTCAATAGACTTGGACACGGAATATACATAAAGGAAGATTCGGCATCTTTTGCGTTTCTTGCAGGAACGGAAAAAAGCGTAATTACAAATATAGGAATTGCTCTGGGGGGAAAAATCAGTTTTCGCTGCTTGGAACTGGAAAACAGAATGCTCGGGACAAAACTTCCGCTTCAAAAAGAAAATATGCTCTCGTATATGGAAACTGCGGAACTTTCTTTTGATTCTCATTCAAGACAGGACGGTATGTTGAAACAGCAATTTATGAATCTTATAAGTCATTCTCTTGACCAGCTGACCTGACACATCAAAAAAAGAAAATCAAGTTAATCTGTCCACACTACGAAAACACGTTTGTCGCAATTTAGGTCTCGAATAACATTTTTGAACATTGCGATTAACAAAATCAATATCTATCCTAAT
>CAUUGI010000105.1:0-6396 GCA_963544675.1 uncultured Treponema sp.
GAAGAATCTTTTGTTACGATGAGATTTGAATCAAGCGAAACGGATAGTGCAAAATATGTTGAACCGCTATGTCCAACATATTTTTTAAAATTTTCAGCTACATAATTATAAGGGTTATAATACAAATTTAATTGAATGCTGCCTGTCTGCGCTCCGCTTGGATCCGCCGAAAGCGAAGTAAAATCGAGTTTTGTTGTACTCCCGCTTGCAAGCGTTTTTCCGGTGAGCGTTTGTGTCATGGTGGCACCGTAATTTTTTGCAGTCAGCATAAAATCGTACGTTCCTGCCGTCATGGGGTTGGAATACGGCTTTATCTGCATTTCGTTGTAGTTTTTCCATTTTACAAGAAGCGTATCGCTTGTTCCGAGCGTTGCCGAAGATGAAGAAAGTTTTGCATAAAGGCAGATGTCCGTAAAATCGGAAATATTATTGTTGGCATCAGGCTTAGGCATTAAGGTTCGCGCATTTGATTCAGAGGAATTTGATTCGCTTTCAAATCCCCTTAATCCTACTGCAAGAGAAATTGCAGCATATCCGTCTTTGACGGACATATTTTTTTCTTCCATATTCAGGGAAAGATTTGAGCAGGATGCTAAAACAAAACCGGCTGCAACCAAAACGAATGCCGCAAATCTTTCTGAAAATCTTTTAATATTTTTCATCTTGTTCTCCTTCTTTTATCAGTTCACCGTTACATTAACGGTAAGCACTGTACCGTATGTTTTGCCGCCGAACTGCGTCGTTACCATAACCGAATGCTGCCCCGCACTCAGTGCATAAGCTGAAAGCGTCGCTCCCGTTTCGTTTTCTACCGCAACACCGTCGATGTACCATTTAAAGGTGCTCGCGCCCGCCAGTTCAGCTTTAAAGCGTGTGTTTGTGGAATCGTATGTAAGGCTTATATCGGAATGTGTAGGAGGGGTAACCACGGATATATCTATAGATGTTTGTAATTTTTCCCACTGCGCATAAAGATATATATTTTCGTTATTGGCAGATCCGCTCCATGTAAAAGATGCTTCATCCGCATAAGCCGTTCCGGTTCCGTTCGCTTTTGTATTCCAACCGGTAAACTTATAATCTTTGGCGTAATATTCGTTTTTACGAAGATTCGATGCAGTAGCATAAGTAATATTATCATCTCTCATGTAACCGTTTACGCTTACACTCGCCGGAGCATTTTTATCGTAGTGAATTTTTGCCGTCCAAGTAGTCCATTTTGCGGTCAATGTCATATCTTTTGTATCGTAATGTTTATTGATAGATGTGGTTTTATAGCTATCTCCGTCTTTATACCAACCGTCAAAGCTATAACCGGTTGCTGTTAAAACATATACGCCTGAGTCAATGTGAATATTTGCACCGTAAGAAGAATCCGAATACGTCCATGTCAACGGAGCCGGAACAGTACCGTGTTCCGTAACAAAGGTTGCCGTGTACGAAGCCGGCGAAAATTTCGGGCGGAAAGCGGCATTTCCCGTTACGACGTATGTCGTAAAATCTATAATACTTTGAGAAGCGTCTCCGTCAAGATAATAACCGTCAAATACGTATCCTTCTTTTTGGAGAGCAGGAATTTGCGAGGCGGAAAGAATGTCTCCTTTATCCGCATAAACCGAGACCGTATCACTGGAATACATACTGTCGCTTTTGTAGAATTTCAGTTCAAAACTGTCGTCATTATTAAAGCAGGCGTACAAGGTGATTACATCACCGTCGGTTTTTGATAGATTTTTTATCTTTGTGCCGCTTTTGTATTCGCCTTTTTTATTATAGTCTTCTTTCACTTTACTCCAACCGCGCGCTTTATATGTCGTGCCGTAATACTCATACGTCAAATCGTTTGCAGGCAACGTGTATTCAACGTCATAAGTACAAACCATATCGTCAGGAAGCGGGCCTGAAAAAGTCCCGTATGCATTTGAAGCCCTTGCAAACTTTACCGTATAGGTAATAGGGGTAAGTTTTACAGTGATTTTACAGTCTTTTTTTGTAGTAAACTTACCCGAGTATACCTGCACTCCGTCTGAATTAAAAAAAGAGCATTTATAGCCTTCTTTTTTATACTCAAAATATACTCTAAAATTATTATAAACCTTTTGTGTACCGAGCGTATTCCCATGTTCATCGACAAAAGTGATTGTCGGATCAGAAGTGCTGCCATTGTTATCATCCGATGAACCGACATTCGTTTTACATCCCGTCATTGCAACAACCGTGCAGAATCCGAGAATCAATAATTTAACGAGCAAATTCTTAAATTGCCGTTCCATAAAAACCTCCTAATTTTTCAGGTGAATTTAAAATCAAACCGTCGTAATCACGCACAAAGCATGAAAAAGACGAATGTTTACGATGAAAAATAATTGATCACATAAAGCGACTTGCTCCGACAATCTTTCAATTGGCTCTGTTTTACAGCGCATATAAAATCAAAATTTTATCGGATTTTTTACAAAATACGCTATAAGCACATAATTAAGGGTAATTTAATGTATTTTATTATCCTTATAGCAGATTGTCAATTTTATTTATGTGCCGATAGCATACGAAAAATGGATTTGAGAGCCGTATTTATCAACAATCTAAAGAGATATCGCAAAGAAAATAAACTTTCGCAGATGGCATTGGCTGAAAAGTGCGGGACATCCGCAAGTTATATCGGAGAGATTGAAATCGGAAAGAAATTTCCTTCCGTGGAGATGGTTCAAAAATTTGCGGAAGCATTGGATATAAAACCGTATAAGTTATTTATGGAAGAAAATGATATTTACGTTGCGAATCTTTCGCCGCAAGAACGGCAAAGACTTGTAGAGAAATTGCAGGAATCAGTAGAAGAAATAATTTCGCGCACCGGGGATTTCGTTTAATTTACAAGAATATTTTATGGCTCCACGTAATAACATTATATTTTTCTCTGCGGCAAAGTTGCCTTTCGGAACTCCCCTGAAACTTATTTCACAAAATCGGTTGATGTGCTATAAATTCGCCGATAGGCAGACGATGGTGAATCCGTTTTGCGCCGGACTTACAGCCCGCGAGAGCGGGCTTGTACAATAGTTTCCTTGCTCCGCACAGGCACTCTATGTGGAGCGGCTGGATATGCGGTTTATCGATAGGAAATTTCGGTAATCCGTACACGACGGGAAATCCGTTTTGCGCCGGATTGTAGGGGCGTGCTTGCACGTTCTGAAAACCGCAGGTTTGAAGAATGAGGCGTAAGCCGGAACCCCGAAAAGCCGTTTACGAAATGCGGTTGCGCACTGATTCTTTATTATGGAAGGACAAAGCACATGAAAAATACAAATGATATTGCGGACACACAAGCGGGCAGCTTGCAAATCGATAAAAATACGGCGGCATACAAGCGGCTTTTGGAAACGATACGAATTCTTAGGGCGGAAGGCGGATGTCCGTGGGACAGAGAGCAGACTCCGCTTTCCATGCGTCAAGATTTGATTGAAGAATGTTTTGAGGCGGCGGATGCCATTTCCGAGCAGGATGATGTTCATGCAAAAGAAGAGCTGGGCGATGTGATTTTGAATGCGTCGATGATTGCTTATATGTTTGAGCAGAGCGGAAAATTCTCTATTGAAGAATGTATTAACGAGCTTACGGATAAACTTATTCGTCGTCATCCTCATGTTTTTAAGGAAAGTGAGGGGCAGGCTGCCGTTACGCAAAACGTCAAAAATGCGGAAGAAGTTTTGAATCAATGGGACAGAATAAAAGAAAATATCGAAGGCAGAAAAAGCAATCATTCCGTGCTTGATGAAGTACCGGAAGGATTTCCGCCTCTTTTGCGCGCATATAAAATGCAGAAAAAAGCGGCAAAGAAAGGTTTTGACTGGAAAGAAATTGAACCCGTTTACGATAAAATTTTAGAGGAACTTTCTGAAGTAAAGGAAGCCGCTAAAATTGCCGCTGAGTGCAGCTGTGATGCAAAGGCGTTTACGGTAGGTTCCGATGCCCGTAAAAATGAAGCGCAGCTCCGCGTGGAAGAAGAAATCGGCGATTTGCTTTTTGCCGTCGTAAATTATGCGCGGCATTTGGGTGTTGACCCGGAAATTGCGCTTAGCCGCACAAACAAAAAATTCTATCGGCGTTTTTCGTTCGTTGAACAAGAGATGAACAAAACCGGCATTCCTATGGACGGAAATCATTTGGAAGATGAAGATAATCTCTGGAATAAAGCCAAAGAAAAAGGTCTTTAGCTTTAGCCGCACTATAAAATGTCGCGTTTTTCTATTTTGAATCAATTATGTATATAATTCACCTAAAAATTTAAAATGTGTAGATAAATTGGGATTTAGGAAGAGCGGCGGACGGAAAATGCGGTAAACAAATTCTAAGGGTTCTTAGAGGTGTCCCCTAAGCAAGGCGGGGAAAGGAAGGAGGGTTTAAGGCTTGACTTATAAAAATATTTGTTTGACTTTATAAAAGTCAAAATTAAGGCTAAATAAATTATTCGGACAAAATTATGAACAAAGAGAAAACGGTTTATATTTTCGGACACAAAAATCCCGACACCGATTGCGGTGTTTCTGCGGCGGCGTATGCGCGCTTAAAACAGCTTCAGGGATACAAAAATTATATTGCCGCGCGGGCAGGACATTTTGCGCCGCAGACGGAATACGTTTTTAAAAAATTCAATGTGCCTTATCCCAAATATATTCCCGATTTGATTCCGAAAGTGCAGTATTACATGAGCGGCGAGTGTGAAACGGTTTTCAGCGGAAAAAGTCTTTGGCAGGCGTTAACCAAACTTGAAGCAAGCAAAGAGCGCGCGCTTCCGGTTGTTGATAAGAGCGGAAAATATGTTGCGATGCTTCATTACAGCAATTTTGCGCAAAATCTGCTTACGGTGATGAATCCCGAACACAAAACCTCCGTTTCTACAAGCATAAATCTGATTATACGCACATTAAGTGCGCAGCCTATAATTTTGCAGAATGAAGATGAAATATTTAAAGCGAGTATTTTAATCGGAGAAGCAAGCGAAGAAACATTTAAGAATATGCTTGATGAGCATTCAAGTGAAAATGAAATCGTAATTACGAGCGATAGAGAAGCGATTCATAAAATTTGTATTGAAGGGCATATAAAACTTTTGATAATAACTTCAGGTTTTGTTTTAAAGAAAGAGCTTCGCGAGCAGGCGGCGGCGAACGGTGTTTCGGTAATAATAAGTCCTCACTCAACTTCTTCTACGGCTATGCTTATCGCTTATTCAACGCCTGTGTCGCTTATGTCGGATAAAGAAATTCCTGCCGTCCACACTACTGATACGGTATCGAAAATCCGTCCCATGCTTCAGTCGTCCCCATGCCGCTGTCTTCCTGTTGTTGACGGAAACAATAAAGTGCTTGGAATAATTTCCGAACACGACCTTTTGCACGAGCCGAATATCGAAGTCATTCTTGTTGATCACAATGAACCCGCACAAACCGTAGACGGAGCCGAGCACTATAAAATTCAAGAAGTTATTGACCACCACAGACTCGGAACGTTCAGTACGAATTATCCGATTACTTTTATCAATAAACCTGTAGGAGCGACTGCAACTTTGATTACCCGCCTCTATCAGGAAGCTCGCATTCCTATTCCGCATGAAATAGCTGGTATTCTTTTGTGCGCAATTCTCTCCGATACGTTGATTCTGCAATCGACCACCACAACAGATACAGACCGTGATGCTGCGGCTTATCTTTCCGATATAACCGACTTGGATATTCAAAAAACCGGTGCGGAAATTCTTACCGCAGGCAGCAGAATCGAAGGACGCGCCGTAACGGAAGTAATTCATCAGGATATGAAAGAATATAAGGAAGAAAAAGCGACTTATACGGTAAGCCAGATTGAAGTAAGCGATATAAACGAAATATTAAAACGGAAAACGGAATTCTTAAAAGAGCTTGAAATAGAAAGACGCGGAAACAAATCCGTATTTGCTGCACTTCTTGTAACGGATATAACGCAGCTTTCAAGCATTTTGCTTATGTCTTACGAACAAGCGTTTTTGCCGTTTATTACATTTCCCAAATTGGAAGAAAACGTATATTTCCTAAAAAATGTCGTAAGCCGTAAAAAGCAGCTTATTCCGTTGATTTCGGAACAAATCGAAAATTTCGAGCGATAGCCCTGGACCGCAGGATAGCGGCAGCCGGTGCGATTTAGAACTCGTTAATCTGTTCGATAACTAGCCTTAATTTTGAGTTTTTCCTGCACCAATAGAATGTAAAGTTTTGAAATGAACGCCATTTATGCGCAGGCGAGGTTCCGGCTGCGTGCCGTTTCGAGCGAAAAGCTCGACTGCGGCTAAGCGTGCGAGTTTGCGGTGCAAACTCGGTAGTGAGCGCAGCGAACGGAACCTTGCCGAAAGCACAGCTTTATTTA
>CAUUGI010000106.1:0-6376 GCA_963544675.1 uncultured Treponema sp.
CGTGATGGAGTGTCTATCACGCCCGTGATGGAGTGTCTATCACGCCCGTGATGGAATGTCTATCACGTTCGTGATGTAGTGTCTATCACGCCCGTGATGGAGTATCTATCACGCCCGTGATGGAGTGTCTATCACGCCCGTGATGGAGTGTCTATCACGTTCGGGAGACGATGTCTCTTTCGTCTTTAATGATTCTTCCGCTTTTTTAATCTGCCTTTAATTTTTGAAAGCAAAGCAGGCGAGGTTCCGTCTGCGTGCCGTTTCGAGCGAAAAGCTCGACTGCGGCTGAGCGGATGAAATTTCGCCGAAAGCATATCGTAACTTAACAAAGTCTTTCGAAACTCTACATTCGACCTACTAATTAAACAATTCGCCGAATTTGGCTGCAAAATCTTCCGTAATTGAACGTTCCGCACTTCTTACTGCACTCTGAACGGCTTCTTTGCGCGAAAGTTTTCCTTGACGGGAATTAGACGAAACCGAAAGTATTTCTTTGCCGTCCGAGTTTTCGATAAGCGCACAGTTTACGATGCTGCGTGTAAAATATATATCGGAGGCGGCAGATTTTTCCAAATCTTCATAAATCGCATTTACGTTAAGCGTATAAACTGCGTTTGATGCCTTTGCGGATTTTTCGGTTCCTATCCCAAAGCCCGTAATCACTGAACTTGCCGCCGCCGCAAGCCGGTTGTCCGTATCTCCTGATACATTTACCGCAACCGTTATTTTTGACAAAGCCGCCCTGAGTTTCGATTCAATTGCGGCAGGACTTCCGTAAGAAAAAATATGGTGTGCGGAAGGCTGCAAAACGGAAAGCAATCCTGCATAGTAATCGTTTTCTTCGGCTAAGGAATACGCTTTTATCAAGAGCTTGCAGGAATCAAAAGACACGAGTTTCTTTTCGCTTTCTTCGATAAGTGTTTCTATTTCCATAGAATTTTTATTCAAAAGGACGGAATAATGTCTTGCAGCGGTAGTTTTATCCAAAACCGCACGGGAATATACCGCTCCGTCTTTTGCAGTCCATCTGTCTTTTATGGACATTCCGCTCAAATCTTTCAATTTTGAATTTGTGCGTATATTCGCAAGATATGATGTAAGATTCGTACCGTCGCCTGAATCGTTCTGCGTTACCGATTCTTCTGCATTTATATCCTGAATCACAATTGCGGCAGCGGAAGTTATCGCTTTTTTGTCCGCATCTTCAGTTGTCTTTCCTCCGGCACTTGCAGCAATGTATTTTGATTCTTCATAACCTGCATACGGATTTAGAATCCATGCCGGCTGTTTCGATTTTTTTGCAAAAAGAAACGGATTTAAAACAAGAACAGCGTAAAGCAAAACTATATTTTTTTTCATACAGCCTCCGAATTTTTATACAAATTCGCAGAAATAAAAAGGCTGCCGAAAAAGCGGTAAACTTTTAAGACAGCCCCGTAATCGGATTAAAATCTTACAGAAGGACGTTTAATAATCTTTTTTATATCGGAATTACTATCCATCCAGATTTTTGAATTTGTTTCGATATTGATAAGCTCGGTATCAATAAAATAAGTACGGGTCATAACTTTTCCGTTAGAATCTACAATCGTTTTTACCGAACCTTTAAGCATAAAATCGGCACCGGTTTCGTTACCGAGTGCTTTTGCGGTTTTTTCACTTGAATTTATCTGCTGATCTTTACGTTCTTCGCGGATTTCTTCGCGTTCGGAAGATGACGCAACAAATTCAACCTTGCCGCTGTTTACAAGCGCGGTTTCAAGTTTTTTTGTAAGGATTTCCGTGTCTATGTGCTCATCGCTTTTGTTGCGGTAAGAACCTACAATAACGACAGGAAGTTTTCCGGCATGACTTGAAGCATATCCCGCAATACGCGGAGAAGCAAGGCAGCGGCTTATTATAGATTCTGCTGCCAGGCGCACATCCGTGTCGTTCCAATAACCGCTTAAATCCGTTACGGTATCGGAACTTACGCGTTCAACATTCGGAGTAGAAGCGCAGGATGTTATAAGAAGTACTGAAAGTGCGCCGAATATCAATGTTTTTAATGCTTTCATTTTATGCTCCGCTTATTCGGCGGAAGAATTGCCGAGTAAATTATATTTTTTAAGAGCCGCTTCGACTTTTTCTTCCGTTATGCGCGTCTTTTTATCCGTAACGTATTCGTCCACTATTGCGTTCGCTTCCGGAACTACGGCTTTTATCGGCAAAAACATAAGCGCATGTACGGTTCCGTCTTGATCCACCCAATAATCTTTTCTGGAAGAACCGGCAAGAATACCTGCGGTGCGCTGAACGGTTGCTTCTTCCATATAATTCAACACATCGTCTTTTACGCCGGTGTCCTGCGCATAAGTCGTCAATACGGATTTTATTGTAGTCTGCACGGTACGAGCAAGTTCCGCCCTCCCGTTTGTTTCCGCAACTTTAAGTGAATTGACTTTATTGGACATCTTACCGGAACCTACAGCATATATTCCATCCGCGCTTTCCATTCCTGAAAGAACCCATTGAGGACGCTCAACACCTTCAGCTCCTATTACTGCAGGAACTTTATCAGCCGCTTTTACAACCGGTTTGGTAGATGCACATGACGCAAACAAGACTGCAGCTGCAGCCGACAAAAATAATATAACCTTTTTCATTGTAATAAACCTCCAAGATTTATTTTTGAACGGATAATATCACACTTGTTCTGTTTGCACAAATATTAAAGCCGATATATAATTCTGCCATTATGGATAATAAAACAATTGTTACAGACAGCCCCGTAGGTCGGCATTTGGATGCGATTGCCGAATCAAGTCCGGTCTCTTATCTGATGTTCAACAAACAAAAGATTGAGCTTGTTGCAAAAATAACGATAGGAAGAGAATACGATAATGATGTTGTCGTAGACAACAAACTTGCAAGCCGCCATCACGCTGTGATTCAAAAAATCAAAGAAGCGTATTTTATCAAAGATGAAAAAAGCACGAACGGAACATTCATAAACGGACGTAAAATTCCTGAAGGAAAATACGTTAAGCTCTGTCTTGGAGATAAAATTACAATTGGAACTGCATCGCTTGTAATTTCCTAAGACAAAATGCCGGATACCAACCTGTGCTGAATAAAGAGCTTTTTAAAAAGTTAAAACGCCTTTCACTTGCAGAGGAATTACCCTCGCATGATTATATCGCTTATATTGCCGATAAAGTCGTTACAGTCCTTGAAAATGAAAATACGGACTACAGAGAAAGTTTTCCGGCAGGTAAGCCGGGAGGTCTGTTGGACTTTACCCAACTCAGCCTCCCTCTTGTAATAATTCCCGATATTCATGCTCGCTCGGATTTTTTACAAAATATTCTTTCTTTCGTCCCCCCTAAAGGATTTTTAGACGATTGTACGCTGAATTTATACGAGGCTGTTGAAACGGGAAAAGTCCGCATGGTTTGCGTAGGTGATATTCTGCATTCCGAATTACGCGGAATAAAACGCTGGGAAAAAGCGAGCACGGAATTTTCCGAAGGCGTATTCAACGGCAAAGCGATGCGAAAAGAGATGCAGGAAGGCTTAGCTTCTCTCTGCATGATAATGGAATGCAAATCGGCTTTTCCTAAATTTTTCCACTGCCTTAAAGGAAATCACGAAAACATTTTGAACCAATCCGGCGGCGGAAATTTTCCGTTCTGCAAGTTTGCCAATGAAGGACAAATGGTAAAAGTCTTTATGCAAACTGTTTACGGCGACGATATTCTTATGCTTATTTCTTATTTTGAACACAATCTTCC
Organism: uncultured Treponema sp.; assembly: GCA_963544675.1. Lineage (GTDB taxonomy): Bacteria > Spirochaetota > Spirochaetia > Treponematales > Treponemataceae > Treponema_D. The sequence continues at coordinate 3,774 of CAUUGI010000106.1, forward strand.
GCTTGCAGCCGTTTTTGACAGCTGTGTAATTTCCCATGCCGAACCTCGCCGTGCATTCAACCGGAAAGAACTTATCTGCGGCATGGGAAATGCCGAAGTCGTAACTTCACTTACTTGGACGGAAAATAATTCCGCAGCAAACGGAAGCGTTGCCGCTATGCTTTCCATGCTGACCGGAAGAGCCGATATAAATTCTCTGCGGTATTTCGGCGGACATCGCCCGGTAAAAGGAAATTACGCTTTAAGACAAAATAATCTTTACGTCCAAATTCATAATCCGACACTGCAAAATATAACTCTTGTTTATGAAAACAAAATATTCGATCCGGAAACGGATATTGTAAACGTAAAGAAATGAAATTTATCACAAAGAGTAAACTTGTTCGGGAAGTTCGCTTTCAAAACAGGTTGATTTTGAACTCATCAACCTGAACGATAACAAAATTATCGAAGGGGTTTAATATATAAAAACAGCGGAGGCAAATATGGCAGAAACATTTCCGCCTTTAATAGGCAAGTACAAGGTTCATGGAATAATTGCAAAAGGAGGCATGGGAGTAGTTTACAAAGCGGAACACCCGTCTCTAAAGCGCATAATCGTATTGAAAAAGATGTCCGGCAGACGCAGTTCTTCAAATATTGAGCGTTTCAAAAGAGAGGCTCAGATTCTCCTTGATATGAACAGCCCGTATATCGTCCATCTTTTCGATTATTTTACGGAAGGTTCCTACCGCTATATGGCGGAAGAATTTGTTGACGGCATGGCTTTGGACAAACTTCTGGAAAAGCAAACGGTTTTAAGCCCGCAGCTTGCAATGCTTATCATGCAGGATGCCTGCCTTGCCCTAAAGTATGCGCATTCAAAAGAAGTCGTACACCGCGACATAAAGCCCGGCAACATATTGATTTCAAAGCGGGCTGAAATAAAACTTGCCGATTTCGGAATTGCTACAGGCGATAAAGAATCGGGTACACAATCGCTGACGGAAACCGGAGTTTCGCTCGGAACGCCGGCATATATGCCGCCCGAGCAGTTTGAAGACAGTGCAAAAGTCGATAAACGTGCAGATATATATGCGTTGGGAATAATGCTTTACGAAATGGTTACGGGCATGAAACCTTATCCCGGAACATTGTCGATTGAAACGCTTAATACTATAAGGAAAGAGCGTTATATACCTCCGCAGAAAATCGATAAAACCATTCCGCCGGAAGTATGCAGACTTATTCGCAAAATGATACGTGCAGATTCCAAAAAGCGTTTCCAATCGATTGCTCCTATTCTGAAAATCATAAAACGCTATCTGAAGCATTATGATACTCATGCAATCCGCGTCCAGCTTGCACGTCTTATTTTATCTAAAGATTTGGTAAAAGAAGCTCCGTATGTGCAGAAAAATCGCCGGCTCAAAAAGATTGCAGGAATTTTGAGCGTATGTGCGGTTGCGGCGGCAGGTTTTATGCTCTGTCTGCACGAGGGGCTGGTGCATCGCTATCTTCTCCGCAGATGGTATACTCCGGTAAAGATTGAAATGAAAATGCCTGCAACTTCGTCATCCGGTTCCGACCTTCCTATAAATGCGTTCTTCTTTGAAAACGACGGGGATTCAATACCTGAAGTTCACGGTACAAGACGTGCATTAAAACTCCCCAAGCAGTCTGCAGACGACTCGAAAAAACGCAACCTGACTTATGTTACGAAAGAAGTTTTCCTGCGTCCGGGCTCTTACAGAATAAAAGTCGCCGCAGGCCCCTATGTTTGGTGGGACTCGTTTAACGTAGGAAAAGATGCGCTCAGCGTAAAAAGCGATTATTTAATCAATATGCGCCGTCCGCTGAAACTTAATCTTCACGCATTTGACGCAGCATCCGGACGGGAAATAACTTCATCGTCAAACTTTAAGGTGCTTTACAACGGAAGCTGGCAGAATATGACTGAAATTCCGCAAGATAAAATGCTGACCGGCACTGTGTGGAAGATTAAAATATCTTCATCGGGATACAAAGAAGAACTTTTTTCACTCCTGTTAGACTGGTATCAGGATGAATTATTTATTTCCGCAAACCTTACTCCGGAAACTAAATAGGCTCAATATCGAGTTTTGGAAATAGCACTTAAATACTGCTGTGCTTTCGGCAAGGTTCCATCCGCTTAGCCGCAGTCGAGCTTTTCGCTCGAAGCGGCACGCAGACGTAACCTCACCTGCGCACAAACGATGCTCATTTCAAAACTCTTCATTTTGTTGGAGCAGGAAAGAGTTGGAAAATGTCGAGTTTTGAAAAACTTCGCTGTAGTTTCGGCGATGATCTTCGTTCGTGTCCGATAATTTTCAACCGAAGGAATTGTCTTAAAATCGAATATAGGCAGTTCCGTCTTATACGAGAGCTTCGCATCGCTCCATGCGAGAGCTTCGCATCGCCTTATGCGAGATGTTCGATTCGTTCTATGCGAGCTTCCCGATTCGTGTGGTGTGAACGGTTTAGATACTTCTATCTAATATCACTAGATACAGGCATCTAGTATCACTAGATACGGGCATCTAATATCACTAGATACAGGCATCTAATATCACTAGATACAGGCATCTAATATCACTAGATAC
>CAUUGI010000107.1:0-6301 GCA_963544675.1 uncultured Treponema sp.
CCATGATGATGCTGTTCGTAAATTCTGTTCTTGCAAAAAACAGGGAAAAATGTGCAGGCGAAACAATTCATTTCATCGATTCGACACCTGTCGAAGTCTGCAAGAACAACAAAATCTTACGACATAAAGTCGCAAAGGACTGTGCGTCTCGTGGAAAGTCAACAAAGGGATGGTTTTTCGGCTTTAAGCTGCACGGAGTTTGCACCGCAGACATGATTGTCGAGTCTCTTACTTTTACCACAGGTTCCGTTCATGACAGTAAAATGGCTCAAAAACTTACGAAAGACATAATCGGAAAGGCTTTTGCGGATGCAGGGTATCAGCTCAAGTCCGAAGTTCTTTCAGAAATGGCAGATGATGGTGTTTTTATGCATAATGCACCTAGAAAGAATATGAACAGACTTATTTCAAAAGAGCAATTGGACTACATCAAGCAGAGGAACATTATAGAAACTGTCCGGAGTGTGATGAAAGGTCGTTTCGAGCTTGTCTATACTAAAGCAAGAAGTCTAAAGGGCATGTTCAGGCATTTCTTTTACAGCATTGCAGCTTTTTTGATTTCTCAATCAGCTTGTAGACAAAACTCTTCATTCCTGATTAAAACTCGAATTTTGGGCTATTAGTATAAGATTCGATAAAATCATCAATAAGTTTTTTTGTATCCTCGATAGAAAGCAGCCTACCCGATTTCAGCAAGTCATCATAAGTGCTCTCAACTTTGAGAGCACCGAAGAAATGTTCCGTACAGACATTATCTCAACAATTGCCTCTTGGGCTCATACTCTGAATTATTCCATTTATCTTGAGTCTGTTTCTATAATTTTTTTGCCGTATACAAAACGCCACGGTTCGAATGGAGCAAACTGTCTTCAAGATTTCCCGGTGCAACAACTTGTCCAAAGTCTCGTCCACAAGAGCGTCATCACCTGAGATTTGAAATTGCGCGGCAAACAATTTTTCTGCCACATAAATCAAGCATCGGGCTTAATTAAAACAGCTTTCCGTAGTCTTGAAGTTGGAGTCATCTGTGCAGAGCTTTTTTAGAGGCTCTTTGCTTGAAAATCTCGGGCGAGGATGTTCTTCTGCAGGTTCTTTTTGTTCTCTTTTTGCCGCTTGTAGTACTCATTCGGAAATTTCCGCCTGCGCTTTTTCGACAAAAGCCCATTTTTACCACAAATACGAGCGATGCTTTTGTGATTCACGGTTATGTCGAATCGTTTTTTGATTTCCTTTGTCTTCGCCTTGTTTCCACGACGGTAAAGAATCTTCTTCGGGAAGTTTTTCAAGGAGCTTTATGATTTCCTCGTGATTGATTTTCTTCCTTTTATTATTTTTGTTGTAGTAGAACGAGGTTTTTGAGACTCATGCAGCTTTATATGCTTGGCGAATCTTTACTTTCGGATTTTTCTCTGATGTAAGCTTCAAGGCTTTTATCAGACGTTTTTTTACCCTCCTTTGCAAGGTCTTCCTCGCAGACTTTTGCGTAGGTTTCCCGGTAAGCATCCGCCGCAAAATCCAATAACAGCAAGAAACTGCGGTTGATACGCTGAAAAATGTAGACAAAACGAACAACGGAAAATATATCCTGCGCCGGATAGAAGCGGAAAGTGCTGCTTATGCAGCAGTTGGAGCGGATAGCCGGTTTACAGAATACGGTTGCGCCCTTATCGTGATATGCTCTCCTACAATTCAAGCCGTGTTGACACCTGACGGCAGGGACATTAAACTGCCCGAAATCAATTTCAAAACAGGTGTTAGAAACGTGAAAAATAATTTTATTGCAAAACTTTTCCCGATTATTGTTGCTTTTTCTTTTTTGGGCTGTACGAAACAAACGTCGGAACCGCTTAGGATTTATTCGATAATCCATGATGAAGAGACCAAAGCACTTACGGAACTGTTTACGCGCAATACCGGTATTAAAACCGAATATCTGCGTACATCTACCGGCGAGCTTATAAATCGTGTAATTGCAGAAAAAGGTAACCCTAAGGCGGATATATTGCTTGGCGGCGCGCGTTCTTACCATATAAAGGCGGACAAAGAAGGTGCTCTTTTTCATTATAATTCAAATGCTGCTTCGGATGTTCCTGCTTATGCAAAGTCATCCGACGGCGCGTGGACGGGATTTTGTGTGCTTACTCTCGGTGCCGGTATTAACCGCGAACGCTTTGCAAAAAAGTTTCCAAATACGCCATATCCTGCATCTTGGGAAGATTTGCTGAATCCGGCATTTAAAGGTGAAATTGTTTTGACGGATCCTGCGGCGTCTTCGACTGCATATCTTTTTGTTCAGAACCAATTGCAAAGATTGGGCTGGGACGACGGTTGGAAATATCTTTTGACACTTGCGCCTCTTGTGGGGCAATTTCCGGATTCCGGAAGTGCGCCTGCAAAACTTATCGGAAGCGGCGAATATGCAATCGGAATTTCATATATTCATGCAATGGCGAAATATAAGGCTCAAGGATTTGATATTGATTTGATTGCGCTTCCGCAGGCGGCAGGCGATGTTGACTGTATTTCGATTATGAACGGAACACGTAATCTAAAGTCGGCGCAAAAATTCGTAGACTTTATGCTTTCCGCCGAAGCTCAAGAACTTATGAGTTCGCTGGATTTTACTACTCCTGTAAATCCGCACGCGAAAGCTTCTGCGGGTACGGTTCCGTTGGATAAAATCGACCTTATCGATTATGATTTTCAAAAAGCTGCCGAGCAGCGCGATGAAGTTCTTGTGCGCTGGTCTAAAGAAGTAAAATAATACGGAGTTTTATTTGCGCAATAAATTTGATGACGGCAGCAAATCATTCCTTGCGGTCTGGTTAGCCGCCGTCATTTTTTTTACAGTTGTAATTATAATTCCTCTGCTTTGCACAGCTTCCGTAATCAAACCGGAAGATTTTGCGGCGGTGTTCAAAAATCCGCGCTGGCATAGAGCGATTTTTAACACTGCGGCAGAGTGCCTGACTTCAACTTTTTTCTCGGTGCTTTTCGGATATATTTATGCTTACGCAGTAACACGCGGAGCAATTCCTTTTAAAAGATTTTTTGAAGCATTTCCGATTATTCACCTTGTAACACCGCCTTTTGTAGGCGGACTTGCATTTATACTTCTTGCAGGTCGGCGCGGTTTTATTACGCATACACTTCTGCACCTTGACATATCGTTGTACGGATTTCCGGGGCTTGTGATTGCTCAGGTTTTGTGCTTTTTCCCGATTGCATATTTAATTTGCCGTCAGTCTATTGAAAATATAAATCCTTCTATCGAGCAGGCAGCACGGAGCATGGGAGCTTCCGGAGTGCGTATATTTTTTACCTTGACACTTCCTTTGTCTTCAGCCGGAATAATTTCTGCCGCGCTTTTCATTGCTGTGTCGGTTTTAAGTGATTTTGGAAATCCGTTGATTGTTGCGGGGCGATTTCGCGTTCTTGCGGTGGAAATTTACACTCAACTTACAGGTTGGCTTAATGCGGGCGTTAGTGCGGTTCTGGGGCTTGTGCTTTTAGTGCCGTCAATGATTTTGTTTTTCTTGAATAACGCTTTTTTTTCAAAAAATATGAATAAAACTGCAACTATAGGCGGAAAATCAAGCAATGCGGAAGTTGGCAAAGCATCTTTTTGCGCACGAATCGTACTTACGATATTTTGCGCGATTTTGTGCACGGCAATCTTAGCGCAGTTTGTTGCAATTATTGCCGGAAGTTTCCAAAAACTCTGGGGAATAAATACCAGCTTTACGATTGAACATATAAAAACTTTGCCTAATCATTTTAATGCGCTTAAAAATTCATTCTTATTTGCTGCAGCTGCGTCGGTAACGGGTGCCGTTGCTGCTTCCGTGTCATCGTTTTTAGCGCACAGAACAAATGTACCTTTGCGGCGATTTCTAGACGTTTCCGCCCAAATTCCTGCCGCATTACCGGGCTCTCTTATGGGACTTGCATATTCTCTTACTGCAAACAGACTCGGTATAGACACACATGGACTTCTTATAACCATTGCGATGACTGCCGGATTTATGCCGTTTTCCTACCGAATAATGTCTTCAAGTTATGCGGCAATTAAAACATCTCTTGATGACGGAGCGCATTCACTGGGTGCTTCCCACATAAAAGTGTTCACATCGGTAATTGCGCCGCTTTCATCAGGAGGGCTTTTTTCCGCACTGACATATACTTTTATACGCAGTATCGGTACCGTAAGTTCAGTGATATTTTTAATTTCATTTAAAACGCCGCTTGCCTCCGTCAATATTTTAAATCTTGCGGAACAGGGAAGTTGGGGAGAAGCCGCTGCGCTTGCATTTGCGATGACTTCTGCGGCATTCATCATACTTTTTACCGGCAGAATGATATTCGTTTTTCAAGGAAAACTGTTCCGAAACGGAAGTTTCCGAGCAAGTTTGCTAAAAAAATACTTCCGTATGTGAACGAGGTAACGCATGGAAAATAAAACAGCTCTTTTGCTTGAACATATAAACTTCGCATTCGGAGCGACTGCCGTAATCAACGATTTTTCACTTTCCGTTGAATCCGGAAGTTTTACTTCTCTTTTAGGTCCGTCAGGCTGCGGAAAGACGACAATTTTGCGCATTATTGCAGGTTTTTTGGAACCCGCAAGCGGCACAATAAAAATCGACGGTATCGACAAAACAAAAACCGGCGTTGAACAGCGCAAAATAGGGATGGTCTTTCAGGATTATGCACTTTTTCCTCACATGACTGTGGAACAAAATCTTCTCTACGGACTTAAAATCATATCTAAAAACAAAGATGAGAATGCAGCCTTAGTTCAACAAACTGCAAAGATGCTGTCTATTTCTGCGCTTATGAAGCGTTTTCCACACGAACTTTCGGGGGGTCAACAGCAGCGCGTTGCACTCGGACGCGCACTTGTTTTAAAACCGCGCATTCTTTTAATGGATGAACCGCTTTCAAGTCTTGATACAAATCTGCGCATAAATGTCCGCGAAGAATTAAAAGAGATTCAAAATGAAGTCGGAATAACGACGATTTATGTTACGCATGATCAAGAAGAAGCGATGGCATTGTCGGATAAGATTGCAGTTATGAACGGCGGACGAATTTTGCAGCACGGTACTGCTGAAAAACTATATTTTGAACCTGCCGACAATTTTACTGCGGGATTTTTAGGCGATGCAATTTTTTTTGACGAGCACGGAAAAACGTATATTGTTCGCCCCGAATGGTTTTTACTAAAAAAAGCCGACGAATCATCCAAAGCAAAATCTGCGAAAGAAGAAATCCGAGGACAAATAATTTCAAAATCATTTTTGGGAAAAACAATACGTTATCGTATAAAGGCAAAGGCAGAATCGCATAAAATCATAACTGCCGATACAAATGCTCTTTTTAAAGAACGTTTTGCAGTTGGAGAAGAAATTTTACTCGAAATTAGACAGCGTTATTTTTTGCAGAAAAATATGTAAAAGCCTGCTTCCGAAAACCGATTAGCATTCTAAAAAAGCACTGCGGCTCTGTGCTCACAGTTTTTGCTAAGATTTTCTGCGATTGGATGCATATTATTGCACAAATAATGGTGATATGCTATATTACGCTTCACTAGTTAGACTTTGTCTAATATATGTAAATTTTACTTTTATTTTTGGAGATAAAAATGGCAACTAGAAGAGGTCCCCGTTTTAAGGAATGCAGAAGACTTGGTGTAAATGTCTGCGGGCACCCGAAAGCGTTGAACCGCGCAAACGCTCCGGCTTTTAAACGCACTCACAAAATTTCCGAATATGGTCAGCAGCTTATAGAAAAACAGAAAGTTAAAGCCTATTACGGAATTCTTGAAAAACAGCTTGTACGTTATTTCGATGCAGCTGCAAAATCAACAGAAAATACCGGTGCTGTTCTTATAACATCTCTTGAATGCAGACTGGATAATCTTGTTTACAGAATCGGTTTTGCAAATTCAATACGTATGGCACGTCAGATTGTAAATCACGGTCATATTCTTGTTGACGGAAAAAGAGTTACAATTCCTTCTTACGCTATAAAAGTAGGACAGGAAATTTCCCTTTGCGAAAAATCACGCAAGAACGAGCAATTCAAGACTTGTTTCTTGGGTTCAAATAAATCGAAACTTCCTTATATCGACAGAAATGAAGAAAACTTTTCCGGCAAACTCACCGTTATGCCGAACAGAGACGACATTCCAGTTGAGATAAATGATCGTATGGTTGTTGAATTGTTCTCCAAATAAATTTTCTTATATATTTTACCCATACAAAAATTTATCACATCAAACTGCCGTGTTGTATACGGC
>CAUUGI010000108.1:0-5774 GCA_963544675.1 uncultured Treponema sp.
GCTTTTAATAGATGCAGGCTGTGCAAGCGGCGCGTTGGCAGTTTCGCTGGCTTTTGACGGGTACAGCATAATAGGTATAGATTCCGGCGAATATATGATTAAAAAAGCGGCGGAAAAAATTAAATCCGGTATGAATGCAAAATTTGTAAAAGCGGACATATTGGCTATAGATAAATTGCCGCAAGCACAGGGCGTACTTTGCTTCGGAAATACGCTTCCGCATTTAAAAAGCAATGAGGAAGTTCTGCAATTTTTCGGCGGTGTGCATAAAATTCTTAAAAGCGGCGGCAATTTTGTCTTTGAACTTTTGAATTATGACAAAATCCTTTGCACGGAGAATTTTTCTTTTAAAGATATACACACGGATAAGTTCGTATTTAAACGCTCATACAATTTTAATGATGAAAGACACATAGTTTTTACGGCAGAACTTACGGATAAGCAAACAGGAGAATGCAGCAGTTCTTCCGTCAACCTTTTGCCTTTGCGTAAAAAAGATTTATCGGAATTATTGAAAGAATCCGGATTTATTTTTACCGCATACGAAGACTATAACGGAACACCAAGCAGCGGCAAAGAATTTGCAACAACATATATTTGCTCACGCAAGTAAGATGATTCTTTGCGTTCATTTTTCAGGTTAGAGCTGTGGATTCAATACCCCCTCTGAAACAACAGCCTCCTGTCAACTCCGTTTATTTCGCTTGTCATATAATCGCTTATTCATTTATACTTTGCCCATGCGTAAACCGTTTTTCTTTTCAGCGATTATTTTATGCACCGCTTTTACACTGTATGCGGAACGTTCTATTGTAACGAGCATTCAAGCTTCAGCCGGCAAAAGCGCGAGGATAAACGTTTCATGGATTCTACCTGCGGATGATGAAGCTGAAATATCAAAATTACTGGTATTCAAAAGCGTAAAGCCTATAAGTTCTTCCTACGATTTAATCGGACTTGCGCCCGCAGCGGAACTGAAGCCGGATACAAGCGCATGGACTGACAATGTAAAAGATTACAGCGAATATTATTATGCCGTAATTGCGGAAAGCGGTGGGCGCAGAAATACGCTCATACTTCCTTCAATAAATTCGACGGTAAAAGGTGTGCGGCTGCATATACCGGAAAAAAAAACGCAGCCGGAACGGACTGCCTCTGCTGAAGAAAAAATATACAGTGCAGATGCAAACAGAATGAGGGAAACGCCTCTTCCCATTCTTGAAATAAGCGGATTGTCAAATAGAAAAAAAATAGAAATGAGCAAAAACGCTAAAATTGCCGCAAAAACTTTAGCAGGCTCTATTGCAAGAAAACGCACAGAGCGGCTGAATTTTTATGTTTTTGAAGAAGATTTGATTTCTCCTGACGGCGGAGACGATTTTTTGCTTTTTGAAATACTTCGTAAATATTTTATTCAAAAAAAATATGCAGAATCGATTGATTATCTTGAAAAATTATTGGGCACCAATATAAGTGAGAGCGTGGAAAACCGCGCAAGGTTCTATCTTGCAGAATCTTATTACTTTTCCCAAAAGTATGAAAAGGCTGTTTTAACTTTTCTTCCCGTCTATGATAAATTTCCGCCGCTTGCAAAAAAATGGATTGATTCCTCATTCGATCTCATGCAACTGCCTTCCGTTCAGTGAAAATCGTTTTAATAGCTGCGTAAAATCTGCAAAAATCAGCAGTATGCGGCACTTCTATACCAAAGCAAAGTTTGCTTTAGCCTATACTCAAAAATTGAAACGTCGACATTCAACATATTATATCTTATAATATGAAAGAAATTTGAGGCTCGACGGATGGGTGAAAATCAGTCGCTTTTAAAACAGCACCGGTATTTCGGAAGCTTAGGAGTTTTTATGAAAAAGAGAATAATTTTATCCGTTTTTGCATCTTTTATATTTTTTTCCTGTAATTACCAGATTCCTGAAAAAGTTGCAATTAAAACGAAAGCGGAATATTCATTTTATCTTGGTGATTTTTCGCAGAATTTTTCAGAGTATATTTCAGTCGCCACTCTGGACAAGCAGATAAACGGCAATAAAGCACCCGGCGAGACGAAAGTAAACATCTACGATTACAACCCTGACGGAAACGATTCTGTACAGAAGTTTTTAATTGATTTTAAGATGAAAGAAATTCCCGTTGACGTTGCGGAATATCTTAAAGGAATGGATTTCTCATCTAAACTTAACAGCCAATCTTTTGAAAAAACCGTAAAAACACCTGCACTCACTTCTTCACCGCGACAAAAAACGCTTCCTTTGCCGGACATAAGCGAAAAAATCCGTTCTACGGCAAATTTCAGCGTTCCGGAATTTCCCATTGCCGAAACGGGAACCGATATTGCCTTGCCTGAACTCTACAGAACAATACACATAACAAATCCTGATTTTAAAACGATGGATTTTTCATCCGGCGCACTTATTTTTTCAATAACGCCGGACAGTGTTCCGTCGCCGGATTTTCATACAAATCTTAAAGTTGAATTAAAAACAAAGGATGACAAACTTATTTCATCCAAATCCGGCGTGGATATAACTACAGGCGATGATATTGCATTGCCGATTGCCGGAAAAAGTATTTATCCGGAGATGAAACTTGTAGTTTCGGGAAACACTTCAGGCGGGACATTGGGACATACTACAAATTTTAATGTTTCCTCAAGATTTTCCGGCGATACAAAAATTTCTAAAGTTACAGGATTAAATATGTCCGCCGCTCAATTGGGGACTACAAACATAGACAACAGTTTTAATGCTGCAACGTCGGATAATTTTGTTGAATGTACGATAGGTGAAAACTCATATATAAAAATAGTCTCCAAACTTCCTGACGACTGGAGCGGAGTAAAAGCAAATCCGGTTATTTCCGTTTCAGGTGCATTGGATGCCGCCGACAGTGAATTTGACAAAACTGCGGAAACACAGGAATTTTTACTCAACCGAAAACTTAATCTCGAAAACAAACAGTTTAAGCCGGGAGAAATAAATGCAGGCGGAACACTTTCAATAGAGCTCGAAAATGCGACAATCACATTCGGAGATACACCGGCTGAAATAAAAATCGATACGCAGTTTGCAATATCAAAAATAAAATCGATTACTATGGATTTTACGGAAATAAAAAATCAGCTCAAAGCGGATCTGTCGGAAGCATTGCCTGTAGATGTTGTTAAATATGTCGATTACATGAAGCTTGGCGAGTCGGGAATAAAAATCACATATACAAATACGTTTCCTGCCGGTAATGACGTTACAATTAAAGCAAAATCAGATTTTTTCGGATTAGACGAGACAAAACCGATTTATTCAAATAAAACCGATGAAAACTTCAGCTTGACGGGACATGAAAAAACTATCCACCCTGCTTCTGATAATACCGTTGATTTCAAAGTCGATTTTACACTGCCGCCGCCTTTATCACCTTCTCCGGCAGACAAAGTTTATGCAACCTTAAAAGATATTGAGCTGGACAAAGAATATAAGCTGGCAGTCAAGGTTGACCCAGTTTTTGACTGGAAAGAAATCGGATTAAAAACAGATGCAGTTGCTCCTATCAATTATAATATGGATATGGGCTTGAGCTTTGGAAGTATGTTTAATGAAATCAAAGATAAGCTCGGAAATTCGGATTTCTTGGAAAACATCGATATTGATTCAATCCCTGTCTATGTATATTGCGCAAAGCCGTCAGGGCTTAACGTTTTGGATAATTTGACCTTTACCGGCAACATCGACATAAATATAAAAGATTCGCACGGAAGTACACAGGGTGAAACAATACAGCTTTCCGACGGCTCCACACCGTTCAGCTTTAAGCCCGGAAGTGCATTGGTTTTGGACAAAAATAAAGTTGTTACAAATAATATAGAGCGTGATGAACGCGCTTTTGACGGACAGCTTGAAAGAATTTTTAATCAGCGTGATTCGAGTGGTCATTTCTATGACGGAACAATGTCCGTAAATTCTTCCATAAAATTTTCAGGGAACGGAGGAGAGCCTGTTGTTACAATCAAAAAAGAGGATTTGGCAAACCTGAAAACAGCGGAAGCGTCTTCAATAAATATTTCCGCACGCATTGTAATTCCTCTTAAATTTGAAATAAAAAACAAGGATATAGATATAGACATATTAAAACTTGCTTCCGCTGATCCTGATAAAGATTTGTTTAAGCGAAACGAAGCAACGGATTTGAATAGTACCGATAAATATATCAACGCAATAAAATCCGTGAACATTTTATATACGCCTGTAGACAGTTTTATCACATATGAAAACAGTTCCGCGTCGCCTAAACTTGTATTCGATACGAATATTAAATCTTTATCCGTACAAAAGCACGAATTTTCGATAAACGGCGGCTCCGCACTTATCGACATAAAAGATATGCGGACGATTATTAACACGTATCCTTTCAAGCCTAAAGCGAATTTTACTTTTCCGAAAGGAAAATTCTATATCCGCAGAAAGGCGTCTGTCGGTGCAAACATTGCAGTAAAAATTAAAACGGACGGAACAATCCCGCTTTTTGGAGACTAAAATGATAAAAAGATATGCTGTTGTTTTTTCCTTATTTTTAATGTCCGCAATATTGTATGCGGAAAATCTACGTCCTGCGCACCGCTATTTTGAAATCGGCTTTGCGGTTAATGCCGGACTCTCAAACAATACTCTTACCGCAAAAGATTTGCTCAAAAAAGAACTTATAATCGATCTTAATAAACTGTCTGACAATATGCCTAAAAAAGGTCTGCGTTTTGATGCGGATGCGGATTTATCCATGTTTATGAATTTGAATCTTAAAAACGGCGTTCATGCAGGACTGAATATGGGAACGGACTTTTACGGAAACATTACAGTATCAAAAGGAATATTTGACTTTTTAGGAAACGGCAATGACTTGGGAGAAAAAATAAAATCCGACGGGAGTTTTTCAGGCGATGTGTTTACATACGTTACAACGTCGGCGGGTTTTAAAGTAAACCGAATCCTTTTTAAAGTAAGTCCTTCCGTTTTTGCGCCTCTTTTGCATATAGAATCTTCCGATACTCGGGCATCATTTGTAAATGCACCGGACGGTTCAATAAAAGCAGTGCTTTCTTCGGACTTGAAAATATATTCTTACACAGACATATCGTCGTTTTTCGATAAAAATTCATCCGCTTCTTTTGATCCGGCAGATATGAGCGGAACAAAATTCGGATTCGACATGGAAGTCTCTGCGGAATTACCGGTTTTCAGGACATTGCAGTGCGGAGGCTATATGCGGATTCCGATCGTACCGGGAAGAATGGATAATATGATGACCGCCGTATTTTCGATGGAATATGAAGCGGAAAATATTATCCCGGTACTGCAAAACGATTCATCTAAAAAGTCCGGATATAATATTTCCGATACGGCTTTCAGCAAAGATGAAATATGGATCAGCCGACCGTTTAGAACGGGAGCGGAACTCATGTGGAGACCTTTCGGAAATTGGATGTCGTTCGGCGCACTTTTGGGATTCGGAGTTCGTTATCCTTTTTCAACTTCCGCAAAAGCATACATCGATTACGATTTTTCAATCGATATGTCGCTGTTTAAAATACTCGGAGTTTCGTTTGCAACAGTCCGCTATGATGAAATATTTGCACAGAGATTCGGATTTATGCTGAATGCGCGCGTTATTGAAATAGATCTTGGTGTAGAATTTAGAGGAGCGGACTTTGTAAACAGCATAAAAGGTTCCGGTGCCGGCGCATTTGTGAAGTTTTCAACAGGATTTTA
>CAUUGI010000109.1:0-5661 GCA_963544675.1 uncultured Treponema sp.
TTTTACGCAAATATTTTAAGGACGGCAAATATGGGAGCACGCGGCGAACTTTTCACAACGGAAGTTTATCTTGACAACCGCTCTTATTTTTTTAACGTAAAAGAAAATCGAAACGGGGATGTTTTTCTTCAGATTGTGGAAAGTAAAACTAAGGACGGAGCTGATATTGACCGTCATCAGATTGCGATTTTTGCCGACGATATGCAGAAATTTTTTCAAGGTATTGACCGTTCGCTTAATTTTATTGAAAAAGACAGAAAACAGCGTGCAAAAATTAAGGCTGCTAAAAAAGCCGAAAAAGCGGAACGCACAAAAAAAATCTACAGATTAAAAGACCCGGAATCAAAAAGAGACGACGGAATTAAACGCACCGGCAGAATCCATGTTGTTTCAAAACGCATACAAATTGAACCGGAACAAGCAAATCCCGCTGAGTAGATGATAAAAATTAACGAGCTTCGATGTATAGCGGCATGATGGACTCCGACAATTTGCTCAAAGCGGAACTGACTGTCGCACATTTGCTTAAGGGGGATGCCCCTTAGAGACTCCTTTTCTTTATAGGGAGAGAGAGGACACCCCGTCAGAGCAGTGCCGGCGGCGGTAAACATGGTTACAAGATGTAACGGGTCTACCGCCGGCAGTTTTGCTGTTTATATGCGTGATTTGCTGTATAGCAAATCACGGGTGGGCGGAGAAGTTTTTAGGTCTTCCGGACTAATTTCTCTGCCGCCCAACGAAAACTGCTGAAGCTGCTTTTCAGACGTTCCTCTTCGTCCCTAAAATCCTATTTAAGGCAGTTTTGCATTAGCAAAACTGCAAGCGGACAGTAAACAAAGTTGTGTCCGTAAGACCAATTCATCCTGTCCGCCTCTCCCTTAAACCCTCTCTCTCCTTCCTGCCCTGCTTAAGGGCTTGTGCCCTTAAGAATCCCGGATTGGTTCTGCGGAGCAGGTTTTTTTCCAAAGTTTTTATGCAAGTTTGCCTACGGCAAACTTGGAGCTGGCGGTAAACCGATTATGTCCTTCAAATACAGTTCTACCGCCAGTCACCCACCTTCCTTTCCTCGCCCTGCTTAGGGCCCTGCCCTAAGAACCTGCATGGGTTTTGGAGTTTTTGACTGTCTAAAGTTCGTTGACTGTTCCTTTACGGAAAACATATTTTGCAGGCTGTCAGCTGCTCCACCCGACAATTTATGCAAGTTTGCGGAACGCAAACTTGTAGCTGGCAGTAAACCAAATTTTACGCTGTAAGGCAAAGTCTTTCCTGCCGGTCGCGCGGACAGGAAAGAGAATAAAAGCTCTAAAACCGAGTTTTTCCCGTCCGCCACGCCCTGCAGAAGAACATTACGCTTTCTACAGGGCTGTTATTTGTTTATACCGTTGTGTTATTCTGCAACAAATCAATCTGCCTGCGCGCCCATTATGGCGGCATTGCCTTTATAAGTTTGCAGCTGTTCCGCAGGAACTTTTATGCTACCTGCTGTTAGGTTTTCACAGTTTTTGAAAGCGTCTTTAAAAACAGGCTCTATAAACACATCATCCTTTTCCGAATTATAATTGCACTTTGGTGTAACAGTCGTAATCTTTTTGCAGTTCTCAAAGCAGCTTTTTATATTGGTAACGCTGCTTGGAATCACCGTAGCTCTAGTAAGGCTTGTGCAGTTGTAAAAGCATAACTTCATATTCGTAAGACCTTGTATTTCTTCCAGCTTAAGAGCAACTTTTTTAGTTGAATAGTTTAGCCTTCCTCCAAGTGTACTCATTTTCTATACTAAAGTATCATCTCAGTTTAAATCAGCTGCCGTAAGTCCGGTTACTTTGATGTAATAGATTCCATCGGTATGTGGTTCGGCATTTAGAAGATGATCGCGCAAACCTGCACCGTTTATTCCGAACGGGACTATAGCATAAATTTCCGAGATAAAGCTCACGTTCACTTTTGTGTCGACACTTATCTTTACTTTTGCAGTTGTGCTTCCGTCCGTGCCGGTTTCCGCCCCAAATGTTCCCCCTGTTACCGTCCATTTATCGACTTTGTAGTCGGTTTCAGGTATTGCCGTAAATGTTACGGTTTTACCCTGCTAGACACTTGTGGGGCTTGTTGCTGTTTCCGTACCGCTTTCCCCCTTTGCTTTAAGCGTTCCGTTCGCACCGTCAACGCTGAACGTTACCGCGAACTTGGGCAGCAATGACATTTCTGCTTCCGAAGAGCCGCTGGTTGAAGTTTTGCAACTGTTTAAGAATACTGCGGCAAGCAAAACTGACGCTGCGCCGAAGAAAGTCAATGCTTTCTTGTTGAAAATAGTTGTTTTCATAAACAGCTCCTCTGTTCAATTTATTTACTGCCTTTTCCAAAACACTGCGAACAAACGCGATAACCGTTTCCTCTGCATGCTTGGCAAGCCATTCTCGTATCGGTGCCGGTATATCCTTTACCCGAGCACGAAGAACAATATTGATTGCCCCGTATACCGCTGCCGCGGCAGCTCATGCAAGTACGTCTGGTGTCCATTCCTATAGCACCGCTTCCATGACATGAATTACAGGTTACATAACCTGTTCCCCTGCACGAATTGCAAACGGAATTGGTATACGAGCCGGCAGCACCTAAAACCGCAAAACTAAAAAACACCATAAAAATAATTTTTTTCATATACGCATCCTTTTTATCTGCTCTATCTATGTAATCTGTTACATAGCTTCTGAAGCAGATGTATTTATATTATTTACCCTAAATATTGACGAAAGTCATCGAAATACAAAGATTTAATTTTTTTTATTGCTTCTATTGTCCAGTAACGCCGTTCTTTATCAAAGCCGTCGGTTCCATTCACAATTTTTTTCGCTTGCAGTTCCGCAATAAATAATGCCGTGAACTTTGTAATCTTGCACTTAACTCGCTCGTGCTTATTAAAACAGCCGGTATGCAGAAAATTATTTCCTGCGCAAGAGGGACAAATCGGATACAAATAGCAATTATTGTAGCAATCTTCATCGACAAAGTTTTCATCTTTATCAAATTCCGTCTTAGCCATCTTTTCCAATTCAACTTGAGAAAACGTCATCGGCGTGCAAAAAGGACAAGGATAACGCTTCCCGTCCACGTCAAAAAAATCTGCGCCATAGCCAATTCCGCAATACTTTATTTTTGACGGCTTTTTTTGTTCGCATAAAGCCAGATTTTTATCAAACATCTGGCAAACTTTTAATTTCGGATTTTCGATATAAAAATCGACGAGTTTTTGCAATTCTGACGACAGTTGAAAAAGAAATTTGTCCTCGTCCCAATTGAAGTTGCCTTCCGCTAAATTGGTTCCCTGCACATCCAAGTTTAGAGAATGCAGGAATTGAATGTTTTCCGCTAAGTGAGGAATCGAATGTTCCGATAAAGTCATCTTTATGCCTTCGTCCGGATAATTTTTCTGAAAAAACGGAATATCAATGCTGTCAAAAGAATTTGAACGATTTTTATTATGCAGTTCTCTTTTGCCGTCAAGACTTAAACCTAACTTAAACTTCCTTTTATTTTTCACAAACCACGCTTTCATGCTTTCAGTGAGAACGGAGCCATTTGTTGAAGCAAAAAATATATAGGGAATATTTCGTTTGCTTTTCCATGTGTATTCGCAAATATCCTTTATTAAATCAAACTCTAGTAGCGGTTCTCCGCCGATAAAGCCTATGTGTATATCGCGGCACTCTGTGGGAACGCTGTTGAAGATTTCTTCAATCACAGTTTTTGCAACATCGAACGTCATACTGACATTTTCATGTTTTTGATAACAGTAAACGCAATTTAAGTTACATCGGTGCGTAACGCAAACGGATGGAGAATAGTGCAAGATATCGCTCATTGCGCCTGTCCTATTTTATGTATTCTGCTTTAAGGCTTAATACCATTTGTTTATAGATTGTATGCGCTTTTTCATTTTCAGAACTGTCGACTGCGGCAACGGCGTCTTTGAGCCAGTTTTCCCAGATAGAAGTATATATCTCTGCCGAATTGTCTTGCTTATCAATTTCCTCGCATATCCTTGGGGCGAGACGATAATATTCTTGAACTTCCGACTTCATGAAAGAGTCGGACTGCATAAACTCATCTCTAAATTTCCTTAAAACCGTCAATTCATGGCAATCGTCCGGCTTGTTGAACGTATTGCATACGGCAGTCGTTATAAAGCAGCCTCCTCCGCCGCCGCTTGTGCTGCTGCATGTAGTTTGACAGCTGTATTCGCATCCGCTGCAATTTCTTCCGCAACCATACGGGCATGCTCCGTGTGCTTTTTCATTAAAAACATAACCGCCGGAAGGTGCTTTTCCCTGAACTTTACTCAATGCGTCAAATAATCCGTCTTCAAACATACAAACTCCTTGAAAATAAAATATTAAGTCCGAAGCCGAGCAAAGCAAGGCTTCGGACGAAGATTCCCGTCAAGAATCTTCGTCTAGTGTACACTAGACGAATTTTTAAAAAGAGAGTTTTTTATTGTTGACAGCAAACGACGTTGATAATCGGGATAGGCAGTTTTTATTCCTTCCCGTAGCGTATGCGCGGGTCGAGGACGGCAAGGAGAATGTCGGAGACGACCATTCCGGCAAGCACAAGGGCGGAAATGAACATACTGTTTGCAAGGACGAGGTTGATGTCTTCCTGTAAAACCGCTTCGTACATGAGCCGCCCGACGCCCGGATAGGCAAAAATGATTTCCAGTACGAGCGAGCCGCTGAAAAGCGAGGCAAGCAGGTTCGCGCTTCCGGTGATGTAGGGATTGAGCGTGTTTCTGAACGCGTGGTTCAAGTAAACACGTTTTTCGGAGATGCCGCGTGCGCGGAGGGCAAAAATGTACGGCATTCCCATTTGGTCAAGCATAGTTGCGCGGATCATGCGGAGCGTTCCGCCTGCGCCGCCTAAAAACGCTGTCAACAGCGGAAGAAAAACGTGATAGGCGTAACTGAACGTAAATCGCGCGGGATTTTCGGAAAACGGAAATGGCGGATACGCGGTAACGGGGAAAAGCCCGGTAATTCCTGCAAAAAGCTGGAGCAAAATCAGCAGCAGAATGCCGGGAAAGGCGTGCATGAACAGCGCGAAAAACGTTACCGCCGTGTCGAGCGGCGTTCCGGCTTTGCTTGAAAAATAAACACCGAGCATAAACGATGCCGCCGTTATAAAAATGAGCGAAATAAGATTGAGCAGGACGGAATTCCAAATGCGGGAGCGAAGCAAAAACGTTACCGGCGCGCGTGAAACAAGACTTACGCCAAGGTCGTGCCGGACAATAACGCGCTTGAGCCACTTAAAATACTGCACGTAAAAGGGCTTATCCAGTCCGAACTCCGCGCGTAAAATCTGCATCTGCTCTTCGCTGAATGCTTTGTCTCCGGTCGCCGCCGCTCGCGCTGCCTGTCCTTCCGCGCCTGAAAGAAGCTGCTGCGTCATCATGCGGTCAACGATGTCGCCGGGAGCTAAATCCATGAGCGCAAAGAGCGCAAGTCCCAACAAAAACAAAAGGCAGAGCATTGTTGCAAGGCGGGACGCTATAAAACTTGCAAGCGGCGCTTTGCGCTGAAACGCAGCAAACGGCGCGGCGATAATTCCGCTTACACTTTGGAAAAAAGTTTTTATTCGATGTATCGTGTTCATATCCAAATCCAAATA
>CAUUGI010000110.1:0-5571 GCA_963544675.1 uncultured Treponema sp.
AAAAAGCCGCCCAAGAACTTTACAATTCCCGTGCGGCTCGTTTTTTTACGATAGATTGGGTTTTAATTAAAAATCCAAAGAATCCATCTTTGTAACTTCGCGGGTATAATCTACGCCGTCAACATCAAATCCGTTTGTCGCAAGAAAATCGTGTTTGTACCCTGCAAGGTCGCCCAGTTCTGCAAGATTTTCGTTTGTAACGTCAGCCATGCGCTTTTCAACTTCTTTCTGAACATCCGGCTCAAGCTCCCAATCGTCGATGCGGATTCTGTGCTCACTGTCAACCGGAACCGTGCCTGCGGAATTGTCTGCACCGGTGTAAAGACGCTCGGCAAAAAGACGCTCCATCTGTTCAATGCAGCCTTCATGCGTGCCTTTTTCTTTCATCACCTTGAATAAAATCGAAAGGTAGAGCGATATAATCGGAATGACCGCGCTTGAGCGTGTTACAAGTCCCTTATTGATTGAAACGTATGCGTTTCCGCCGAGTGCGGCACTCAATTCCTTGTCGATGTCAAGTCCCGCCTGTTCCAAGTCCTTTTTTGCCTGCCCGATTGCGCCGTCGCGATAAATTGCGTGGCTCAATTCCGGCCCGATATACGAATACGCAAGCGTGCGGCAGCCATCTGCAAGTACGCCTGCATCCATCAACTGCTTTATCCAAATGCGCCAATCGTCTCCGCCCATAACTTTTACAGTGTCTGCAACTTCCTGCTCTGTTGCAGGCTCGGCGGAACTCTCTTTTAAAGAATCCGTCAGAATATCAATCGCCATACCGCTGTAAGGCTTTCCCTGCGGCTTAATGACGGATTTGTACAGCACGCCGGTGTCCGGATCCGTGCGGACGGGACTTGCAAGACTGTAAATTACAAGGTCGAATTTCTTACCGAGCTTTTTTGCTTCGTCAATGACAAGTTTTCGTGTTTCGTGGGAAAATGCGTCCGCGCTGAATGTTTTTGACACCAGTCCCGCATTTTTTGCCGCGCGGTCGAAGGCTTCGTTATTGTACCAACCCGGAGTGCCGCCTTTGGTTTCCGTTGCAGCTTTTTCAAATGATACGCCGATTGTGTCTGCACCGTACTCAAATGCAGCAACAATGCGGCTTGCAAGTCCGTAACCTGTGGAACAGCCGAGCACTAAAACGTTTTTAGGTCCCTTTCCGCCTTCCGCTGTCGTTTTAATACCGCGTTCGGTTTTCTTTGCTTTTACATAAGCAATTTGATTTTCCGTCTCTTTTGCGCAGCCGACAGGATGCGCATTTATGCAGATATTGCTGCGAATCATCGGTTTGATAATCATGTTTACTCCTCATTTGTTTCTATTTATTCTATCGATTTATTGTATCGTGTTTAATTGAAAGATGAAATAAATGCCCGGTCGGCAAAAAGTTTTTACGCATAGCTCGCAATTCAATATGTATTGTATTATAGTATGAATATGCAAGACTCCAACAGCATACGGAAATTAGTTGAAAATTTCAAGTTGACGCACAAATTTGCAGGACGCATTTTATTTGATGAACCGATGAAAAATCGCACATCATTTAAAATCGGAGGAAACGCTCCGCTTTTTATAGAACCGGCAAATGAAGATTCTCTCGTTTCCGTGCTGGATTTGTTAAAAACAGAAGATATTCCTTACTTTGTATTAGGTGGATGCACAAATGTTGTCATTTCCGATGAAGGTTTTGACGGTGCGGTGCTTTCTACAGTCGGTTTGAATTACATACAGACTGTCGATATGGCGGCAATGGAGCAAAACGGTGCAAATTCCGGCAAAACCGTTTTTATAAACTGCGGAGCCGGAACGCCGATGGCGTCATTTGTACACTTTTGCCGAAACAACTGTATTGAAGGTGCAGAACAATTTGCGGGACTTCCCGGAAGCGTCGGCGGTGCGGTTTACATGAATGCTCGTTGTTTTGACCGTTCAATAAGCGATTTATTTCACTCTGCGGATTTTATAGATATGCATGACAATGCAAAATCATCTCTTTTGTTTAAGGAATCGGACTGGGCATATAAAGTTTCACCTTTTCAAAATACAAACAAAATCATAACCTCAGTCGTTTTTAGACTGACGCAGTGTTCTATCGAAAATAAATCCGACATTTTAGACCGGTGCGAATATTATATAAATGAAAGAAAAATTAAAGGACATTTTAAATTTCCAAGCGCGGGAAGTGTCTTTCGGAATAATCGGTCATTCGGAAAATCTTCCGGTCAAATCATTGACGAGGCGGGGCTTAAGGGAATGAAAATAGGTGGAGCACAAATTTCACCGTGGCACGGAAATTTTATTATAAATACCGGAAATGCAAGTCAAAAAGATGTAAAGGAACTTGTAAATTTTATCGTTAATGTAGTAAAGGAAAAAAGGAATTTTGTTTTACAGCCGGAAATAATCTTTTGCGGAAAATAACTGTTTTACGTCGTTATAAGATTTTCATACTTAGGTTTGACAAATAAATTTCTTGCTTCTATACTTTTTTAAAAGGCGGTTTTAGGCTTGTTACAATTATCATACGTAAATTTTAGAAAAGACTCTTATCTTCTCATCGAAGGAAAAGAAGAAAGCGACCGCTTTTACATTATCCAAAGCGGAAAGGTGCGTTGTTTTCGCGCAAACGATCCGTATAATATTTCGGCAAAAATACTTGGTCCCGGAGATTTCGTAGGTGTTATTCCGTGTATGGCAGGACGGTTCCAAGTGGAAAGCGTACTTGCTCTAACAGATGTAAAGTGCATTTCCGTAAAAAAAGAACAATATCCGGAGCTTATCGAAAAGAACATTCCCGTCGCGCTTAAAATTATACGCACATTTGCAAATAAAATGCGCACCATGAACGAGCAGCTGACAAAGCTCACTCTGAACAATATATCACTCGACACTCCTGAGCATATTTGTGAAGTTGCAGCTTATTATGACAATGCCGGTTGCAGCGACATCGCGACTTACGCGTATTACCGCTATCTTAAAGAATGCCCGAAAGGCAGAAATATTCCCTTTGCGCAAAAGCGTTTTGTGGCGTTAAAACCGTCTTCTAAAGCCGTTTATTTTGAACCGACGGGGGATCTTGCGCGCAATTACCCGAAAGACTGTATGATTTTTTCGGAAAGTCAAAGCGGCTCGGATATGTTTATAATTCAAGACGGACAGGTTGCAATTTCAAAAGTTGTAAACGGAAACGAAGTAATGCTTGCCGTACTTAAAAAAGGCGATATGTTCGGAGAAATGGCGCTGCTTGAAAATAAGCCGCGTTCCGCAAGTGCGACTGCACATGAAGATTGCCGTCTGATGGTTGTAAATCGTCAAAACTTCGACCAAATGGTTGGAACTCAGCCTCAACTTGTTGCCCGCCTTACAACAACGCTTTCAGAACGTATGTGGTCAATGTATAGACAGCTTGACAACGCCTGCCTGCATGATTACCAGCATAAAATGGTCGATATGCTTGCCTTACAGATGGAAAAAAACCGTCGTTATACAGGTCAAATTCAAACAGATTTTGCGTTACAGGATGTTGCAAACCTTTGCGGTATTCCTGCGGAAAAACAGAGCATCGCAATTGTACAGCTTCAAAGTGAAAAAATTATAAAGATTTTGGGCGGGAAGATTTTTATTTCCGATTGTCAGGAATTGTTAAAACTTGCGGCATTCTACAGAAAAGAAGAACGTATAAAGGCAAAGGTAAAATCACAGGGACTTTGATGAATAAAACTTTGTTTTTGCTTACAGCTTTATTTTTTTCTGCAATACTTTCTTCACCTCTTTATGCACAAAAAGTAAGCCATGGTTACGGCGGTGTTGAACTTGGAATGACTATCGAACAGACAAAAAACAAGTTAAAAGAAAATTCCGACTTCGGTTACATAGGCGACAGGGATGTTTCTCTCTTACCCGGTGAAAACCGTACACTAATCGAAACAGATGCAATTTCAGGACACGCATTCGGATTTCTCGAACGATGCTGGTTTCAATTTTATAACGACAATCTTTACATTATTACGATAAATATAAATCAGGACTTGATGGATCACTACAGTGTTTTTACTGCGCTTTGTAAGAAATACGGAGATCCCGTTTCGCTTTCGCCTGAAAAATCGGTTTGGAAAGACGAAAATTATTCAATGAGTCTTGAACGTCCGCTTACGCTCAAATATATCAATCAAAAAGTTTTTGATGATTTGCAGAATAAATCTCTCGTTTCTCCGTCCGGAAGAGAAATTACGCGCGATATGTTTTTGGACGGACTTTAATAATGAGATTAAACAAACATTCCGGCTGCAGCATTTTGCATATATTTATTGTAATTTTTTTTGCAATGCTTTCGGCATCGTGCAGTCCGAAAAAACTTGAAACGAAAAACATAACTGTTATCAAATCCGACGGCGAAAAAATATCCGTTTCGGCGGAAATTGCACGCACATACGAACAGCGTCAGCACGGATTTATGAACCGTAAGCATATTCCCGATGGAACAGGAATGCTTTTTATTTTTGAAAACGATACGATTCTTTCGTTTTGGATGAAAAATACGCCGACTCCGCTTTCTATCGCATATATATCTTCAAGCGGAAGCATAAAAGACATTTTTGATATGACTCCGTTCAGTCTTGCGCCGGTGCAAGGTTCTTCTTATGCACGCTATGCACTCGAAGTTCCACAAGGCTGGTTCAAAAAGATGGGAATACAAATCGGCGATAAACTTTTACTTGATTTTTAATCACAAAAAATCCCCCAACGCCTTGCACAGGGGGATTGATTTTTCTTTTGAGTGCACGAATAAAAATATTCCGGTTTGTAAGGATACGTTTTGCCGTCAGCCTATTTTTGTGCCGATAAAATCTTTTCCGTCAAGAATATTTTTTATGTTTTCGATATTTTTTCCCAATGCGCAAATAACCTTAAGATTCATGGCTTCCGCTTTTTTGGAGGCAATCGGGTCGAACGGCGTATTTTTACCCGGCGTCCAATCATCTCCCACCATTTTGCGGAAATCCTGCCATGAAATGCTGTCGATAGGTTTTGCCGACGGATTTTTTTTCGGGTCATCGGTGTAAACTTTTTCAATATTTGAAAGATTCAGTACCGTATCCGCAGAAAATTTTTCAGCCAAAAGAACCGCATCGTTATCGGTGGAAAAACCCGGTTTCCATCCTGCCGCCACAAGTATTTTTCCTGAGAATTCGATATTTTCAGTCGGATTATAGACAACATCGTTTTTACATAGACTGCCGCACAGTGCTTTTACAAGCTCCGCATTGAGCCGCGTTGCCATAATGCCGATTTTATCGGCGGCATCTCCGTCCGTATTTTCATCAAGTCCGGCGGCGGCTTCTTTATATGCGCTCTGGTAAATGCGCGCCGGTGCGCCTCCTCCTGCAACAAGAATAAGACGACGTTCAAGCTCCGCGTTAAGCCAATCTTTTATCATCGCAATAAACGATGTTAAAAATCCTACATCAGGTTTGTCAGGGGCGATGATAGAGCCGCCTACGGAAAGTATTTTTGTATTCATAATGAATCTCCTAAATGCCCGAATTATAGCAAAACAAAAGAATTTTTACA
>CAUUGI010000111.1:0-5520 GCA_963544675.1 uncultured Treponema sp.
CGGGTGCCATGCCTTTTGCGCCCGCCTTTACACCGAGTTCGGCGATTTTTTCAAGTGAAAGCGTCGTAACTTGGAACATTTCGCCCGCGCCTTCGGCATCGGAGCAGGTAATTTCAGGCGCGTTGACGTAGACAAAACCGCGCTCTTGGAAAAACGTGTGAATGGCAATCGCCATTTGACTTCGCATACGGAACACCGCGCCAAACGTATTGGTACGCGCACGGAGGTGCGCATTTTCGCGGAGATATTCCATCGACATATTTTTTTTCTGGAGCGGATAAGACTCCTGCGGACATTCGCCGAGAACGGTCAATTTTTGCAAAACGACTTCCACAGCTTGTCCGCTCCCCAAAGATTTTACGAGTTTTCCTTCCGCGCGGACGGAAGCCCCGGTCAACGCGGTTTTCAGCGCGTCTTCTATCATGGAAATATTCGCGCCGCCGTCGGGATTGGAACGGTCAAACGTCAACTGAATGGACGCCATACAGCTTCCGTCATTCACCTGCACGAAGACAAGATTTTTGGAATCGCGCTTCGTGCGCACCCAGCCGCACACCGTAACCGCACGTCCGTCCGGTTCAAAAGTCAAAATATTTTTAATAAGTTCAGGTCTCATGCGCGCATTTTAGTTATTTGCGAGAGATTCTGCAATGCAGGGGCTGGCGGTGAAATCAAACTTGAAAGATATAATTTGGTTTACCGCCAGCCCTCAGTTTGCTTATCGCAAACTGACTAGTGGGGTATGTGCATTACGAATAAGCGGAATAAACTATGTCTGACTGATTTAATTCGGACGCCCGCACGCTAAACTTTACCTTTAGGCAAACTTGCTGGAAGATTTTATATGCAACAAAGTCGGTGCAATCAAACTTAAAAAATATAATTTGATTTACCGACAGCATGATAGTCTCTCTTACCTTTCCTTGAAAACGGAAATTATATCTACTATAATAGCCGCATATATTAGACCTGTTCGATAACTTCTCTCCGAACAGGTTTATTGAGGTTTGTATGGTTAAAGAATTCTTGCAGTATGATGTTGTACGCAACGATGCGCTGAAGCTCGCATATAAGATGTTTAAAGACGACGGTTTTGTGCCGGATGTCATTTACTGTTCTTTAAGAGGCGGAGCTTATATGGCAAATGTCATAAGCGAATTCTATAAACTTGTAAATACGGGGCACCATCCCGTTCTTTATGCTGCCGTAGTTGCGCGTTCGTATTCAGGGGTACGTGAATCAAGTCCGCGAGTTTATGTTGACGGATGGACTTATCCGCCTGCAAATCTGCGTCCGGGCGACAGAATCATGCTTGTAGATGATATTTTTGATACCGGAAATACGATAAATGCTCTTGTAAATGTTCTTTTGCAGGATTACGGCGTTCCGCGCGAAAACATAAAAGTTGTTGTGCACGATTATAAATGTTTTACATACAAAAAAATGCAGCCCATTCAACCTGACTATTGGTGCAGGCGTTTTACAATCACATCTCCTGAAGAAGATTTGTGGATTCACTATATGAGCCATGAGCTTGTAGGTCTTTCGAACACGGAGCTTGAAGAAAATTATTACAAGCAGGATCCCGAATTAAAAAAGATTTTTACAGACATAATGGGAAATAAATGAAAAAAACTGCCGGATTTGTAAAAATAATTTTCTTTTCCGTTTTTTTTGCCGTAATGCAAATGATTTGCGCACAGGAAATCATAAATCCTTCGGAAGGAACGTGGGCAAACCGGCAGGTTCTGGTACTTGATACCGGTACTGAATTCAATGCATATTACTCGCTTAACGGCGATGATCCGGAGTCTTCCGGTTTGGCTTATGACGGTCCTGTCATGCTGGATGTTTCCGGCAGCGTAAAACTTTCCGTTGTTTTTGTAAATTTTACAGGACGAAAAATCCGCAAAGAACTTGCATTCTATATAGAAGATTCCGAACCGCCGCCACTACCTGATGCAGCCGATTTTATTCAAAAATTTCCAAACGGAATGATAAATTATATCACAGGAACGGAACTTGAAATTCCTTCATCATTGGAATATGGCTTCGACAACGATTACGACAATTTTGAAGAAGGCAAACCTATCTCCGTTCCTTCCGATACAATTTTAAGCGGCTGGATTCCTATCACGTTCCATGCAGAAAATAAAAATTGGCGTTTTGTGCTGCAAATTATTCCTTCTGCAAGCGGATTGTACAGCCGCAAAGATGTACCGTTTGAAATAAAAGATTGGGAAACAATCATTTTCACCGACAACAAAATGATTTATAAAATCGATGATGCTTGGTGGAGTCTTCCCGATGTGCCGATAAAAATTGACCGCTCGATAAGCCATATAATTTCATGGCAAAGAATCGATTATTCACCGGAAAATCCCATAAAATCGTTTACATTGCCGGAAAAGCCCGAATTCAGCATAAAAAACGAAACGGGTGGAGCCGTAACTGTTTCAACGCTAAGTGAAAGCGGATATAAAACCGCTCTTTTAGACGATTCCGGTCAAGCTGCCGAACTTTACGATTCAATAAGAATAGATACTTTTCCGGGAAATTCCATAAGCGGCACCGCGTCCGCAGGATTTTTTTACGACTCCGTTTATCAAGGAAAGTTGACTTTCACATATAATGTGAATCGCAAAAATCCGCCTGCACCGGAATTTATTTCTTCCGCGCAAAACGGTTTTTCCCGCACAAAAGTCGATTTATCCATACAAAACAAAAACGGCGATGATATTTTTGCCGCAATAGTCGGTCCCGTGATAATTGACGAAGAAAACTTTTCCGACGCAGATTCGGTTCTGTTCGATTTGAACAATATCGAATATAGAAAACTTGCCGCTAAAAAATTGTATCTGAAACCTGAGGAAGAGCGCGGGTGTACATATAAAATTTTTGCCTATGCGCAGGATTCAAGCGGCAATAAAAGCCGTATTTCCGAGTACAAAGTTGTAATTGATTCTTCCAATTATTATGTTGACGGAACTTTAAGCGGAGAAAATGCTTATGCGGACGGAACAAAAAATCATCCGTATTCCGATTTTAAATCTCTGCTGCCGTTTATACGGCAAAATCGCTTTGTCCGCATACGGATAAAGGGAAAAGTTAATATGCCGGAAGAGCCGATTTTGATTGCGTCAAACTGCCATATCGACGGATATGATGATTCGGAAATTGTTTTTCCGCCAAATTCTTCTCTTATTTTGCGAAATGCAAGTCTTGCCGTGTACAATATTATCATTTCAAAAAAATCTGCTCTTCCGGAACGGGACGGAGACAAAAAAATAAATGTTTTCCAAGTAGAACACGGCGTTTTGGATTTGGCAAATGTTGAATTGTCTGCGATTTTTGACCGAAACGGAACCGTAATCGATGCGGAAACGTCTGCAATAACTTTGCGTAAAAGCGGAATAACTTCCAGTGCACTCTCCTATTCCTGCGCGATTGCTTCAGTCAATTCAAAAATCAGCGTTATAAACTCAAGAGTTACGACAGTTGCAGGAACTGCCGTCAATTTTTCGGCGCAGGGCGGAGTATTCGAGCTGCGTTCAAGCAGCTGCGGAATAACAGGAAATATCGGACGTTCCGCAGAATTGTTCGATACGCACAGCAGCATAACGAATAACACATTCAGCGCAGATTTAAAAAAGCCCCGCGGTTCGGAAGAAGCTGTCTATACCGATAAAAAGAATCTTACCGTCGAATACACAGGCAATACATCAACAGGATTCTAATATGAAGCTTTTTTGCGGACTTGATGAAGCGGGTCGAGGGCCTTTAGCAGGACCCGTTACCGCCGCCGCTGTTATACTTCCGCCAGATTTTCCCACACAAATTTTAAACGATTCAAAAAAGCTCTCCGAAAAAAAGCGTATTTTTGCGGAAGCGGCTATAAAAGAATCTGCCTGCTGGGGAGTAGGATTTGCGAGTCATACGGAAATTGATGAAATCAATATTTTGCAAGCATCTTTACTTGCAATGAAACGCGCCTTTGAAGAAATGCAACCGAAACTTTCCGATTGGTGCAAACTGAATCAACTTTACGAATGTGATGTTTCGGCTATGGCGGACGGCACATTCAAGCCCGATATTTTATGCGCGGAGATTTTATGCGAGCCGAAAGCAGATGCAAAATATCCTGCGGTTATGGCGGCAAGTATTCTTGCGAAGAATGAGCGGGACAGATTTATGGCGGAAATGGATAAATTGTATCCCGAATACGGTTATGCCAAACACAAAGGCTACCCGACGGCAGCGCATATACAAATATGCCGCCGTATAGGAGCCTCACCAATTCAACGGCATTCATTTACATATTAAATTGAATGTAAATTTTTGAGGAGATTTTATGGACTTCGGTGATATTTTAGAACAGTGGGACGAAATGCAAAAAAATGCCGCAAAGCAAAAGAAAGGTGCGGCTCAAGTTTCTCATAAAAAGGCGAACGCTCCTTCAGCGGAAGAAAAAGCTGCGGCCGCATTGTGCGGCAATTCAAATGAGCCGCGCATAAATGCACAGGAATTGTGGATGCGGCGTTACGGCATAGTAGATAAGGATGCACTTGAAGAGCGTACAGAAGCTCGTGAACGTTTTAAAAGCCGCAAGGAACTTGAGCGCATGAATTGTGATGAAAAACTCGACTTACACGGCTGTACGCAAGACGAAGCCTATCTGCGGCTTGAGAGTTTTGTTACCGATTGCGAGCGGCGCAAACTTAAAAAGATTCTCATTGTTCATGGAAAAGGGATACATACGCGCGGCACGGATCCCGTTCTTGCTTCTCTCGTCAAAAAATTTATCGAGCAGGATAAACGGCTCGGAAGTTCCGGTCATCCTGATTTAAGCGGCGGCGGAAGCGGAGCCACGTGGGTCATTCTTAAAAACAATATTTATAGGTAGTATGCCGAGTTTTGAAAGCATTTGCTGAGCAATGATATGCTTTCGGCACTGCCCTGTCCGCTTATCCGCAGTCGAACATTTCGCTCAAAACAGCTTTATTGATTTACGATTCTAAAAACTTAAAACATTTGCAAAAACGTTTTAAAACTTGCAATATTGCAGATACGGATATAAAATCAAAAACATTACACTATGAACTTCACAGGAGTTGACACAAATGAAAGAAACCAATATTTTACCCCCCCCCCCCCCGACTTCTGTAGAAAGTCCTACACTTTCCGCTTTAGCGGAACTTTTTTATTTTCGTTCCAACTTAATTACTCAGCATATTACACACATAAACCATCACCTTTCTGCGTGCCATTCCACTGCACCGCCGGCGGTAGAATCGTTACATCTTATAATTATGTTTACCGCCGCCGGCAACTGCTATCGAAGGCTTTCTTGCACGGCAAAGGCATAAATTGGGTTAGTACCGAACGATACGAAACTTTAGTATCGAACGATACGAGAGGTTAGTATAAACACTAGATACAGGCATCTATAAACACTAGATACAGGCATCTACAAAAACTAGATACCGCTATCTATAAATGCTAGATACAGGCATCTATAAA
>CAUUGI010000112.1:0-5502 GCA_963544675.1 uncultured Treponema sp.
CGAGTGTGTATGTCCCACCCGAACGAGTGGGCATATAGACCTCGCTCGATACTAAGTTCTCGTATCGCTCGATACTAGCATCTCGTATCGTTCGATACTAACATCTCGTATCGCTCGGTACTAACTTATCGTATCGTTCGATACTAACAGCTCGTATCGCTCGATACTAACATTTCGTATCGCTAGGAGTGTGATGTACCCTCCATTCGGTGCGACATCCCCGATACTTTTTCTTCCAAAGTTTTTATGCGAGTTTTGACTTTGGTCAAAACTCGGGTGGGCGGTGAATTAGTTTAAGTCTTTCAGAGTAATTTCTCTGCCGCCCAACAAAACTTGAAGCGAACAGAAAACCGGACTGTATTTATAAGACCAATTTTCACTGTTCGCCGCGGACAGTAAACCAAATTGCATCTGTAAAATCAAACTGACCTGTCCGCCCCGCTCGGAACTTAAGAACTATCTTGTCCGTGTTTCAGCTTGTCTGTATAATTCACTTGTTCTGAAACGGAAGTTTCTAAACAGGTTTAATTTTTTATATGAAGAAAATTGCTGTAATTACAGGCGCAAGCTCCGGCATGGGACGTGATTTTGCGCTTCTTTTGAATAATTTTTTTAAAGTTGATGAAATATGGCTAATGGCACGACGTAAAGAACGTCTTATTTTGCTTGCAGAAGAAATGCAGTCGCATGGGAATATGCCTAAAGCGCGCATAATTGAAGCGGACATATCCGGAAAGAGCGGCGTAAATATGTTTGCGGAATTGCTTGAAGCGGAGAGTAAGAACAGCGGGGACTTTGAAATCTCACTGCTTATAAATAACGCCGGATTCGGAACTTACGGAACTTTTGAAGAGACTCCGCTTGATACGGAACTTAATATGATTGAACTTAACTGCATAAGTCTTACAGGTTTTTGCGGAATTGCACTAAAATATATGAAAAGCGGTGCACACATTATAAATACTGCAAGCCTTGCAGCCTTTCTACCGCTGGGAAATTTTGCGGTATACGGAGCGACTAAATCATTCGTTTTAAGTTTTTCCACCGCCCTTGCCGCTGAATTAAAGCCGCGCGGCATAAGCGTATGCGCCCTATGTCCGGGTCCCGTAAGCACGGAGTTTGCAAATATCGCTTCCGGCGGCGCACGTAAAGAAGTTCTGCACGGTCTTTCCAGCCGGAAAGTTGTAGAACATTGTTTAAAAAAAGCCTCAAAAGGTAAATATATTGCAATTATGGCTTTTAAATGGAAATTCAAAGCGTTTATGAGCCGCTTTATAAGCAAATACGCAGGCGCAGATTTTACTTTCAAATATTGTAAACGCCCTCATAATTAGGTCAAATGTCAAGTTTTGAAAAACTTCGCTGTGCTTTCGGCTATGTTCCGTCCGCTTAGCCGCAGTCGAGTTTGTCGATTACACGGTAATTTCAATTTGATTATCTTCAATTGCGACTATGCAGCTTTCATAGTATCCGTCTCCGGTAGTTCTTGGACCGCTGATAACTTTAAATCCCGCGTTTTTCAGCCTTTCTGTCAGCGCATCTACAGCCTCTTTACTGCCGACTGAAAAAGCTATGTGCATATATCCGGTTCGTGCGGATGTTTTTTCAAAATCGGCAACATCAGGCTTTTTCATTATTTCCAATCTCGCACCGTCATCAAAACTTATAAAATACGAACGGAAATCGGTAGTTTTATTATGGTAGCCGCCGTTTGCGTGTCCGCCAAAATATTCAACAAAAAACTCTTTTGCCTTCTCCAAGTCATTTACGTACATTGCAATGTGTTCGATTTTCATTTTTATCTCCGTTAATTCGAAATTCCGGCTGGACATTTTACAGACTGTAACGCGCTCTTTCGCCGCCTATCAATTTCGGGCGGCACCATGCACCGTTCACAAAAGCTTTGCCTATTTCGTTTTGTGAAAATTTAAACGGAACCGCAACGGATTTTAAATGCATACCGATAAGCGTTCCGCCTATATCAATTCCAGCATCGGCGCGGACAGTTTCCGCAAGGACGGGCGATTTCATTCCGCGGTATGCGGCTGCGGCAAATGCTCCGCCGCCGTGAATCCACGGAACCGCGCTTACAATTTCCAATCCGTACAGCAAGGCGCATTCTTTTTCTACGACAAGTGCTCTGTTCAGGTGTTCACAGCATTGCGCGGCAAGATAGATTCCGTTCTTATGCAATAATTTATATGCCGCAGAAAAAACAGCTTTGCCGTAATCCTCATTGGAGTCTTTTCCGATTATTCCTCCATGTATTGCGCTTGTCGAACAGCCGATGACGAATATTTTTCTTTTTTCCAAAGGATGAGATTCAAGCAGCTCGTTTATTACAGCAACAGTTTCCTGTTCGATTATTTTTAATTCATTCAACATGGTTTCCATATTCCTCACTTCTCTATAATCAAGACTTTTTGACATAAAACTTGCCTCTAAAATCGATTTCTCCACAGTTTCATGTCGGTATATAAAAATTTTCTATTCTTCTTGTTTATGTGAAAGCCATTTTCCGGAATTATAATAAATAATGAATGCAAGAGAAGTTACTCCCCATGTTACGGGGTAGCACGACATAACCATAACAACCGAACGGTGAATGGGCACAGCCGTAAAAAGCCATAAGATACGGAGAAAGCAAACCCCCAACATCGTAATTATCATAGGGCGGAACGCATCCCCTGCTCCGTGAATTGTCCCCGAAAAAACTTCTATAGGAACATACAAAACAAAAAATAACGAAAGATAGCGAAGCATCGACATTCCTTCTTTTATAACCGATTCGTCTGACGTAAACAAAGTATAAAGGCTCGGCCCTGTAAGATTTAAAAGCACTGCAAAGAAAATTGCCGTACAAAACATAAGCACAAGACTTTTGAAATTCCCGCGTTTAATTCTTTCTATATTGCCCGCCCCAAAGTTTTGACCGGAAAAAGTGGTCAATGCCTGCCCAAAAGAATTTGCCGTCATCCAGAAAAAACCGTCAATTCTGCCGTAAGCCGCCCACGCTGCAATAACATCCGTTCCGAACGAATTGATATTCGATTGTATAAGCAAGTTTGAAACAGTATAAAGCGAAGATTGAATTCCCGCCGGAAGTCCTAATCGTATCATTTTGTACATAATGTGCGGTGTCGTTCTGATATTTTTAACGCGAAATAAAAATTTTTTATCCCGCCTCATGCGCGCTAAAATCATAATTGAACATATCAGCTGACAGATTACAGTTGCACCCGCCGCTCCGCGTACACCCAACGACAAAACGTAAACGAAAACCAAATCAAGGACGACGTTTATTGCGGCACCGATTATAAGTATTACCAGCGGACTTTTTGAATCTCCCGTTGCGCGAAGAATACCGGCACCCATATTGTAAATGAACATAGGAATAATTCCTGAAAAATAGATGCGAAGATAGGCGTCGCTGGCGGAAAAAATAGAATCGGGAGTTCCGATTATTTTAAGCGCGAAAGGCGCAGAAAGAATTCCTACGACGGTCATAACTGCGCCCATAATGAGCGAAATCCATATTGCGGTGTGAACGGCATTATCGAGGTCTTTCTTACGCCCCGCACCGTAAAAATGCGATATGATTATTGCAGAACCGGAAGCAAGTCCCGTAAAAAAGCCTACCAAAAGATTTACATAAACCGCAGTACCGCCCCCTGCAGCTGCCAACGCTTCTTTTCCTACAAAACGTCCGACGACAATCGCATCAACTGTATTGTAAATCTGCTGAAAAAATGTCCCCAACATTATGGGGATAAAAAAACGCAGGATTCCGCGCAAAATCGGTCCGCGTGTAAGATCTACATTCCCTGCAAAAGTCATGGATTTGTTATATCATTTAACCGGATAAATGGCAAATATTCGGGCAATTTGTAACAGGATAAAGATTTATCGCAGAGGTGAAATCGCAATATTCTAAAATTCCTTTTTCAACTTCGGCAGCTCACGTATCCACACATCTGCCATAAAGCGGTAGCCGTTACGGTTAGGATGAATGCCGTCCATACACATAATCGAAAGAAAATCGGAGTGTTCCAGCATTGCAAGGCGCATATCGACGATTTGAACATTTTTTTTAAGGCAAAGTTCAGTAAGGTGCGCATTGTAAAGTTCATGATTGCGGTACAGTTTGGAATAATCTCCGCCTAAAAATTGCAGAATATTTTCCTTGTCTGAGTTGCGGCTGATGTGATTAAACCATCTTTCTGCGGCGAGCGGAGGCATTGTCATAACAAGCGGAGTGATTTTATTTGCACGGCAAGTATCAATCATTTCACACATTATGCGCATAAAATCCTGCAAAGGGGTACGCATTTCATGCGGAGCTGTCGGAGCGGCATTCACAATGCTCCAATCATAATCGCAATCGTTGCCGCCGCTTTCGATTATTGCAATATCGGCGCACAAACCTTTATTCAGATCACGGTTCAGTCTTTTTTGCGTTTTAAAAGCGGTGCTTCCAAAAACACTTTGATTATTTAATTCAAAACACAATTTTTTTGCCGCGAGCGCAAGGCTGTTTTCTTCAATAATTTCAAAAAGCTGACCTGAATCGGTACCCGTTATTGCACCTTTTAAGATAGAATCACCGTAAACGGCAACAGTATTTATTCCGTTTTCCATATTTTGCTGCGCTCTTATACAATCACGCCTTTTGTAGAAGGAATTGACGAGCCGCGACGGACATCCATTTCAACCGCACCGCGTATTGCTCTTGCCGCAGCCTTAAATAATGCTTCCATTTTATGATGATCGCTTCGACCGCGCAGAGTATCAAGATGAAGATTGCACGACGCACCGTTTACAAATGCTTGCCAAAAATCTTCAAAGCAGTCCGTTTGAAAACTTGACTCCAAACCGTTTGCATTTATTGAAACAAGCGGGACGCCGGTTAAATCCGCATTGCAGACAAGAAACGGACGCCCGCCGAAATCGACTGCCGCGCGCGCAAGCGTTTCGTCCATCGGAAAAAGACAGCTTCCATTACGGAATATTCCCGCGCAGTCGCCGAGTGCGCGCGCAAAGCATAGCCCAAGCACGATTCCGGTATCTTCGATAAGATGATGCTGGTCAACGTTTAAGTCGCCTTGTATTGAACCGCGCAAATCAAAAAGTCCGTGCTTGCAAAATGCGGTCAGCATATGCTCAAAAAATCCGATCGGATTTGCGACCTCGCACAGCCCGCTTCCGTCAAGATTAAGTTCAAGCGATATTTCCGTCTCTTTTGTCTTCCGTTCTATTTTTGCAATTCTGTTCATGCAGTCCCCCGTTTTGATTTTTATAACTTCAGATTCTCTTTGCCGCATCCATACTTCGCAATGCAGCCACCGCCGAATCAACAACCCCGACGCAAGCATCGGGGTATGTTGTTCTCATAAGGTGATTGCACTCGGCTTTAATACCCTTTGTTACGGCGCAGAGCGTCGGGGTAATAAACCCTCCGCACGAATAAAAGTGCAGTCCCCGAACACCACGAAAATTGATATT
>CAUUGI010000113.1:0-5460 GCA_963544675.1 uncultured Treponema sp.
GTTTTAGGGCTTAAATGTGAAGACGAAGCGAAAAAAATTAAAGGAAATGCGGTTTTGCTTACGGGCGGAAATGCGGATGATCCTGAAGCTGATGAAATAAATGCACTTATTGCAAAGCGTAACGAAGCCAAAAAAAATAAAGATTTTGCGGCAGCTGATAAAATCAGAGAAGAATTAAACGCACGAGGAATAATTGTTACGGATACGCCGCAAGGTGTCGTGTGGAAACGAAAATAAGCGTATATTCTTTTGGATATGAGAGGCTGTCTGTTTTACGGACTTGTTATATGAATTCGACTGTAACTTTCGGATAAAATTGTGTTTAATACATCTATGGACGGTCAGACGGATTTCTTAAAGCCGCTTTGCGCAGCCGATGCTGCCGATTTTAAGCGCATTTATGATGAAACTATGCAAATGCTTTACAAAATCGCATATCGAATCGTAAATGATGAAGAAGCTGCCGAAGATCTTGCTCACGATTCTTTGATAAAGGCGAATGAAAAACGTCTTGAATTTCCATCGATAAACGATGCAAAGTATTGGCTGATTCGCGTCGTAAAAAATGCATCGCTGAATTACATCAAAAAAAGAACGAGGGAGCGCAAGGCTTTTCAAAAAGCTCTTTATGAAGATCGGAGAAAAGTTCTTTCGGGAGAAACTGAAGTTCTTCAAGCGGAATCGATAAAAAGTGCACAGCAGGCATTGAGTAAACTGCCTCCAAAACTGAAAGAGGTCATCGTATTAAAAGAATACGGCGATATGAACTATAAAGAAATCGGCAAAGTAGTAGGAATCACGGAAGGCAATGTAAAAGTCCGCGTATTCCGAGCGCGTAAATTGCTGGAAGAAATGTTAGGAGCTGACGATGTATACTTGCCCAACTGATGATATTCATTCAATTTATTCGGACGGTGAATTACCGGATATTTACCTTAAAGAATACGAAGCGCACGTAAAAAATTGCAGCGAATGCGCGAAAAAGCTTCAAAAGCTGCAAAAACTGCGAAGTTTATTTAAAAGCGACAGCGAAATGCTTACGCTTGATAAAATCGCTATGGATGAAAGTTTTAAAAGGCTGAATACAAAGCTGCATTATTCAAAAAATACAACATACGTTTATAAAGTTTCTAAAAACGCGGTATTCGGAAGTATTGCCGCTGCAGCTGCCGCTATATTTATTATTGCTTCGCCGTTTAGAGAAAACGTAAACAGGAATTCAACTGTGCCGGTGCAGGAAGTCGCTGCATTGGCAGGTCCGCAAGTTTCAATTCCCGAACAGAATGTCGTAATAAACGGCAATATTCCTCAGGATTTTTCACAGAATGTAAGTACCGGCAGAATATCGAATATAACACAGGGCGATTTTTTCCGTCCGTCATTCAGTGATGACAAGCGGCTTTATATAAGAATTTCCGACCCGCGTATTGTTTTTAATGCGGAAACACCGGAAATAATGGAAATGAAACTTCCTATAAACAATACAAACATAAATGAAATGCCGGACTCTCTAAAGTGAATACCTCGTCTGCTTTTAATTATTTTTTCCGCAAGTCGCCGCTTTTACGCACCTTATTGTGGATTCTGTTTGCTGCTCTATTCACTTTTATATCGCTATTTATAAGCAAGAAATTAAAATCTCTGCCGGAAATAAAAGAGCTTACTCCGCCTGTAGGTTCTCCCGGCGATATTGTAATTATAAACGGACATGGATTCGGAAATTCTAAAGATTCTAGCTGCGTCGACTTCGGCGGAAATAATCTTACGGCAAGCTCGTATATTTTATGGTCGGACGAACAAATAAAAATCGTACTGCCGCCGGATTTTCAGGACGGACTTGTTACTGTAAAAACAAAAAACGGTCGTTCGAATCCTGCATTCTTTGCGAATGCAAATGCGGCTCCTGTTGCGGTAATGCCGGATAAAAGTTCAATACTTCCTGTTATAACAAGTTTTTCTCCGGAATCGCCTGTAATCGGAGGAGAATTCATAATATACGGAACGAACTTCGGAACTATACGCGATAAATCTCAAGTATTTTTTTCCATTCAGCGAGGTGAAAACCGTTTACAAAGAAACGAAAATGACAACTCGGGAATGGAAAGTAAAGAAAACTTGCGTTTTATACCTTGTAACGAGGATGATTTTGATTATGAGTATTGGAGCGACAATGAAATCCGCTTAAGAATTCCCGACGGAGCGGTTGCAGGCGAAGCGTATGTTCAAACCGCAAAAGGAAAATCTCCCGAAATATTTGTAAAAGTTTCCGGAAAAGCCGGAGTAAAAGCTTTTATATCGCCTAAAACGTATCTTATTCAAACCGCAGTAGATATTGATGACGCATCAAGTGATAAAGATTCATCCATAATTTTACGCTGCCCGTATCCGTATGTAACGGCAGCGCAACCTCTTGTTCAGCTTACAAATTCAAAACATGAACCGGTAATTGAAAACTATCAGCATTCTACGATTTATCAAGTGCGTAAAGATAACGGGAAAGAGGAGAAAAAGCGTTTTTCGGAAGATTTTATGATTTATGTTTATGAAACCCGTACCGAAATTTCCGCTGCAAAACTTGGAAAAAGGGAAGGGATAAACACGGAATTATATGAATATGCGACCCGCGCGGACGAATGCGTTCCTTCCGACGATGAAGCTGTACATGATTTGCTCAAAAAAATCATCGGAAATGAGAAAAATGCGTATAATATCGCGGCTCTTGTTTATAATTATATGACAGAAAATTTTACCGTGCGTGGAGATATACGCAGAGGGAAGATTTCCCCAATAGATTTGATTGATAAAAAATACGGAGACGCTTACGATTTTGCAATGATTTTTACTGCACTTTTGAGAGCCGCGGGAATTCCGGCTCTGCCGGACAGCGGAATTCTTATAGGTGCGGATATGAAAGCACAGAATCATTGGTGGTGCGAATTTTATCTTTCTGAATTCGGATGGGTTCCGGCAGATCCTGCTTTGGGCGCAGGACTTGAATATCAACTGTGGCGAAAAGATACAAATGTGCGAAAATATTATTTCGGAAATCTTGATGCCCAGCACATTTTATTTTCGCGCGGCTGGAACGAAATAAAACCGTCATCGCCGCAAAATAAAACTGCAACTCGCCAACGAACTTTTGCACTTCAAGAAATCTGGGAAGAAGCTTTAGGCACAAACATAAAGTACAGCTCTTATTGGGCAGATCCGGTTGTGCTGGGCGTATATTAGCAAAGACATTCCGCTGCTTCGTTTAAAGTGTCGATTTTTTGTGAGCGTAAATCTTTGCCGACAAAGGCTTTCGGAATATATTTTCCCAACACGGAAAACGTACTCATTCACTTCGAATACTTCGGGGCAAGATAACGCGCTCCGTAATAATGCAGCCTGATTTCTTCATCAAATCCCTTGTCGGTAAATTGCATTTCTGCTGTCCGTATCAAATAATTAAGCAAACTCTATCTTTTTCCGCAAAAATCAATACAAATCCCGCCCTTAAAATTTTTCTTCCATTTGATTAAGCAATGTTTTTACCATGAACAAACTTGAGGCGTGA
Source organism: uncultured Treponema sp. (assembly GCA_963544675.1). GTDB lineage: Bacteria > Spirochaetota > Spirochaetia > Treponematales > Treponemataceae > Treponema_D. Next base: position 3,557 of record CAUUGI010000113.1, read on the forward strand.
ACTGACATATTCATCGAACAGCTTCTCGGATCTTTTTTCATGGTGAGGATATCTTTTAGCCCAAATATCGAGTTTTGGAAAACTTCGCTGTGCTTTCGACGAGAACTTCGTCCGCTGCGCTCACTGTTTGCAATGCAAACTCGCACGCTTAGCTGCAGTCGAGCTCCTCGCTCGAAACGGCACGCAGACGTAACCTCGCCTGCGAATAAATGGCGTTCATTTCAAAACTTTACATTCTATTGGTGCAGGAAAAAGTTGGGAAAATTCTGAGTTTCGGAAAAACTCGAAATTCAGACTGTATTAGACAACACGGCGTGTTTTCTTTCGAAAATTCGGTTATCAACTGTGTGCAGGTAGCGCACGAATTTCACTTAGCCGAAAATTGAATTTTTTTCGTTAAATTTTAGGAAATATATATTTGCGATGCAGAATTCAAAAAAATCACTTCCTAACGCTTATAAAAATTCAAGTCGATTGACTAAAAACTGTTTGCTGTAATAAAATTGCACATTGTGTTATTTCGATATGGTATGGACAAAAACGGCAACCATGTAAAAAAAGCGGTAATCTATACAAAAAATGAACATGGAATTCCGTCCGGAAAAATAGACAACGACGCAGTTTACATAATATCTCGCCTGCGAGATGCCGGAAATCAGGCTTATATTGTAGGAGGTGCAGTCCGCGATCTTATAGTAGGAAATATTCCGAAAGATTTCGACATTGTTACGGATGCGACTCCTTCAAAAATCAAAAAACTTTTTAGAAATTCCCGCATAATCGGAAGACGTTTTAGAATTGTTCACGTTGTTTTTGGAACAAAAGTTTTTGAAGTAAGCACATTCCGCTCAATTTCTGAAGGTTCTACCGGAAATGAATTCGGCACAATCGATGAAGATGTACGCAGGCGCGACTTTACGATGAATGCACTTTATTACGACCCTATTCACGAGCAGGTAATCGACTATGTAAACGGAATGCGGGATATAAAAAAGCATATTTTGCGCCCTGTAATTCCTCTTGACAGAATTTTTATAGAAGATCCTGTAAGAATGCTGCGGGCAATAAAATATTCTGCAAAGACCGGCGCAAAAATGTCTTTTGCTTTGAGACGGAAAATTCGCCATTGCGCGGATATACTTTCTGAAATTTCCTCATCGCGCCTCACCGAAGAGCTTTTGAAAATAATAAACAGTTCGTGCGCGCAAAAAATCGTATCCGAAGCATTGGATACGGATTTATATATGTCGCTGCAGCCGGGTGCAAGTGCAATCATGTATGCGGACAGAAAATTTGAGCGCGATTATATGGAAAATCTTGCAAATTTGGATAAGCTTACCGTCTCCGAGCCGGATGCAAGGCTTGGAAAAAAACTCATTTATCTTATAAAAGATTTTATATTAACGCTTACCGACTGGAAACAAGAGATTGAAAATAAAACTCCTCCCCGAGAACTTTATATGCGCACATGGCGGGAATGCCGCAGTTTTGTCCTGCCGATGAATCCTCAACGTATCGAATTGGAATTCGCCGTAAAATCCGTGCTGCAGGAAATCGGAATACCTGTTAAAACCGTAAAAAATATCCGCACAGGACGCATACGCCGCCCCGCAGACACAGATAAAACGATTTGAAGTTCTGCGCAGAGAGAAAACTTACGAGGACTTGTCATTAATTGGACGGTGCTGCAATCTGCCACTTACTGCTAATCAACATCCTATTCGCATAGCATCTGGGGCATGACTCCAAGCTAAAATAAAGAATAACGGCTGCCGGCTAAATCAATTCCCTGCTCGGAAGCGACTTGCTCGTCTCGCCCGAAGCGACTTACTCGCTCTGCTCGAAGCGTGTTACTCGCCTCGCCCGAAGCAAGTTGCTCGCCCCGCCCGAAGCGAGTTACTCGC
>CAUUGI010000114.1:0-5362 GCA_963544675.1 uncultured Treponema sp.
AAAAATGTAGACGGAACAAACAACGGAAGATACATCCTGCGCCGGATAGAAGCGGAAAGTGCTGCTTATGCAGCAGTTGGAGCGGATAGCCGATTGCAAGATACGGTTGCGCCCTGATTTTTTCCTTTCGATAGCAAAAGCAGTTTTTTTTTGATATTATGCCGCGTATGCGTAAATCGGTTTTCTTTCTTTTTATTACGGCAGTCTGCTTGTGCTTTGTTTCCTGCACAAAAATTATGGGATACGGCGTGGTTTTGTGGAATTTGCCGGAATACAATATTCAGGACGGCGATATTGTTCCTGTATATATAAAGTCGAATATTTCGCACGTTTATGTCATCGGTGCGGGAAATACAAAAGTTGAAGTTCCTCTGTGGCAGATAACGGAGCCGGTTTCCAAGCGCAAGGCGGAAAAAGAGGCTGAAAAATATGCGGATTTTAATCACACGTATGCAAAAGTTGCTCTTGACGGGCTTCCTGTGCGTTCTGAATCTATAAACACTGCAAAGCAAGTCTATCGTCTCCGAAAAAATGAAACGGTTCGTATTTTATATAAGGGGAAAGGACAGGCTGTTATGTCCGGCAATACGGAGCTTGAAGGTGATTGGCTGCGCGTTCTTACTTTGGGCGGAACTCAAGGCTGGTGCTTTTCGTACAATTTGCGTCCGTTTAAGACCGGTGCCGACGGTCTTGCGCTCGATAAAGATTTGCAAGAGGCGGAAGATAAGTCTGCCGATTTGTCGGATTTGCTTTCAAAAAAATGGTATCCCGAATCTTATAGGCAGATGATTGATTCTGAAAAAATTGATCCTGCAAAGTTGATTCCCTCGTACAATCTTTCGTTTGATGAAGAAACGCAAAAATTATCATTTGCTATGCCCGGAATAAAAGATGAATGGGATTACACCGGTGCAGAAGATGCAGGCGGCGGCGAATACAAGTTAAACGGTATTCCGATTGTTATTGTGGTGCGTGGGGATGATTTTATCGTTGTCAAATATACGGGAAGCAGCGGTAAACCTGAAAATTTCAGTCTTGTTTCGATTGAAGCAGACATAGGTGAACTTGTTATGAATGAAATATCAAGACGTTCACGCATTTTTGAACAAATTTATATGGCGGGTCCGGTTTTTAAAAGCGCAAGTTACGGAACGCTTTCTTTTAATCAAGATCAGTCGTTTACATGGACGAACTATAAATTGCTTGTTCCGTCGGTAATAGCGCAGTCGGCAAAGAATAGAGGCACCGTTTCAATAAAGTATTTTACAGGACGCGCTTTATCGGCGGCTTACGACGGAGTTTTGACGTTCAATTTTGACGGTATGTCAAAAGAAGTAAACTTTCTATATCGGCTTGATTCGGGCGGACTTCGTATGGAAGATGCAGCCGGTGTGAATGTAACAAACGGAATTATAAATGAGCGCGCGTTAAGTCCGCTTGTGCTGTTTTTTAACGCCGACCGCTGATTATGCTGAAATATCCTGAATGTAGAGTTTTGTAAGAATTCGCCGCGCTTTCGGCGATGTTCTTCGTTCGCTGCACTCACTACCGAGTTTGCAATGAAAATTCGTCGGCTGCGGTTTTGCTGTCGGCAGAATTGATAAAAATATGCTTTGCGGGCGGCAGATAGAAATATTTTTTAATACAGGTTTTCGACAGGAAACTTGCAGCAGGCAGCAAGGCAAATAAAAACCGCAAAATCAAATCCATTCTGCCTGACGAGGATTTTATGGCATTTGTTCAATTTTCACAGGTTTCTCTTGCGTTCGGCGACAGGGATATTCTTAAAAATGTTTCGGTAAATCTGCAAACGGGTACAAAAGCGGCTTTAACCGGAGCGAACGGCGCGGGAAAATCAACCTTAATTAAAGTTATGGCGGGACTTGTAAAACCCGATTCAGGTTCTTTAGCCGTCGAAAAAAACACGCGTATTGCTTATCTTCCGCAGTCAGGGCTTACTCATTCCGGTTCCACTTTGATAGAAGAATGCGACCACGCTTTTGACTTCGGCTATAAGCTTCAAAATGAAATTGACGGGCTAGGAGAACGCCTTAAAAGCAATCCGCCAAATACGGAAAATCTTCTTTTGCAGCAAGCCGCATTGATTTCAAAACTGGAAGAAAGCGGATGGCACAGGCGGCGTGCACAAATGGAAAGCGTACTTACGGGGCTCGGTTTTTTGCGCACGGATTTTGAAAGACGGACGGAAGAATTTTCAGGCGGATGGCAGATGAGAATTGCTCTTGCAAAATCGCTTATGCAAAATCCGGACATTCTTTTGCTCGACGAACCGACGAATTATCTTGATATAGAAGCTCGCACTTGGCTCGAACAGTTTTTGCTCAATTATAAAGGCGCATTTCTTCTTGTAAGCCATGACCGATATTTTCTTGATATGACGATAAATGAAGTGTTCGAGCTGTTCGGCGGCGAATTAAAGCGTTATCCGGGAAATTTTACGCATTATGAAAAAGTGCGCGCAACGGAACTTAAAACGCTTATTGCCGCCTATGAGCAGCAGCAACAGGAAATACGCCATCTTGAAGATTTTATACGCCGATTCGGAAGCAAAGCGACTAAGGCTGCACAGGCGCAGGATAGACAAAAGCAGCTTGATAAAATCGTTCGCATTGAAATACCCGAACAGCTTAAAAAAATCCACTTCAGTTTTCCGCCTGCACCTCATTCCGGGCGTCTTGTATTGCGCCTAAACGGAATTACGAAATCTTACGGAAGCGGACAAAATGTCCTCAATAATCTGAATCTTGTTGTTGAAAACGGCGAGAGACTTGTTGTTGCGGGGCGTAACGGCGCAGGAAAATCTACACTTTTGCGGATAATAGCGGAGGTGGATAAAAATTATTCCGGCGAAGTAATTTTAGGTGCGGGCGTAAAAGCAGGATATTTTTCTCAAGACAGCGCGGAAACGATTTCCGGAAGCGTAACTATTTTGGATTATATTGAGTCAATCGCCCCTCTTGAACTTATTCCGAAAGTCCGCGATATGCTGGGCGCGTTTTTGTTTCGCGGAGACGATGTTTTTAAAAGCCTTGACGTTTTAAGCGGCGGCGAAAAAAGCCGTGTTGCGTTGTTGACTCTTTTACTGCGCGCAAACAATCTTCTGATTCTCGACGAACCTACAAATCACCTTGATATGCACTCGAAAGATGTTTTGTTAGATGCTCTTAAATCTTTCGGAGGCACAGTGATTTTTGTAAGCCACGACAGAGGATTTATTGAAGAGCTTGCAACAAAAGTTCTTGAATTAAAAGACGGACAATACCGCGAGTTTCCCGGTAATTATGAATACTATCTTGAGCGCGTTGAAGCGGAACAAAACGGGACGGTCGGGCAGTTTTCTTTTACAAACAGCAGAGTAAACAATACGCCGGATGACGGCACAAGAGAAAATGCGGAAACTGTAAAATCTTTCGGTAAACTTTCTTGGGAAGAAAATAAGCGCATACAGGCGGAAAAACGCCGCGCCGAAAAAGAAGTTGCCCGCATAGAAGAAGAGATTGCTTTGTGCGAAAATCAAAAACGCGCTTTGGAAGAACAACTTGCGGAACCGGAAGTTTATTCCAACGGAGAAGCCGCACAAAAAATTCAAAAAGAAATCTTTGCGCTTACAGACCGCCTTGAAAAGCTCAACACCGACTGGGAAGCGGCAATGGAGCTCATGGAAAAGACATCAGATTGACGGGCAGATTTTGATGGACAGATGGATTTGAATGGACGGATGTGATTTGAAAGAGCTTGAAGTATAAAAATTGTACGCACAAGTTTTTGAGTTTGATGCAGATGGCTTAGGCAATATTACGACGAACAAAAAAACGGCATTGGAAAATATCCGATGCCGTTGGCATTTCAATTAAACCCGTTCGGAAACTTCAGTTTCGGAATAGTTTTATTTTTTCAAAATGACAAAGCTCTTTGCAGGAATTCCTGAAGGGACTGAAGTTGATTCAGTTACGGCTCCACTGCTTACGTCAATAAGTTTGGTATAACCTGTAGTATTGATGGTTTTTGCCTCGGATGTTGCATTAAAGTAAACAAGGAAATCTCCTGTTTTGTACTTTGTAAATCCTGCTCCAAGTTTTTCTGCAGATGTGGAAGAATTCTTTCCGAATGCCTCGGGATTTGCTTTTCTTAACGCAATTAAACCTTTATACGTATTATATACATCGGAGTAGGTGGTTTTAAAACTGAGATCGATAGCATTTATCGCATCGGGTTTATTATAACTGTTTTCATCTCCTTTCTTTGTGCGAAGGAATTCTTGTCCTCCGTTTATAAACGGTGTACCTTGAGCCAAGAATACATATGCGGCGGCAAGTTTATCCTGCTTTGCGACTTCGGGGACTCCTGCACCGAGTTTAGCAAACAGATCAACAGGAGGTTTTGGTGGTTTTGTGCCATAAGAATAGGAAATTGCCAGCTTATCAAACAGAGTATAGTTATCGTGGCATTCAACATAATTTATAAAGCGACCGATAACATCAACATCATTCTTTGAGCCTTGCAAACCTTTTATTATGACATTGTCGTTAAATGCTCCCTGAACATGACCTTTCTTAAATCCGCCAAATTCGACACCTTTAACCGCGTTACGATAATCATCATCAAAACAGCCGACTCCGTTGTTTGAATAAGTATTATCAGCGCAGTCGTCTATGCTGCCCTTACTTTCTGCCGTGATTCCTTTTTTAACTCCGCTGGTGCCGCCAGTCCAAGGTTCTCCGTATACCATAACGTTTTTATCGATGGCGGAAAGTTCTTTATAAATCTCTTTCATGGTTGACTTTTCTATACAGCCCATCAAATCAAAACGGAATCCGTTTACGTGGTAGTCAAGCATCCAGTGTTTTAAAGATTCGATTATATACTTCTTGGACATGGGCGCGCCGGTGTCAATTTCATTTCCGCAGCCGCTTCCGTTCATATAAGTTCCGTCCGCCGCCATATTGTAATAATAGTATGGAACAGTCATATCATACAAAGAATTCTTACCTGTTCCGCTTGTGTGGTTGTATACAACATCCATAATCACGGCAATACCCGCATCATGAAGTTTTTTTATCAATGTGCGAAGTTCAAGAACAGCCAGAGTTCCGTCAGCATAGCCGGCAGTAACATAGCGACCTTCCGGCACATTGTAGTGATACGGATTATATCCCCAGTTATAGGCAGCGTTCGCATTTTTCTCCGCATAGTCAAAAACAGGAAGCAGCTGAACGTGGGAAACGCCTAAATCCTGAAGGTGCGCAATAACTTTAGTTCCGTTTGCAATTTCAAGATATTTTCCGGTATTGGAAGTGTTTTCCGCTTTTGCCCAGTCGCGGATGTGCATTTCGTAAATAAC
>CAUUGI010000115.1:0-5202 GCA_963544675.1 uncultured Treponema sp.
ACGTAAAAAAAAGCGATGCCGACAGTTCTAATGTCATAAATGTTACTTATAAAAAGAAAACAGCAATGAAAGCGACACTTACATTCGATTCTGCTGGTATTAAGTGCGAAAAGGGATATTCGGGCAATGAAGGCAATGTAACGACAGGCGCGGAAGTAAAAGAAGGCGAGGGTTATAAATTCACGGCACTGTTGAATCCAGGTGAGACTGTCAAGTACTGGATTGTCAACGGTAACCCGAAAACTTATGCAACGGAAACCACATTTTCATATACAGTAAGGGCAACTGATATCAGTTCAGACAACAAACTCTCTGTAAGTTTTGTGAAAAACTAGAATATCTATAGATTTTTAAGTATTTTTCCAAATCAATACGGGGGCGGCTTAAAGGCGTTTGCACTTTAGCCGCTCTATTTTTATCCGAGCCGGTGCCTTGTCTATGGCGGAGAACATATATTGAAAGACTTAACGTATTTACCGCCGCCATGAGATTTTGTTGACGTAAAACTCGGCAAAAGACTTTTTTGTTTAGCCTTGAATATTCTATATAAATATGTGTAAAATTTGCCTCAATATGAAAAAAATTATTTTTGCAGTCATAATAACAAGCGTTTTATGCTCATGCAGCAGCTCTCTGCTGATAAAATTCGGCGAGGACGGGTGCATAAATCTTGAATATTCGGCGGTTTGCGGAAAAGAACTTACGGAAACAATTTCTTCTATTTCAGGCGGGGACGGACAGAACGTTTTTGAAGCGGAAAGAATAAAAGATGCTCTTGAAAAAGCTCAATTTTCAAAAATAAAAGTTACTTCGCCTGAAAAAAATACATTAAATCTTTCCGCAGAAGTTTCTAAAAACGCAGAAAATTCGATTTTAAAATCGCAAATCTTTGAAAAATCTTCGACCGATAAAGACATCACTCTTACGTTCAGCACAAAATCTTTGCAATCGCTGTATTCCGTTCTGCCCGATGAGTTTCAATCTTATATCGATTTGTTTATGGCTCCGTCTTTTACCGGAGAAGTTATGAGCGATTCCGAATATCTTGATTTGGTTGCCGCCGTTTACGGCAAACCTCTTGCGGCGGAGCTGGAAAATGCCGTATTGACTCTTACATTGCAAAGCGGAGCGGAAAAGAGAGTGCGTAAGATTCGGCTGATACAATTGCTGAACATGAAAGAATCTGAAATTCTGCGTTTGCAGACCAAGTAACAGCTTTAGATGAAAATGTATTCTCCTTTACAGTTTTTTTGGAGATTGTTAGACTACACGCATGAAAAAAATCGACTTAAAACTTCTTGCACAGATTTACACGGAATTTTTTAAAATCGGATTATTTACGTTCGGCGGCGGACTTGCAATGATGCCGATGATTCAAAAAGAGCTTATTGTTAAACGCAGCTGGATGACGGACGAAGATTTAATCGACTACTATGCAATCGGTCAATCGACGCCGGGAATAATCGCTGTAAATGTCGCAACGTTTGTCGGATACAAGAAAGCGGGAATAATCGGCGGAATTATCGGTACTTTGGGGATTGTAAGTCCGTCTTTGCTTATAATTATGCTGCTTGCAGGTTTAATTGATTCTATCGACCATAATCCTTTAGTGCAAAAAGCATTAAAAGGAATAAATGTAGCTGTTGCAGCACTTTTGACGGATGTTTCTTTAAACTTTGCAAAAAAGTCCGCTTACTGCGTATTTTCGGTTTTTATCATGTTGATTACGTTCGCGCTTGTCTATTTTCTTAAAGTCCCCTCGTTTTATATCATAATCGGAGCGACCTTATTGGGAATTGCCGTTTATCTTGTCAAAAGCAGACGCGCTGCCGGAAAATCTGCCGGAGGAAGCGGAAACTCTTCAGCGAAAAAGGATTTATAAATGCCCCAAATATCTTTACTGGAATTATTCGGAATATTTTTTTACGTAGGACTTTTTACAATCGGCGGAGGACTTGTCGCAATAACGCTCATGCAGCAGACAATTGTTGCGCGCGGACTTATTTCGCCGGAGCAGTTTTACAATATGGTTGCTGTTTCGGAATCTACGCCCGGACCAATCGGAATAAATATGGCGACTTATGTGGGAACTTCTTTATTCGGAGTAAAAGGTGCGCTTATTGCGACATTCGGACAGGTTTTGCCGTCGCTTTTATCTATTTTGTTGATTGCGAAATTTTTATCCAAGTTTCATAACAATAAAATCGTTCAATCCGCTTTTGTGTGCCTGCGTCCTGCAGCGACCGGGCTGATTCTCGTTGCAGCCGTCAATATTTTTCTTCTTACCCTTGTAAATATTCCGCAAAATCTCCAAGTGCTTGCAGAGCTTTCCTCGTGGAAGACGCTGTTCAACTGGGAATCAGTGTCATTTTATCTGCTGTCGTTCGGGCTTATGCGGAAATTTAAGCTGCACCCGATTATTCTTATCGCATTCGGCGCGCTCTTCGGGATTTTATTTTTATAACAATTTTGTAGTTTATGTGATATACTTTTTTCCATGAGTACACATATTAATGCTGCCGACGGCGCAGTTGCTTCCGCCGTCCTTTTGCCCGGCGATCCGCTTAGAGCTAAATTCATTGCTGAAAATTTTTTAGAAAATGCAGTCTGCTACAACGAAGTACGCGGAATGTATGGTTTTACCGGCACTTATAAAGGAAAAAAGGTGTCCGTTCAAGGAACCGGAATGGGACAGCCGTCTCTTTCAATCTATGTTACGGAGCTTTTTAAGTTTTACGGGGTACAGACTGCCGTAAGAATCGGCACCTGCGGAGCAATCAACAGTGATGTTAAAGTACGCGATACGATTCTTGCAAACGTTGCTTGTTCCGATTCAAGTCTGGTACAGCAAAGATTCGGCAATCTTCATTTTGCCCCTTATGCAACTTTCCCTTTGCTCCACAAGGCTTATACAAAATCCGTTGAGCTTGGACTGAAAACTGCGGTGGGTCCCGTTGCTTCAAGCGATTTGTTCTATGATGATAATTCCAACTGGAAAAAGTGGGCTGAATACGGGATTCTCGGAATGGAGATGGAAGCTGCCGAGCTTTACACCCTCGCCGCAAAATATCACAGGAATGCGCTTGCAATTCTTACCGTAAGCGATAATATTTTAACCGGCGAACAGACAACTTCGGAAGAGCGTCAGAAGACTTTCAAAGACATGATGATTCTTGCTCTTGAAACCGTAACGGATCAATAAATAATACTAATAGGTCGAATGTCGAGTTTTGAAATAGCAGTTAAATAAGGCTGTGCTTTCGACGAGAACTTCGTTCGCTGCGCTCACTACCGAGTTTGCAATGCAAACTCGCCAGCCGCAGTCGAGCTTTTCGCTCGAAACGGCACGCTGCCGGAACTTCTCCTACGCAAGATGGATAGCTTTCAAAACTCTTCATTTTGTTGGAGCCGGAAAGAGTTGGAAAATGTCGAGTTTTGGGAAAACTCGACATTTGGGCTACTAATAATTAAAAGGCTGCCTTAAAAGTTTCTCGCTTTTCGGCAGCCTGTTTTTATCAAGGAATTTTATGAAACCGACACTTTTAGTGCTCGCCGCCGGTATGGGCAGCCGTTACGGCGGTGTAAAACAGATAGATGGAATTGGACTTCATAATGAATGTCTGCTGGATTATGCAACTTACGATGCAATGAAAAGCGGCTTCGGAAGCGTTGTTTACATAATCAGAAAAGATATAGAAAGCGATTTCAGACAGCGGCTTTTTGACCGCGTTGCGCTTAATTTTGATGCAAGTTACGTGTTTCAGTCCCGCGAAAGTCTTTTGACATCCGAACAAATTGCCGCTTCCAAAGACCGCACAAAACCTTGGGGAACGGCTCATGCGCTTCTTTGCGCAAAAGAAGCATTGCATACGCCTTTTGCCGTTATCAATTCCGATGATTATTACGGCAGAGACGCTTTTGATATAATGGGAAAATATCTTTCTTCGATTGCCGCTGACAGTTCTGAACACGCTATGGTCGGCTACATTTTAGGCAATACGATGAGTAAAAACGGTTCCGTTTCGCGCGGAATATGCACGGTAAAAAACGGCAATCTTAATTCAATAGAAGAAAACCTCAAGATTTACTATGAGGGAGAAAATATAGTCAGCGAAGTTGAAGGCGCAAAAATTCCGCTCACCGGCAATGAATGGGTCAGCATGAATTTCTTCGGATTCAGTTTAAAAGCACTCGGCTCGTTTTCGGAATATTGGGAGAAATTTATTGCAGAAAATGCCGCTTCTCCAAAATCGGAAGCCTTATTGCCTGTTGCCGCAGGAAATATTATCAAGAGCGGCAAGGGGAATATCAAATTCTTTACATCTAAAGAAAACTGGTTCGGCATGACCTATCCTGAAGACAGGGAAATTGTAAAATCGGAAATTGCCGCAAAAATTAAGTCCGGTTATTATCCGGAACAGCTTTGGGTAGATAAATGATTGCGCCGGAACCCATAAAAGTCGATAAAATATGGGGATACGAAAGCTGGATTGCTTCCGTTTATAAAGATGCTCCGCAAAAAGATTTTCTTTCTGCGGCAGGAAAGGATTTCCCGCTCCTTGTAAAGATTATTCAGGCGGATGAACGCTTGAGTGTTCAAGTTCATCCCGATGACGAAAACGCACTGCGTCTTGAGGGAAAGGGCTTTAGAGGTAAAACCGAATGCTGGTATATTCTTGATGCGGAAGAAGGCGCGTCCCTTGTGTGCGGTTTAAAAAAGGATTACGGCAGGGAAGAACTTTTTACCGCGATAAAAGAAAACCGTCTTGAAGAGTATTTGAATATTATTCCCGTCAAAAAAGGTGATTTTGTCTATATTCCCACCGGGACTGTTCACGCAATCGGCGGCGGCTTTAAAATCCTTGAAGTACAGCAATCTTCGGATATAACTTACCGCCTTTATGATTGGGGACGCCCTCGCGAACTTCATATTGAAAAAGCTTTGGCTTCTCTAAAATTCGACGAAATCCATACGGAAAAACCATTTACGGGAAGATTCGGCTGCCGCTATTTTTCACTTGAAATACTTAAAATTGCAGGAAAGACGGAACTTGTTATGCAGGATAAGACTTCTTCCAAAATGCAGCAGCTTTTGTTTGTTATAAACGGCAGCGGTTCCGCAGTATCCGAATCAGACGGAGCGATGGTGGAACTTGCTCCCGACAGGCTTATAGCGGTATCACCCGAAGAAAAACTTATTTT
>CAUUGI010000116.1:0-5177 GCA_963544675.1 uncultured Treponema sp.
GAGACTCAATTAAGTCTTTCAGAGTAATTTCATATTATAATTTACTTTTGCAAAACGGCTTCGATTAGTTTCATCCTGCGTAAATTCTTTCGCTCTTTTTGCTTTTTGAATACGTCTTTTTTGTTTCGTTGACGGCGATTTGTACGCCTATCGGTAAAATTCAGTATCATATTTGTTATAAAAATCGAAACAAGACAGACTCCTGTGATAACCCAAACTGCATGACGTCCAAAACGTTCAAACGGCAGAGGAAAGTTCATTCCAAAAAAGCTGGTTATAAAAGTCGGCACCATCATAACTATGTTCAGAACAGCAAGTTTTTTCATGTATATATTTACATTATTCGAAATAATAGAGCCGAAAGCATCCATCGCGCCGACAAGAACATTGCGGTACGTATCAGCCATTTCAATTGCCTGTCTATTGTCGATTTCAACATCATCAAGCCAATCGATATCATCCACATCAAGTTTCATCAATTTTGTTTTCCGGAATTTCTCAAGCAAAAGCTGGTTGCTTTTCAGAGAAGTTGTAAAGTACACAAGAGATTTTTCAAGATTGGAAAGTTGAAGAATTTCTTTATTTTCGACAGATTGCTGCAACTCATTCTGAATACCGGATGACCGACGGTTTATGTCTTTTAAGTATCGCAAGAATGTAATATCCGCTCTGCTTATAAAACGAATTATAAATGCCGGAAAATCTGACAACAGCAGACCTTTTACGCGCCCCGCTGAAAAATCCTTTAGGACTTCACAATCTGTCCAGCAAATTGTAATTATGCTGTTGCCTTTTATAATGATTCCAAGCGGGACTGTAAAATATTGGGTTTCCGCAGACGGGTCAAATACCGGAAGACGTATAATGGTAAGTACATAGCCGTCTCCGTCCTCTAAGCGTGAAAGTTCATCGGGATCTAAAATATCTAATATATGTTCCGGATCAAGCTCAAATTCTTCTTGTAAAAGTTCAACGTCTTCGCGGGTAACAATCCGTGCATCCACCCAAGTGCGCTTTTCATTTTCCAGTTCTTCTTTTTTTAGACGGGCAAATTTTCCGCCCTGTTGCTGCTGCCAGTATGTAATCATAAAAATGCCTTTAATATAAGATTAGCATACAGGACAATCTCAGGTTTACAAGGTGATTTTCCTGTAGAGGCTCATGCGCAAGACTTGCGTACATAAATGATAATCGGAGCTGCAACTGCCGCCGCTATCCATAAATGCCTCCTTAAAATCAAAAAATATTGAACTTTTGTCTTGATATTATCAGAAAAAATCTGCATAAGCAACATACTAAAAATATGCGGCACTACAATATGTACAGTCTCTTCAATATTTGTGAATTTACGATTTTAATCGATTGGAAATCCGCAAAATCATCTGCATTAGAAAATAAAATAAAAAAGGCAAATAAGTTTTATGCCGTCTACTTTAAGGTATTTCTTTTATATATCGTATAAACTAAAACAGCCCGAATCATACGGGCTATTTTAGAAAATAAGTTAGTTTTTTTGCTGATATCTTTTCAACATAGCCACAGCGTTGCGCTTGCCGTTATAAACGAAGCCACCGTCCCAGTATTCCAAAGCAGCAAACAAAGCATTTCCTCCGTCCTGCGGATCGGAATCTTTTGTACGGTAAGAAACATAATTTGAAAGTTTTGCAAAATCCTGCACAGAGAGGGCTTCAAGGCGACGGCGGTTGAATTCGTTCCACTTTTCAAGGTCTTTAAAACCTTCTCCTTCGTCTTGAACTATCAAGTGTGCATGAGTCGGACTAAAGGAATACCAAACTGTAACTTTTTTATTTATATCGCAATGATTTCCATGTTTTACAGCATTTTTTATAACTTCACTTATCTGCTGCTCCAATAAGTTTAGCTCTTTGATCTCCGAAGGTGCAGACTGCACAATTAAAAGCGTAAAATACCTTATTTGACGGAAGTCCGAAGGGAAATCTTTCCTGAGCATATTCGTTTTATCAAACAACGGATCATTATCATCTGAACGCAATTCTGTCATCTGGTTCATAAAAATAAACCTCCTGAAAATAAAATTAAACTACTCTTTTACCATCAACAGTGCTTCTTCTACACTATTCGCAATAGGGAAATACCCCATAAGTTTCGTAAGTTCAATTACTTTTTTTACGGAACCATGGATATTTGAAATTGCAAGCTTAAGATTCATCTTTTTAATTGTAGAGCAGATATAAATAAGTGCACCAATTCCAGATGAGTCAATGTAGTCAACCTGCTCGAGGTTTATAATGAAAAGATTGACATTTTTTTCTATCATTTTCATTACAAGTTCCTTGAGTTTATACGAGTTATAGAGATCCATTTCTCCGTTCACATCAATTATGTAAACATCCCCATTTTTTCGTATTTTAAGTTCCATAACCAAGCTCCTTATCCTTGTATTTTTACGACCAGAAGACTCTGGTCATCATATTGCTGTGCATTACCGCAAAACCTTTTAATATGTTCCTTTATTTTATTCGCAATTCCTTTTCCGTCAAGTTTTGCATTTAATTTTATTACACCGTAAAGACTGTCTAAAGAATACTGTACACCGTCTTCATTCAGACATTCAAGCAGACCATCCGTACAAGTAAGAAGAATATCTCCTGACGATACGGAAATATCAATATTTTTATATATCGTATCTTTTTCTACCCCTATAGGTTCGGTTTCTAAAGAAATTTTCTTTATAGTGTTGTCTTTCGCAGAATAAAATATTACCGGATTTATACCGCAAGTAGCAATTTGTGCTGTATTTTCAACACTGTTGTAGTTTATTAAAGCTACACTTGCAAAATGATCCATACCGTTGCCTTCCGAACATATTGCCTTATTTGCCCACTCAAGCAATGTTGACATTGACTGATTCGTATTTGCAACGAGTCTCAACATAGCACGTATCATTATCATTATGACAAGGGAATTCATTCCTTTACCTGCCGCATCAGCCATTACGAACATAATTCTGTCTTTTCGGGAAGGAATTATATCATAATAATCGCTACAGACATTTTCCGCAGGAATGGAATATTTACCTATGGATATTTTATTTACCACAGGCAGTTTTTCCGGCAACATCGATTTTTGGAATTTTGTAGCAATATCACCTTCTTTTGTAAGCTCCGTATGCTCTGCGTAAGATATAAAACTGCTTACAGGATAAAGTGCCGTTCCTGCTGCATCTGCAATATTTATCGCTTTTTCAAATTCCGATTCGGTGAACGGAGTCGAATTCGGCTTTTTGGCAAGGCAGACTAGAATAGACGGCAATCCTTCATTACAAACAGGTATGAATGCATAAGGACCGGGACGTAAAAAATCTTCCGGACCGTTTTTAACAATTCTATTATCCTTTGCAGGATTTTTTATGTTTACCGGCTGTTTTTCTGCGAGCACAGAACCGAATATGTTACCCTCCATCGGAAATTGAGCAAATTTAAAATTCGTATCGATGCGGATAGGTTTATGCGGAAGGTCGTCAGGGAGCTTATATGGCGGCGGAAAGGAGCCTGAAGCAACCTTAACCGAAAGTACATTTTCAAATTCGTCGAGCATTAAAACCGCAGAACCGTCAGCATTCATTTGTTCCGCCATAATCTTATTAAGATATTCAAGAAATGCCGTCATGGTGTTTTCTTCGTTAAAGAAACCCGCCGCTTTTACTGTAAAATCTTTGCTGACTTCAAGCTGTTTTTTAAATTGTTCTTTATAAGCCGCTATTAATTCAGCATTTGCACTTCCAAGCTCTGAAACAGATTTAACTTTTGCTTCTTTTTCTTCTTTTTTTTCCTGCCGCTTTTCAGGATCTGAAACCGCCAACACAAGTGCATAAACACAAGCTAATAATTCAGAAATGATTGCTGCCACGGCAAGATAAAAAATATGCTCACTAAAATAAGTATAAACAAGCCCGGCCGTAAAAACTCCAATTAGTGCATAAAATATAAAACTGACTTTTGCGGTATTTCTTATTTTGGTTATGATAAATAAAGCGATGAGTACAAAACCCATCACTATCGCGATTATAATCGGTAAATTTACAAACGAATCAATAGAATTCAACTTTTGCTCCATTAAATTATGTACCAGATGGCTGTAATTCTAACATCGAAATATTTTGCCGTCAAGTTTTTAGACTATTTTTTATTGCTGCGGTATTACTCTCAGCAAATGGAAGTGATTCTCTAAAAATCAAAAAACCGTATCAAAATAAATGCGTCTTTAAAATAGTCTCACTCGTAAGAAAAGTTTTTTCAATTTATTTATAATTTTCTTAAAAAAGGAGAACTTATACGCGTTTTGCAAATCAAGTACAGCCGTATCAATAGGAATATGATCGCTGTAACGTTTTTTTAAGTCTTCGTAATAGCGCGTAATCCACACATAAAGATCGCTTTCCGTTCGATTTTTTGCATACTTCATTATGCGATATTTTTTTGCACAGACAATAACCGGCATATATACAGTTTCAAACCACGAGGCGACGGCATCATCCATTGACATCTCTTCGGATTTTTGTTCATTCAGGAAATATTTGTGAGTCAGAATATGATTGTAAATCACATCGTATTGTCCTGCGGATGAAAAATCCAAGCACCAGTAATCGGTTATGTCTCCAAAATTGGTTTCGAAATAAAAATTACGTTTTTCATAGCTTATAATCTGTTTTAACATACCGGCAAGAGTGTGTACCGGCAAAAGTTTTATCTCGGTTTGCAGAGATACAACTTCCGCATCAATCATATCGACACCTTTCGCCTTTGCAACGGAAACGCGGTGATTGCCGTCCCGCACAAAATACAGACCGCCGAGTTCGTAAACTTTTATCGGAGGAAGCACAATATCCTTGATTACAGCTTCATCTACGTGCGCCCAGCGTTCTTTTAAATATATGCTTTTAGGAAAAAATTGATTGTCAAAGTCGTTATAACGCCCTTCACTACCGATTATTTTTGCAACCGGAATAACTTTCATTCCAAGATATGTTTCATTCTGCGGCTTTATAAGTTCTTTTATCTCTTTAAATGAAATCATGTATGCTTCTTTCGGTTTAAGAAAGTGCTGAATCTCATTCATAAGTGCTTTGTTGCGCGCTTTAAAAAAATCGTTTTCTGTTTCTTGCAGCATTACAGTTCCTGTTTGTATAATTTATT
>CAUUGI010000117.1:0-5149 GCA_963544675.1 uncultured Treponema sp.
AGTGTTGCAATGTATCGGCGTAAGACAGTACAATCCGCAAAAGGAATTTGTGATGACTGATATAGAAATTGCGCGTGCGAATACGATGCTGCCGATTGCGGATATTGCGGAAAAAATCAAGATTGAAGCGGATGAGCTTGAACTTTACGGAAAATATAAAGCCAAGCTGTCTATGAAAAAGCTTAAAGAACTGCAAAAAAAAGTGGAAATACCTGAAAAACGCGGAAAGCTTATTTTGGTAACTGCTGTAACTCCGACAGCGGCAGGGGAAGGAAAGTCTACGGTTTCAATCGGACTTGGAGACGGACTTCGCAAAATCGGAAAAAATGCTTCAATCGCGCTTCGGGAACCGTCATTGGGTCCTTGTTTCGGGGTGAAAGGCGGTGCCTGCGGCGGCGGTTTTGCACAAATCGTTCCGATGGAAGATATAAATCTTCATTTTACAGGCGACATTCATGCAATTTCGATTGCAAATAATTTAATTGCCGCCCTAATCGATAATCATATTCAACAGGGGAATGCGCTTGGAATCGATCCTCGTACCGTTTTCTGGAAACGCTGTCTTGACTTAAACGACAGAAGTCTTCGCAGCATTGTCGTGGGGCTTGGCGGGCGTATAGACGGCGTTCCGCGTGAAGAGCATTTTACGATTGCTGTCGCCTCTGAAATTATGGCGATAGTTTGTCTTTCCAAAAATATTACTGAATTAAAAGAGCGTATTTCCCGAATAATTATTGCGCAAGATTACAATCGACAAAATATTGAATTCGGAAAACTTGAGTGTACAGGAGCCGTTGCCGCGCTTTTAAAAGATGCAATCCGCCCGAATCTTGTTCAAACTATTGAAAAGACTCCTGTCTTCGTTCACGGCGGCCCGTTTGCCAACATTGCGCACGGCTGCAACAGCATAAATGCGACTTTATGCGCACTTGCTTCAAGCGATTATGTCGTTACGGAAGCAGGTTTTGCCGCAGATTTGGGCGCAGAAAAGTTTATGGATATAAAATGCAGGGCGGCGGGAATCGAACCGTCTGCCGTTGTAATTGTTGCTACAATTCGCGCCCTCAAAATGCACGGCGGACTGCCTAAGACAGAATTGAATACACCTGATACGGCAGCTGTGGAAAAAGGGTTCGCAAACTTAAAAACTCACATCGAAAATATCGAAAAATACGGAGTTCCTGTCGTTGTTGCAGTGAATAAATTTATTTCCGACACGGAAGAAGAAATAAATTTACTCAAAAAGCTCTGTCTGAACGTCGGCGTAAAAGCTGTTTTAAGCGAAGGCTGGGAAAAAGGCGGAAGCGGCGTTACGGAACTTGCAAAAGAAGTTACGGAACTTTGCGAAAAAAAATCCGATTTTCATTATCTTTACGAATCCGACTTGCCGCTTGATAAAAAAATCGAAAAAATTGCTAAGGAGATTTACCGCGCCGAAAAAGTCGAATTCCAAGCGATTGCTTTGAAAAAGCTGAAGCAGTTTGAAGAAGCCGGATACGGAAAACTTCCTGTTTGCATAGCAAAAACGCAGAATTCCATAAGCCATGATCCGGCACTTATCGGTGCACCGTCCGGGTACACATTCCCCGTGCGTGATGTGCAGCTTTACGCCGGCGCAGGTTTTGTAGTCGCCCTTGCCGGAGACATTATGACAATGCCCGGCTTACCTAAAATCCCTGCCGCAATGAACATCGACATTGATGACGACGGCGTTATAACCGGACTGTTTTAAGATTTGTGCATTGCAGGAAAAAGTAAACGTCATCGTTACAGCTTGAATGGTTGATTTTTTAAGACCATGTTGAATGCGCCGCAGCTTGTTTTATGAATTGATTTTGTAAACAAGCTGCGGTTTTGGTTTTTATACGAAGGTTTATTTTCAGCCGCTGAAATATCGCGGCTGAAAAACACTTGTAGGTCGAATGTCGAGTTTCGGAAATAGCAACTAAATAAAGCTGTGCTTTCGACGAGAACCCATCCGCTTAGCCGCAGTCGAGCTTTGCGCTCGAAACGGCACGCCGATGGAACCTCGTCTGCGCACAAACGATGCTTATTTCAAAACTCTCATTCTATGGGCGCAGAAAAGAGTTGGAAAATGTCGAGTTTTGGGAAAACTCGACATTTGGGCTTGTAGTTTTCTTTGGAAAACTCATTTATCTACTGTGCGCCGGAAGCGCACGAATTGCACTTAGTCGAAAATTGAAATTTTCTCCCTAGTGCAATTTCAAGGAAGGTTTATTTTCAGCCGCTGAAATATCGCGGCTGAAAAACACTTCATAAAAGTCGAAAAATTCGAAATTAAACTTAAAATTCTGCGCGAGTGTAAAAAAATGTTCCGATATAGGCTGTCGTAATTCCTATCAAAATCGACAAGCCTATCATGTGAACGGGAATAAAACTGCTGAGCGCAAGAGCTCCGAAAGAGATTGCGGTTGTGATAAACGATAGAGCGATTGCAAAAGGTTCAAGTTTTGCGTTTTCACTTTCATCTTTGCGTTTGTCATTTTCTATCATGTAAATTACATAGTCCAATCCAAGTCCGAAGACTAAAATCATTCCGGTGATTGAGAAGAATTCAAACGGAATTGAGGCTGATGTAAAAATCGCCGCTTCAAATAAAACTATCAACAGCGGAACAGATATGATTTTGAGTGTATGCTTCCATGTGTAAAAGAATTTAAGTACAACAAACAAAATAACGTATACTATGGCAAAAAATACCAAAATCATTTTTGAAAGTTCATCAAGGTCTTTGTTCATGTCGTTGATTTTGTTTATAAAATAGACCCCGCTTATTTCGTCTGCCAGATTGCGATATGCAGCTTCGTCCGTAACTGAAACAGGCAAAACGACGGAATAATATTTTCCTTTTATTTCGCCTATCCATGCCGATGAAATCGAACTTTCCAAAAAAGCCGGTACATTTTTGCCTAAAATAACAAAATCTTCTTCAGAAGAATTAAAATCTTCCTGTAGTTTTACACTAAGCTCCGGTTCATATCCCAGCGCTTCGTATTGATTTTTTGCCAGCGGAAGAAGTTTCGCCGCCGCATCGCGGGATGCTTTCTGCTTTTTAACGGAAGGAACAAATGCGGAAGCACATACAAAACCGCCCTTCGCTTTTCCTGCATTTATGCTTTTAAGGCGCAAAGAAAGTTTTTCTTCATTCTGTAAAGTATCTTCCGCAGTCTCTCCGCTTACGATAAACCATCCAGACGGACTGTATTGAAGGATTTTTGCGGCTTCCTTTTCATTTTCAAGTTCCCGTCCTTCAAGTTTGTAGAGTCTGTTCACTTTATTTTCGATTTTAAGATTCGAGCGGAATATGATTAAAGCTGCGATGGAGACAATAAACATTCCGGTAACGACACTGCGTCCTACAATTTTTTTGTTGTACCATTCAGGCGTTTTTATAAACCGTACCAGCTTAATCTTTCTGTCGGTTTTGGGAACGGGAATATAGGGATAAATGCAGAGTACGGTAAGGAAAGAACTCATTATTCCCGACATCGAAAAAACTGCCATTTGTTTAAGAAGATTAAAAGGCGCAAAAACAAGAATAAAGTAACAAAGAACCGTAGAAATCACCGAAAGCGTAAGACCTTTGAAAAGATGATTTCTGATTTTCGCGCCGGAATTAAGATCGGTATTAGCTTTCCACGTGATAAAATAGTGCAGGCTGTAATCTATACATGAGCCTATAAGCGAAGTTCCGAATACAAGTGTAAGAATATGCATTTTTCCGAACACGGCAAACGTTGCACAAATTGCTGTCGCAGTCGATAGAAATATCAGTGCTATTGAATACAGAATCGGTTGGTATCTTTTGAAAATCAAAAGCAAAATAAACAGCACAGCAAGCATCGAAATTGTTGAGATAATTGCAATTTCGCGGGATGCATTTGATGAGCTTTTGTAACTGTGAAAAGGCGTTCCTGAATATACGAATTTCGTATCCTCTGTTTCAAGCGCATCGCATACTTTGTGTATCTGCGCGACCGCATTTGTTTTGCTTGCAAGGGCGGCACCTTCTTTGCTCAAAACTCCGCGTATCATAATGTACCAGCGTTCATTTTCGAAAGACGCAAGCACTCCGTCTTTAGGAGACATTTTTGTGCCGGATTCTTGGAGCGTAGTAAGATAATTATGCAAATTATGTTCACCGAGCATAAACGGATCGCTTTCAAGAGAATCGAGAGAAGTTATCGTAAACGCGCCGTAAGCCGAAGCAAGCGCATTTTCTGCAAAAATATTTGCTCCACCGTCCGAATTCAACAGCCGAATCGTATCGTCGTCCAAGAGGTTCCAGCGGTATTTATGTATAAAATCCGTAACGGAGCCGAATGACGATGTATCTTGATAAAGTGCAATTGATTTAAAGCGAGGACTGTCTTTCAGTTCGGAAAAAACTTTTTCTGCGGTGAGTTTTGCTTGGTCAAAATCGGGATTTGAAACCAAAATGAATACATTTTGTCCTGTAACTTCGGTCAGTTTGGCATCCGCTGCGCTCAACGCCTCGCTTAAAACGGGCTTAGGCAGCATATTGAATAAATCTGCGTCTATGTTTAGATGTCTGCCGCCGGTAAAAAAAACTGTGCCGAATGCAATCGCCGCCAAAGCATGGAATAAAATCCAAAATTTAAGATAGGTTTTATTTTGCAATGAAGTAAGCCTTTTCATCGGCGGTAAGCTCCTTTGGATATTTTTTATCGGTAAAATTATAGGTGATTGTATCTCCGCCTGATTCCGTCATAATAATTTTGTCCACTTCGGATAAAGATTCCCCTGAGATTGCAATTGAACTAAGGACGGCGGCGACCGTACTGTCTTTAGGCGTAAGAACGGCATTCCATGTTTTTCCGGAGGAAGAAAATTCTATATTGAAATCCGAATATAAAGATTCCGCATTGCCTGAAAACATTGAAGAAAGAGTGCCTGAAATGCTTCGGAATATTCTGTTGGAAGACGCATCGATTACGTTTTGCTTACCGTCGGGCATTGTTTGTATAACCGATGTCATGCCGACTGCAAGAACGGATGGGAACGGTTTTTGTGTATTCCACATTATTCCGTCAAGGCTGAATATAAAAGTCCCGCTTGAATTCAAATTGCGGTTAATCTTTTTAATTGTTTTTACCTGCGTAAAATT
>CAUUGI010000118.1:0-5118 GCA_963544675.1 uncultured Treponema sp.
GAAGCGGTATTCGTAAAAAGTTTCCGCAGGCATGCCGTCCGTGCCGACTGTTTTTTCATACCGAATACGCCCGTTTTCGTCGTATTCCGTCCGCCGCTCGGAGCCTTTTGTGTTTTTATAGAAAATCTCGTTTCCGCAGTTGTCATACTCATACCACTCTTCAAAGTCTCCGCTGCCTTTTGCGTGAATTTTATGTCCGCAGTCGTCGTATTCATACCACATCTCAAAACCGGTACTGCTTTTTTCGTGAATCATATTGCCTTTGCCGTCATACTCTCTTTGCACTTCGGAGCCGTCGCTGTATTCCGCATAAATCATATTGCCGTTTTCATCATATTCATAGCGCGTCTCTTCTCCTGTGCCGTTTTTCCGACGAATCATATTTCCGCTCCGGTCGTACTCATACCACGCTTCTTTACCGTCGTCGCTTTTCCGGTGAATCATATTTCCGCAGTCGTCATATTCGTACCATGCCTCGCTGCCGTTATTGGTCTTCCAATGAATCGCTTTGCCGTTTTTGCCGTACTCGTACCATTGCTCAAAGCCTGTGCCGGTTTTCGCGTAGATTATTTTTCCGTCGGTGTCAAACTCGGAAATACACGCACAGCAAAGCCGCCTGAAAACAGTTCTTTTGCCTATCATTATCCTTGCGTCCATCGTTTCTCCGAGTTTTATCATTTTGTTCTCCGTTATGAATAAAGTTTTGCGCCGCTTTTTATTTTCGAATATGGGCAACGGTACAGAAGTATATGTTATTTTGAGACAAGAACACATATAAGGAGGGCAGCAGTTTCGGCTTTTGCAGAGCGGAGAACGCCGCCGAATCTCTCAAACGCGGTTCCGAAATCTCGCTTTCCCGTCCGTCCCGCTCATGTCCTTGATTGTGCCTGTGTTCGATAATCGCTAAAATACTGCCTATCCGCGGAGGGCGGACAATTTTACAAAATCAGAGATTTTTATGCAAAAACTTTTATCGGAACTGCTGCCGGCATTCGCTCATCAGGCAACGGCGGCGGACGGAATCACGGCAATCGGCGATGAGGACATCGGCGGCATTGAAATTACGGACATCGTTTTTGATTCGCGGGCGGTACACGACGGTGCAATGTACTTTGCACTGCCCGGAACGCATATCGACGGCAGCAACTTTATTCCCGAAGCGATTAAAAACGGAGCGGCCGCTGTCGTTTTTCAAGGTGAATTGAAACGGGACATCTGCTTAAAGGCGGCAAAAGAAGCGGCAAAGCGCAATCTTGAAGACGCACTTTTGCGCGGGCAGAAAAAAACGGACAGCCTTGAGTGTTTTCCGGCATTCATAAAGGTCGAAAATGCGCGTTTTGCAATGTCTCCGGTCAGCGCGGCATTCTACGATAATCCCTCAAAAAAACTTGCAGTCGTCGGAGTTACGGGAACGGAGGGCAAGAGTTCAACGGTCTCGTTTATTTGGCAGCTTTTACGCCTTTCCGGTAAAAAAGCTGGCTTTATTTCGACAGTGGAATACTCATTCGGCGGAGAAGCAGTTGCCAATCCGGAGCACCAAACCACGCCGGAAGCCCCGATAATTCAGCATCATCTTGCCGAAATGGTCAAAAACGGCTGTGAATACGCGGTTGTCGAGTCGTCCTCTCACGGACTTTCGGAAAAAACGAACCGGCTCGGCGACGTGCTTTTTGACTGCGGCGTATTTATGAACGTTACGCTTGAACATTTGGAGTTCCACAAGACTTTTGAACAATACAGAAATGACAAAGCCAACCTTTTCCGCGCACTGGACAAGCACAACCATGAAAAATTCATCGGCGGAAAACCGGCCTGCATAAATTCTATCGGTGTTGTAAACCTTGAAGACCCGTCTGCACAATATTTTATCGAATCGACGCAAAAACACGTCTACGGTTTTACGACAGACGGACTTGCCGGAAAAGCCGCCGCACAAACCGGAGCGGATGCAATTCCTCTTCCGCCGATTCCGGAAGGAATTCGGTATATGCGCGCGCAAAATATCGCGGCGGCGCGTAACGGTCTTGATTTTAAGATTGAAACGGACGGCGGCGATTCGCTTTTCCGCGCGGATGATGCACGACCGCACACGTACAAGCATATTTCGGTGCGTGCGCCGTTTGCAGGCGCATTTAATGCTTACAATATTATGGCATCACTCATTGCAGTCAGTTCTCTGACGGAAAAATCATTCGAAGAACTTTCACGCCTTGTGCCGGAATTCAACGCAATCAAAGGGCGCATGACGGAAATTGACGAGGGGCAGCCTTTTGAAGTCATTGTTGACTACGCGCATACGCCTTCATCTTTTGAAACGATTTTTCCGCCGGTGAAAAAACGCTGCGCCGGAAAAATGATTGCGCTTTTCGGAAGCGGCGGCGAGCGCGACTTGACAAAACGTCCGCTGCAAGGGCGGATTGCCGCAAAATTCTGCGACACAATCATTTTGACGGACGAAGACCCGCGCGGAGAAGATTCACTTACGCTTTTGCAGATGATTGCCGAAGGCGCGCACAAAGAAGGCAAACGAACGGGCGAAGATTTATTCATCATCCCCGACAGAAAAAAAGCGATTCGACAAGCGTTTAAATCGGCGCATAAAGGCGACATAGTGCTCCTGCTCGGCAAGTCTCACGAAAACAGCATTATCTACAAAGACTACGTTATGCCTTACGACGAAATAAGCGAAGCGAAACGCGCGCTTTCGGAAATGGGATTTACGAAAAACGGGACTTTCGACTTTTGAATCAACAAACTCGCCTGCGGCAATGTATGACATCCTCCCTGTATTGACCAAATGTCCGCTTAATTGTTATCATTGCAAAATA
The DNA here is from genome assembly GCA_963544675.1 of uncultured Treponema sp. Taxonomy (GTDB): domain Bacteria; phylum Spirochaetota; class Spirochaetia; order Treponematales; family Treponemataceae; genus Treponema_D. The sequence goes on from CAUUGI010000118.1 coordinate 2,829, forward strand.
CAAGAGGTTTACAATTATGCCAAACAGTTCATCTTCAATCGGAAAGAAAACGGTTATTACAGCGTTATTTGCAGCTTTGATTTCAGCAGGGTACTTTATCAACATACCGCTTATAGGCGGCGTACCTGTTACCGTGCAGGATATGATGGCAATGCTTTCGGGGTTGCTTTTAGGTCCTTTATACGGAAGCGCGGCAGTTCTTATTTTTCTTATATTAGGCAGCATAGGTTTACCGGTTTTCAGCGGAAAGGGCGGAATCAACATAATCTTGAACGGACCGACAGGCGGTTTTCTTGCAGGATATTTGTTCGGTGCGCTTATCGGCGGATTGATTATTTATTTTGGATTGGGAAAATGCAGGAAGCGCAAAGAATCTTCCGGCTCGGAAAATGCTGAAATCAATAAAAATTATTCTCCCAAAAAAGATATTTATGAAGTGCTGATTATACTTTCAGCCGCACTTGCAGCGACCGTCATAGTATTCGCACTCGGAATTATAAGATTTCATCTTCTGCTGCCGAATAAAACGTTTCGTGAAGTGCTGTTAATCACATTAGTGCCGTTTATACCGGGAAACATTATAAAAATTGTGATTATGACGATTTTGACAAAAAAATTGCGTCCCGTTCTGCTGAATTATATCGGGTAAAAGCGTAAATGAGTTCCGACGCAGTTAAAATCGAAAATGTTTCGCGTATATTTCCGAACGGGAAATGTGCGCTTCAAAACATAAATTTAAACATCAAGCAGGGTGAATTTGCAGTTGTCGGCGGAAGAAACGGTTCCGGCAAAAGCGTACTCATGTCTCTTATTGCCCGGCTTGATGAGCCTACAACGGGAAAAATTACAGCTCCGCCTGCCGGTTTGGTTTTTCAAAATGCGGACGCGCAGATTCTCGGAGAAACTCCGGAAGAAGATATTCTTTTCGGCTTGCGCAATATGCAGCTTTCCAAAGACGAAATAAAAGCGCGTCTTGAAAAAACGCTTACAGAGTGCGGGCTTCAGGAAAAACGAAGTTTCCAGGCGCGTCTCCTTTCCGGAGGGGAAAAACGCCGACTTGCAGTTGCAGGGATTCTTGCAATGGAAAGAGAACTCATAATTTTTGATGAACCGTTTACAAATCTTGATTATCCGGGCGTGATGCAAGTGTGCAAAATCTTACAGGAACTTAAAAACAGCGGCAAAACAGTCATCCTTCTTACGCATGAGCTTGAAAAAATCCTCGCGCTGGCGGACAGTCTTACAATCCTTGACGACGGAATAATAAAATACAGCGGAAATACAGAATCCGCGCTCAAACAGGATATTGAACAATGGGGAATCCGCAACCCTTTGCAGAATTACGATTGTGTTGAAAAACTGTTTTGGGGTAGGAATGCGCAAGAATAAAAAAGCGTTTCAACGCACTCCTGCATTATTTTCATATCGGCAAGGAGACAGCATTGTTCATCACATTCCGCCGCTCGTAAAATTGATTCTGTTGTGCGTAATTTGCGCGCGGACTTTCAGCCGTTCCGTTTACGGCGGCATATTTAACGAATTGTGCTCCGAAAATATGATTTTATGGCTTCGCACAGCGTTTTACTTCTGCATTCAAGCCGGATTATTTTTTGCCGCCCGAACACCGCTTGCAAGTCTAAAAAAATTAAAATTCGTCTTTGTGATAGGCGCAATGCTTGCCGCGCTGCGCTTGATTCCTTCCGGCATAGAACCTGCCGAATATTACGTGCTCAATTTAAACGACTTAATTTTATCCTTACTGTACATTTTTCGATTTTTTATAACGAGCGCATCCGCATTGATTATTTTTGAAACAACTTCGCGCATTGAAATCTTTGACGCATTCAATTCAATAGAAAAAAAACTTGCGTTGCTGTTTCCCGCCGTAAAAAAACTCAACATTGCGCTGACACTGTCTATAACAATAAGTTTTATTCCTGAGATTTTTTCTGCATGGAGCGACATAAATCTTGCAGCCGCAGCGCGGAACGGACAGGGCAAAAAAAGTATTTTATGTTTTTTTCGCATTATAACGGCGGAATTTTTTGCACTTTTCTACAATATGTTTGAGTATGCGGAACAGCTCCGCAAAGCAAGCATAAACCGGTACAAATAATTTAACAGCTTGAATATAGGCTTTCCAAAACAATTTTCCGCCGCGAAATTACAAAATGACGAGCAAAATCAACACCCCCCGACGCAGAGCATCGGGATATTAAAGCCTCCGCACGAATAAAAAAAGCCGCAGTAACACTCATCTGCAATTACTGCGGCGATATTCCTGAATAAA
>CAUUGI010000119.1:0-4800 GCA_963544675.1 uncultured Treponema sp.
TTGTCGGGAACGTAGGTTGCTGCCGGACTTTTTTATTTTTAAATAATATAAGGGGATAAGGGAAAATATGCTGGAGCGTGATGCGGACGGATTTATAATCGGCAAACTGCCTGAGAGCGCAAAGCCGTATAAAAATCTGAGTTACCTGGTTGTGCCTGAAGTGGGCGGTCTGTCGGAGTATACGCCGGATGCGTACAATAGCGTCAATACGTTTTTCAGAAATCTGCTGCAATCTCCGTTTGAAATTGATAATCTCAATCATTGCGAATGGAATGAAATCACCACGGGACTGGATCGGACGGAACTTGCAAATATCTGCGAAGTCGCTTATGAAAAAACTGCCGCACCGTTCGTTGCTGAACTTGCAAATACGCTGAGTGAAACACTTAAATCCTCCGAGCCCGAAGAATATAAAAACTTTCTGTTGTATGAGACCGTGCTGGATATTTGTATCGCCGCTGTGTCGGGTAAAGTACACATTGAAATCCCTTATTGCACGGTCAAAAATATCTGTGAGTCCGGCGTTTCTTTTTGAACACTTGTGGAAAATCTCATTTTCGACGAATGGATTGACGTCGGCAGTGGGACGTTTGCCAAACTTATACTGTCAAAATTGCGCGGGAAGGAAAACGCTGCGCTGATAACGCTTTCGTTCCGTGATGAGATATTTCCTAAAAAGAAACTGCTTGTCAAAGACCGAAAAGTTTTTGGCGGCAGTGGAAAAATCGTAGATTTTGGAACCGCATATCCCATCATGACGAAATACGGCAAGCGAATCATAACTAAAGAATTTATGAGAGAGTGGATGTAAAACGATGGTAGTCCATTCAGACTTCGCTACTTCAAATTTGTTTTAAGCCAATCCTTAAATGCCGTATAATCATTTTCCATTGGAATTGCACGGTCAGGAAGCCGCAAAACTTCGGCAAGACGCTCCGGCACTGGTGGTTCTTTTCCGCCGGCTTTCTGTACAATCTGCCCGAATTTTGCAGGGTGTGCTGTTTCAAGAATAATTCCGACGGCGTTATTTGCCGCAATTTCGTTTGCCCATGCGGGGATGTTCGGCGTAAGACCGGGCTTTGCATAATCGGTCTCTTTTCCATCTATAAGGTTTTGTAACGAGCCGCCGCGTATATCGTCCCATGCTTTCCAACCGACTGCCCCGTGCGGATCGAGCGTATAGCCGGTGCGCACTCGGCAGCTGCGTATCGCGTCAAGAATACCGTCATCGTCAAGCCAATATGATGTAAACAACGCGCGAACTTGTTCCAGCGTATACATAGCTTTAATTCGCTCGTAATTGCTAGGTGCACCGACGTCCATCGCATTTGCGTATGTTTCCAATGACGGGCGCGGTTTATATTCACTTGTGGCAATCCAATCCGGAATTGTGCGGTTCGTATTTGTCGCCGCAACAAAGCCTGTAATAGGTGCGCCCATTTCACGAGCAATAAGCCCGGAAGTCAAATTGCCGAAGTTACCGGACGGAACGATTGTAATGATTGCCGGATTTTCCAGTTTGCTGTCGAGCGGTGCTCGATTTCTGACTGTAAGTGCAGAATACATGTAATAGAAACTTTGCGGCAAAAGTCGGGAAATATTTATCGAGTTGGCGGAAGACAATCGAAATTCCTTTCTGAGTTCCGAATCCGTAAACGCGGTTTTTACAAGTTTTTGACAGTCGTCGAACGTGCCGTTCACTTTAAGGGCGCGGACATTTCCCGTAAACGTCGAAAGCTGTTTTTCCTGCAGAGGACTTATTTTCCCTGCAGGGTATAAAATCGTAACGTCAAGTCCTTCTACATTATGGAATGCGCTTCCTACCGCGCTGCCCGTGTCTCCGGATGTGGCAACCAGAATGTGGAGAGTGCCGTTTTCACTTTTATTGAAATAAGACATAACGCGTGCCATAAAACGCGCCCCAAAATCTTTGAACGCACAAGTCGGACCGTGAAAAAGTTCCAATGAATACGTGATACTGTCAAGCGGCACAATTTTCGGAGAAAAAGTATACGCATCTTGAATGATTTCCATCAAACCTTCGTCTGAAATCTCGCCTTCAACGTAAGGTTTTGCCATATTGAATGCAATATCTCTAAATGACGGTTCCGGTGTTTTGTTGACGAATCCTTTATCCAGTTTCGGAAATTCAACGGGAATGTATAAGCCGCCCGTTGCTGCGTTCATGCCGCTCATAACCGCTGTACGAAAATCCGCTTTTACGTTCTTATCTCGAGTGTCAGTATAAATCATAATTCTATCCTACATTCCGTAAATTATTTCTTCGGTTGCTTTATCTGCAATCAATGTGCGGCATTTTTGCTCCGCAGTATACTTAGTTTTGTCGGAAATTCTTTCTGAAACCGTAATGGTGTTTAAAATCGAACCGTCAGTCATATTTACGCAGGTTATATCTGCGGTGAGCGCGACAGTAGTTTGCTTGTCATCCGTTATAGGCGGCTCGCTGAATTTTACCGTTCCTATTATCATAAACTTGTATGCACTGCCTACAATATCGTAAGTCGCCTTATACAGGGAAGAAACCGACTTATCTAAGTAAGAGGAAGTGCTGATCGGTGAGTTCCCGACGTTTATTCCTGAATTTCTAAGGCTTTGTAAAAGTTTAAAAGAATTTGTAGTCGCCTGTCCTTTCTCATTGCAATCAAAGGCATATAGAATTCCCTGTTTTGAAACATACGACGATTTGACTTTATACGGAATTTCAACACCGGCGGAATATGCAAGTTGTGTTATGGAAGAAGACGAATTAACGGGAGAGGGATAAAACGTAAGTTTATCTTTTACGGCAAAGGACGGAACCGGCGGCATAAATGAAGCCTTTCCGCTGTCGTCGGTTTTTATTTCTTCCGTGTCATAGCTCACTGTGTTTTTGGAACGTCCGCCGGGCCATGAAACAATAAGATTGAGGTTGGGAACAACGCCGTTTTTATTTTCCGCAATAATCGAAAATGCGGTAGAAAAGCTCTTTCCCGCAGTTGTAAATTTAGGCGCGGAATGCACGGTAAGAGTCAAACCTTCCAAAAGCTCTTTGAATTCTTCTTCCTGCCGATTTGAAGTATTTTGAACCGGGATTGGACGCGCCGTTTTTTTTGCAACCTTTTCCGCCGGACTTTCATCTACAATGTTTTGGTCATTACTTTTTGCAATTTCTTTGGTAGCCGCACAGGAGAATATCAAACCTGCTCCTGTGGCAATAAATATAAACTTAATTCTTTTGACTTTCATCTTAATTAAATTACGACGTAATTGTCTTCCTCCATAAACTCAGTAAAGGAGCCGCAAAACTTCGGTCAATAAAAATCAACCGTAAGCATAAATCAAATTTGCAGGCAGTATAGAGATTTTTTGCTTATTTCACAATATAGCTTGAATAATATTATTTACAGTCCTAAAATGGCGGAAAAATTATGGAAACCGCTATGAGATGCACGAAAGCTCTGATTTATAAAGATAATCTTGAACACAACATAAAATCTATAAAGGCTTTGCTGAAGCCCGATGTAAAAATGTGCGTGGCTGTAAAAGCCGACGGATACGGATGCGGTGCCGTTATAACCGCGAAGACGGCGGAATCTTCGGGAGTTAAATATCTTGCAGTTGCGACCGTACAGGAAGGAATTGAACTTCGCGAAAACGGAATAAAAATCGGCATAATTCTTTTAAGTTTATGCTCCCATGATGAAATATCTGACGCCGTTCGGCATGACATAATTCCGCTTGTATTTGATAAAGAATATATTGACTTTTTTTGCAGCGAAGCGAAGAAACAAAACAAAAAGCAGCGTGTATTCCTTGCGATAGATACCGGTATGGGCAGATTAGGCTGTTACAAAGATGAAGCGGCGGAACTTGCACGTCATATTCAATTAAGTTCTTCGCTTGAACTTGCCGGAATGATGACTCATTTTGCTGTTTCCGATTCGGTGCATGACGGCGATAAATCTTATACTCAAGAACAATTGCATTCTTTTCGGCACGCGGTAGAATCCGTAAAGCAAGCCGGAATCAATCCCGGAATATGCAGTTGTTCTTCATCTGCCGCAGGATTCTCTCCGTCAATGCAGTTTGATATGGTTCGACCCGGCATTGCCGTATACGGCTACTATCCCGGCGAAATAGACCGAATCGCCCTCGAAAAGCAAGGTGTCGATATAGATTTAAAACCCGTAATGCAATTTGAAACGCAGGTTGCCGCAATACGTCGAGTCGGAGCCGGAAGCACGGTGTCCTATGGACGGACATGGACGGCAAAAGAAGACACGGATATAGCTATACTGCCTGCCGGATACGCCGACGGATTATTGCGCCGTTTCTCTTCGTCCATAAAAGTTGCAATAAACGGCAAAGCTTATCCCGTTATAGGGAGAATCTGCATGGATCAATGTATGATTGACATAGGCAGAGATAATAAAAATGTACATCGATGGGATAAAGCCGTTTTCTTCGGTCCGAAAGACCGCGGTGCATTTACGGATGCCGCAGATATTGCGGAAGCCGTCGATACTATTCCCTACGAAATTATGACAGGCATTTCAAAACGGGTTCCGCGCATTGTAATTTGACGCACAAAACTCGCAATTTATGGAATCGGAAAACGCTTTTACTGATTGCGCTCTGTAATGCTGCGGAATTATCTAATCGGTTTAAATGTCAAGTTTTCCTGTAAGGAAAACTTGGGGCGGACAGCAGACCGAATTGTATCTGCAAAACCGAATTGACCTGTCCGCCCCGCCCGAAGCGAGAAGCACGCCCCGCCCGAAGCGAGAAGCACGCCCCGCC
>CAUUGI010000120.1:0-4692 GCA_963544675.1 uncultured Treponema sp.
TGCATAAAAAATTGTGATGGTAGGATTGCGTACAAGTCCGTCAAGATGGATAAGGCTCGGCGCATCATTGTCGTAATTTTCTCCGACGGCAAAATGGCAGGTGCCGAACGCTTTTTCATCTTCCAGCATATTTCCGGTTATTGTTGCCGCAGGATTTAATCCTATACCAAGCTCTCCTATATTCCTTGCGTTTCTTTTATATATTATGCCTTGCCCCTGCGGCAGTTTTCCTTCCGCTTCGAGTGTGATGGCACGATTTTCCGCTTCCGTAACGGTTTTAAGAAGTCGTTTCGCCTCTGCGCCGCCGCTTATTTCGGTTATAAATCCATCCGACACTTTGCACACGATTGGCTCTTCCAAAATTGAATCTCCGTCGCTGAAAGTCATTGAACCGTCATAAACAATAACGCCTTCCGCACCCTCTTTGACAGGAACTTCAGCCTGTGTTTCCTCTGCTGCACCTAATAACGTATTCTTCAACGTTTCAATGGTATTGCGTTGTTTTTGTCTGTTTCCGCTGCCGACTACAGGACTGATAAATACTTCTCCGGCAGGAATATTGCCGCCTTGCCCTGCGACTGAAAAATCACCGTCATCAAAAAGAAGTTTTCTGCCTTGTACGGGAACAATTATATCAGTGCCGCCCGGAGCCGTAACGTGGGCTTTTACAGCTCCTTCAAACAGTTTTCCCATTTTTACGCAGCGTTCTTTAAGTTGGGCATAATCGATATTTACAGCCCTGTTGAATATATCCTGCGTTATTCCCGGAGCCCATACTGCCCGCATTGATTTTTTACCTTCAAGCAAAAAATCAAAAATATGGTCGAACTCTCTACCGTCATCCGTTTTGTAAGGTTTTTCTCTGCCGTTAGGATCTTTGCCCAACTTTATTGCCGAAACGGAAAAACATACATCCGGATTTGAAGCAATTGCGGCTAAAACTTCCGCTTCCGCATTATCAAATGAAGATTTTGCATTTTGAAATACAAGTACAACTTTTGCACCGGCATTTGCAGCCGCCGTATATAAATCCTGCGCAATGCTGCCCGTTTCGGGATTTGCGATTATAAGAACACGCTCGTTTTTCTTTATTTTACAAACATTTTTGATTACGTTTTCAACCGGTAAGATTTCTTTGCTCATGTTTTTATTATAAAAAAATTATTGCATTAGGAAAAGAGAATATGCGGCTGCTGATAAATTGTTATTTTTCTATTGACTAAGACAAATGCATTTTGATATAGTCCGCTCTATCAGTGCTTGGTGCCTGTAGTTCAGTGGTAGAGCGCCAGATTGTGGATCTGGTTGTCGTGGGTTCAATCCCCACCAGGCACCCGATCCTAGCGCCAAGTCAGGGGTATGCGTTCGTAGCTCATCTGGATAGAGCTCCGGACTTCGAATCCGGCGGTAGCAGGTTCGAATCCTGTCGGACGCAAGGCATATTACACGGGCCATTAGCTCAGCTGGTAGAGCAACAGACTCTTAATCTGTGGGTCGAAGGTTCGATCCCTTCATGGCTCAAATTCCACTTATTGCTTGTGCGGTCGGTAAAAGGCTAAAACATTTTGCGAGAGTGGTGAAATGGCAGACACGCTAGACTTAGGATCTAGTGCCTTAGGCGTGAGGGTTCAAGTCCCTCCTCTCGTACTACGCAATCCCGCTTATCTCAAATCGTTCCAATCGGAAATAAAGATATAATCTCTGTCGGAAAAATAAAATCGCTCGATAATTTCGCTGCCGCTCGGATTTACTAAAAATCGTCTCACTTTCAACGCCTTTTGATATGTGTTATAATCCGCGAAAATTAAAAAGTTCCGGCAATATATTTAATATTTTCCCGGACAGGAGTTTTTATGATGCGGCGTGTTGTTATAACCGGACTTGGAGCGGTGTCGCCGGTGGGCAATTCCGTAAAAGATTCGTGGGAATCTGTAAAGCTCGGTAAGAGCGGAATAGGAAATATCTCGCTTTTCGACACGTCTGACTTTGCAGTAAAAATTGCCGCAGAAGTCAAAGATTTTTCCCTTGACGCATACAATATCGATCATAAACTTGCCAGAAAAACTTCGCGTTTTACACGTTTTTTGCTTGGCGCAAGTATAGAAGCCGTTTCTGATGCGGGATTTTCGCAGGATAATTTTTCCGAACAAAATGCAGGTATTATAACCGGCGTCGGAATAGGGATTTCCGATGTTGTAGAAACCGCTTACCGAAAGTATTTTGACCCGAACGCAGGTGTAACCCGCTTGCCGCCGCTTACGGCACCGTTAATGCTTTCCAACGAAGCTGCTGCAAACGTCAGTATGTATTATCAGCTTCACGGACCTGCATGGACGCTTTCTACAGCCTGCGCTTCCGGTACGGATTCAATAGGACTTTCACTTGATATGATACGAAGCGGCAGGCTTGATATTTGTCTTGCAAGCGGAACGGATGCAAACATAACAGGCTATAACATAGGGTGTTTTCAGATGATTCAAGCTCTTACCTCAAATTTTAATGCTGCACCTCAAAAATCGAGCCGACCTTTTGATAAAGACCGAAGCGGATTCGTCATGGGAGAAGGAGCTGCCGTCCTTGTACTTGAAGAACTTGAACACGCTAAAGCAAGAAATGCGCATATTTACGCCGAAGTTGCGGGATTCGGTTCATCAAGTGATGCCTATCACATAACCGCCCCTCTGCCGGATGCTGCGGGCGGACTTATTGCGGTAGAAAAAGCGTTCGCCGATGCCGATATGCGCCCGTCAGATATTCAATATTACAATGCGCACGGAACTTCCACGCTTGCAAACGATAAATGCGAAACGATTCTTATAAAACAAGCCTTTAAGGAATATGCAAAAACTCTCAAGATTTCTTCTACAAAGAGCGAAACCGGGCACATGATAGGAGCTGCGGGCACAATGGAAGCGTTATTCTGTGTAAAAGCCATAGAAGACGGTTTTATACCTCCTACAATAAATCTTGATAATCCCGATTTGGAAAACGGCTGCGATTTGGATTATGTTCCAAATAAGGGAATAAAGATGAATGTTGATGCGGCGATGTCTTGCTCACTGGGATTCGGCGGACATAATGCCTGCGTAATCATTAAAAAATATAAAGGATAGACAGAACGGTACCTCCGATCCGAACGAAGCACCGACTCTGATCCGAGCGGATGGGAGGTACACACTCGAGCGGATGGGAGGTACACACTCGAGCGGGTGGGAGGTACACACTCGAGCGAGTGGGACATACACACTCGTTCGGGTGGCACCTGCCCACTCGTTCGGGTGGCACATACACACCGGAGCGGGCAGGGCGGACGGAATAAAAAAAACTCGAACCATAGCGTCGGGATATTGGACACTCAACACGAATAAACGGGATTTAAGAGATACAAGGAGATTTTCATGGCATTAAGGCTTTTTAATACGATGGGGCGGACGCTGCAGGAATTCATTCCGATTAAGGAAAATTTTGCAGGATTCTACGGCTGCGGACCTACGGTTTACAACTATGCGCATATCGGAAACCTTCGTGCGTATGTTTTTCTTGATACGCTTGATCGCACTCTAACTTTTCTCGGATTCAAAAAAAAGCACGTAATGAACATTACGGATATAGGTCATCTTTCAGGGGACAGCGACGACGGCGAAGATAAAATGCTTAAAACTGCGCGGGAGCGCAGCATGAGTGTTCTTGAAATTGCCGATTTTTATACGGATGCGTTCTTTAAAGATATTGATCGCCTCAACATCGTCCGCCCTGATATTATTTGCAAAGCGACAGAGCATATTCCGGACATGATTGATTTAATAAAACGTATTGAAGCGAACGGACACACATATATGTCCGGCGGCAATTTATATTTCGATGTTTCTACATATCCCGACTACGGCAAACTTGCCAACCTCAAGCTGGAAGATTTAAAGGCGGGCGCGCGTGTCGGCGTGGATAAAAATAAACGCAATCCTTATGACTTTGTGCTGTGGTTTACAAAATCAAAGTTTGAAAATCAGGCGTTGGTATGGGATTCTCCATGGGGAAAAGGTTATCCGGGCTGGCATGTTGAATGCTCCGCAATGAGTATGAAATATTTAGGCGAGCAGTTTGATATTCATACGGGCGGAATCGACCATATTCCCATTCACCACACAAATGAAATTGCACAGAGTGAAGGGGCGACCGGTAAGAAATGGGTAAACTACTGGCTTCACAATGAATTTTTAGTCATTCAAAAAGATAAAAAAGAAGACGGAAATGCGGACAAAATGTCAAAATCCGCCGGAAACTTTCTTACACTGCAATCCTTGATTGACAAAGGCTGTTCTCCTCTTGATTACCGCTTTTTCTTATTGAATTCGCATTATCGGAGTCAGGCTATGTTCAGCTGGGCTGCGATGGACGGAGCAAAAAATGCACGCAAAGCGTTATGCCAACGTGTTGCAAAAATTGTAGAAAGTGCAAAAGGTAATGCGGCGGATTTGACTTCGCTGTCCGAAAAAGCCGCTTTGCATCTTGCAGGATTTACCGCTGCGCTTGAAAACGATCTTTCCACTCCGCAAGCACTAAGCTGCCTTCAAATTGCAATAAAAGACGATGAGTTAAAACCGGAAGAAACGCTTGCACTTATCCGCCGCATGGACAGCGTTTTAGGGCTTAAATGTGAAGACGAAGCGAAAAAAATTAAAGGAAATGCGGTTT
>CAUUGI010000121.1:0-4643 GCA_963544675.1 uncultured Treponema sp.
ACTGAAATCAACGCCGAGATTTTATTTTATCACAACAAATGTAAATTCACTATTCCATTTAAATGGAATGAGATTTTTTTTATAGGAGACAGAAGTTTCGACTTCCTAGTCCGAATAAAATAGCCGGTATTCTTTTGTGCGCAATTCTTTCTTTAAGTTAACCGAAGTTAACCGCGGCGCGGTCGCTCAAAGTGTATACACTTTGAGCAGTTGAAAAGACTGCTCAAAACGCAAAACTTCGCTTCGCTCGTTTTGCGTTTTAATTAAAATTGAGGCGTAAAAGTGAAAAATAAAATAATCGTTCCCGTTGTATTTTTGGGGATTTTCCGTTCCGCCCTTGCGCAAACGCAATTATCGAAAACAACGCGCACGGAGCCGACCCCGTTAAGATTTATCCGAGTCTCGACCTTAAAATCACAGATAAAAACGGAAAGACGGTCTTTTCCAATCAAACGAAGATGACGCAAAAGTCAATCGCCTACACGCTTGAAAATGCGCAGAAAAAGGAATATCCGCTTCTTTCCCGGCAAGCGGATAAGGAAATTGCTCAAAAATTGAATCAGTAAATCCGTTCGGAAACAGACGTTTTTGAACAAGGCTAAATAGATACATTTTCATTACAACGGAGGAAAACACTAATGAAAAAAACACTCGTAAAAAGCGCAGCAGTTGCTGCGGCTCTTGCTGTTGCAGTCGTACTTGCATCGTGCGCCTCTACGCCGGTTGGAGACTCGAGACTTCCGGTAGAGGAAGCCCATGCCGACGAAGTTGATAAAGTTGTCGTCGTGGACTGGACTGACCGTACGCTGGGAGAAGTTTCCGCTCCGACATGGCTTAAAAATATGAGACGCGGAAACAGCGATGCATTTAAGGAGCAGTGGAAAGAAACGCAGAATCGGGTGGTAAAGCTCAGTATGGCTTCCGGAAAAACGGAAGCCATCGCACAGGCGTTGAGCCGCGCAGGATTTGCGTACACGCAGGCGGCGGAACTTAATCAAAAAGTCATCGGCCGTGTGGGACAGGGCTTAAATGATGCGGGGCAGCTTGAAGCGCTTTTTGTCGCCGCAAGCCAAACAAAGGCTGATATGACCGGGCTTCGCGAAGAAACCGGCTTTTTTCAAAAAGTGCGGACGACGAACACGGACAGCAAACAAAAATCGGAGCGGTATATTTACTACACCGTATATTCGATGAGCAAGGAAGCGTGGGACGCGCTCTGCCAAAAATATCTTATGGATATGATGGGCGGAGCGAACCTTGATACCGAAACAAAAAAGAAAATCGGCTCCCTGTTCAGCGAAATGAAAGCGGACGCTGACAAAAAAGAAGCCAAGCAGCAGGCGGAAGAAGAAAAAGCATACAAGGCGCAAATGGCGCGTCTTGCTTCCGAAAACACCCAAGCACTTTTGGAAACCGCGTCCGCAAAATTTAAAGCCGATGAAGCGGAAGCGCGGCAGGCTGCGGCGGAAGCGGAATTGTTATCAAGTTATTTGCAGTAATTTTTTTGCGGTTTTAACGTGTTGAAACCGCCTTGCAATGCCGGACTCCGCTCCGGCAATCTTTTTACAGACAGAAGGAAGATAATAAAGAAAGGAGAAACAGAGAGCATGAAAAAGAAATTATTTTTGACGTGCGCACTTATTTTGTGCGCATTTGGCAGAATTGTTGCAGCGGACAACGCAATCGCCGTTCCTGCGCCCAAGACCGTAAACATTGATTCTGAGGGCGCGTGGATTCCGCTTTTTATACAGGGCGTTATTACGTCAAACTTTCAGCAGTATTCGGGGCTTACCGTAATAGACCGCCAGAACACCGACATGATAAAGGCGGAGCAAAAACTCGGAGAAAATGCGGTTTATTCCGAGGAAGACGCCCTGCAGTTAGGCAAGCTGACTCATGCCCGCTTTATCGTTACGGGAAACATTACCAAAAAAGCATCCAGTTATGCGCTCATATTCAACATTACCGATGCGGAAACCGGAGAGACCAAAGCCGCTGCAAGCGTGCCGAACTGCCTTGCCTCCGCGCTTGAAAACGGAGAAGCGGCAAATAAAATTTCGTATGAGCTTATGACCGGCTACGGAATCAAATTGTCAAAAGATGCGATTGCCGCCCTTACCAAAAGTGCTGAGCTTATGACAGGCGAAGTGCAGGCGCAGGCAAGCGTTGCAAAAGGCATTCTTGCAGAAAGAAGCGGCTCGAATATCGAAGCATTAACCTATTATGTGCAGGCGCAGAAAAACAACAGCAAACTTCCGGAGGCGGCAAAACTCATGCAAAATATGACGTCTGTAGTTTCGGCAGGAAACTTCGGTGCAAGGGCAAAAAACTTAATACAGCTCCGGAAGGACTGGAATAAACTGCTCGGGGAAGCCGGTAAGTATGTCGCTTCAGTAAAGCCTGAGTTTGAACTGAGGTATTTCACTGATATTGAGCCGGGCGAAATCGATTATAAAACAAACTCGATGACAATGGCTGTTACGGCTCCGTATCTCAGGCAAATAAATAATTCGGAGGACATTTATCTGTTTGCAAAAAAAATCCGCGAAGCATATAAAAAAATTCCGGAAAGCAAAGACTGGGAATTAGACATTGACGCTCTCCTATATCCACTTGATAATATCGGGATTAATGAGAGTTTGTATAATAATGGGCATATAGATAAGCCACACAAATTTCGCATCAATATTTTAAATGACAAAAAGAAGATTATTGCATCTAAGGAAGTTAGCTACGCTCTTCTTCTTAATCAGTATACTCGCCGATATATTATTTATGGATACATATATTACGGAGCATTTCACAAGGAACGTATAGATCACGAGTCTGGCTATGCAATTTTATACTTTGATGTCCCAGTGAATGATGCGGACAGTAACACTTACTACATTTCTGTAACGCCAATACCGAACACATATCCGTTAGAAAATGTTTCCATTCTCCCCGTGCCGGAAGGCGGTATATCGATTTATGAATTCAAGTGTGAAACGTATCCTTTTGCTCATAAACGGTTCTCAGTATTTTATGATCAGGACTTTTATTATTTAAAAGTTAAGGGAAAAAGAACTATAACAGTCTGCGGATTTGGGGGGCTTTTTTATGATAACAGTGATGATATCAAGAAAATCATTGCTAAGGGACTAACCCTGGATTTATCTCAAATGACCAATCTTCGTGCTGCCAGCTTACGTAATTGTGATATCGCGGTAAAAACACTTATTTTACCTCTGTCTGCAACGGTAACTTCAGCTGACCATGAAACTATATCGAAGCTGCTTGAAAAAACCAAAAATATTATTTATAGATAGCAAAAACTAATGTTGTCCTGTACGCGCACGGTTCTCCGTGCAGGTACAGGTTTACTTAAAAAGCAATGTACCAAACCGCGCCGTCTGCGTGCGTTGGTACCCGCCGCCCTGTTCGGCATAAAAGTTATCGGGCAGGGCTATTCTTTATATGTTATGGAGGAAATTTATGAAAAAATTATACAAATTCTGCTGTTCTGCTATTTTTATAGTTGTAGGCTTGCATATTATTGGCTATACAGTAATTAGATTGATAATGGATATTTGCAATCTATTTAAGCAAAGCAAGGATTTGTACTCGTTTGTACCTGTACTGTTTTGCATTCTTTATTTGATTTTTGCATTTTTATTGATTAGAGCGTTGTTAAAGGCTGCAAGATATTGTTCAAAACTTGATGTTCTTGAAAAATTGATGGCTTTAGACAGCAAGAACAATCAGAATACAAATACCGACGGTAGCAATCAGTATAAACAGAACAACCAGAACGCCAATATTAATGATAAAGAACTCATCAAAAAATACTGCGACACGCTGGTGGATTTATAATGGACGGGCAGGAAATTCAAATGATAACCGGTATACTTCAAACTGTTCTCGCCGCCATTGCCTGTGCGCTTGCGTGGATTATCCCTAAACGGATTATGTGGGAGCAAACGTATTCCGGCCTCATCCACGACTATCGCAGTTACGATTTTGCCGTTGCCGTACAAGGGATTGTAGAGTTCTTTTCAATTGAATGTCAAAACAGCGTTAAAAGGATTCCCCTTGAATATAAAAAGCGCTTTTTAAGCGATATTTATGGTTTACAAAATACTCAGATAAATACTCTTGAAGATTTGCAGAAAAACGCTAAATCCCTCAATTTTAATCAAGAATCGCCGGATGCGTGTCTTCACTATCAGCACCGTTTGTTGGCTCAATTTTTCTATCAACTTGATTTGTGCGCACGGACTATTTTTATCGGCAAAAGACGGGTAACAAAGGATTTTACTCAAGGCGAGGCAAATTTAATCCGCATCCTTTTTTTGATTGATAATGCAATAGATGAAAGCGAGATACTTAAAAAAGATATTTCCTGCGACTTTAGAATGCCGCGCCATGAACGCACACGAGGTATGAACAAATATTTAAGCCATATTTATTCCGTCTTACGCAAAAGTAAGCCATATATGGAAGTGTAAAAACAATTCCCATAAACTGATTATCTTTTTTAAACTGATGTCTCCCCCAACATTTTTTGCTCATTCTACAGTTTACGTCTTTTCCAAAATCTTACGCCCATATCCGTTCCACCTATATTTCGTTGCCTTGACAAATCAGCGAATTATGCTAAACTG
>CAUUGI010000122.1:0-4535 GCA_963544675.1 uncultured Treponema sp.
ATGGAACCTCGTCTGCGCACAAACGATGCTTATTCCAAAACTCTTCATTTTGTTGTAACCGGAAAGAGTTGGAAAATTTCGAGTTTTTTCAAAACTCGAAATTAAGCTAAAAGAGTTTTTGGATTATTCGCAAGTTGTTTTAAGGTAAGCATTTTATTATGGTGTATTATATTTTATACATTAATGATAAAATATTTACCATACTCACAGTTAAAACAGGAAAGAAATATGGAATTCAACTATTTTAATGATAAAGCTGCTGCTTGGGATGATGATAAAAAATATCGACGTGCTAAAAAGATTTTTGTGCGCATAAATGATTTTATCAAAGATAAAAAATTTGATTCAAAAAACACAAATAAGAGGCTGCTTGATTTTGGCTGCGGAACAGGATTATTAGGTTTTAATTTTATAAATGATTTTCAGGAGATTCACTTTGCAGATATATCTGAAGGTATGTTGAATAAAGTAAAATGCAAAGCTGAATCCGAAAATATTTTAAATTATAAAACATTCAAACTTTCAGAAAACTTTGCCGGCTTTAACAAGTTTCCTTTTTATAATGCAATAGTAACATTGCTTGCCTTTCATCATATAAATGATATTGAACAGATACTTAAACTGCTTTCAAGCCATATCGTTCAAGGCGGTTTTCTTGCAGTATCGGATTTGGATGTTGAAGACGGTTCTTTTCATGCGCCTATGAAAGTTCCTCATAACGGTATAGATAGAAATACGATTATTAACTTTATGAAGAATGCGGAATTTGAAATTCTTTGTAATGAAACGGTTTATGTAGAAGAAAAAAATATCGGTAACAATATAAAAGAATACCCTATATTTTTGATACTCGGAAAAAAACGTTAATCAACAACCCCGACGCAGAGCATCGGGGTATTAAATCCTTCGCACGAATAAACCTGTTAGATAACTAAGTTCTACATAAATTTCTTGTTTGCCATTATTTTTGCTAAATGCTATAACTGTTCCATGAATACATTTTCGCGCGTCTTTTTAAACGCAAAAGAAGAAAAAGAACTTTTACAAGGCTTTCCGTGGGTTTTCGATAACGAGATTTCGCATATTAAATACCGTGAAAACTGTGCGGATGAAAACTCTGCATGGCTGCAAAAATCACTTGCAGATTCGGAAATAAAAGACGGAGAACTCGTAGAAGTTTTTACCAAAGCCGGCGGATTTATCGGCAGCGGCATAATAAATACAAAATCGAAAATTACAATTAGGCTCATCGGGCGCGAACACGCAGATAAAATCGCGTCGGATATTAAATCCTATTGGGAAAAACGCATATCGGACGCATTAAACATAAGGCGCGCCCGTTACGGAGACGGGATTTCCTGCCGGCTCGTATTTGCGGAAGCGGATTTTATTCCGGGGTTTATCTGCGAACGATACTGCACGGATAAGGGCGAGACGATACTCGTAGTTCAATTTCTTGCGCTTGCTTGCGAAGTATTTAGAAAAGAACTTCTTTCCGCTCTTGAAAAACATATAAAGCCCGCCGGAATCTACGAACGCAGCGATGCCGATGTCCGCCTAAAAGAAGGCTTAGCGGAAATAAAAGGCTGGCTTTCCGCTTCAAACAAAACTCTGCCGACAGTCATTACAATAGAAGAAAACGGCATAAAACTTTGCGTAGATATTGCAGACGGGCAAAAAACCGGCTATTTCCTCGACCAAAAAGAAAACCGGATTGCGGCGGCGGAATTTTGCCGCGGAAAGCGCGTACTTGATACATTCACGCATACGGGCGCATTCGGATTAAATGCCGCAAAAGCCGGAGCACGCGAAGTTATTTCCGCAGACATTTCGCAAGAAGCGGTCGCAATAGTCGAAAAAAATATTGCGCTCAACGGGTTTTCTAAAACAGTAAAAGCCGTCTGTGCGGACGTATTTGATCTTCTTAAAAAATACGAATCGGACGGAGAAAAATTCGATGTAATAATCCTGGACCCGCCGGCATTTTCAAAAAGTGCAAAAACTCTGCAAAAGGCTTACGGCGGCTACAAAGAAATAAATCTTCGCGCCATGCGTATCCTCAATTCCGGCGGAATACTCGTAACCTGCTCCTGCTCGCATTTTTTTGACGCACAGCATTTTTACGATATGCTCACTCATGCCGCCGCCGACAGCCGCCGACGTGTGCAGATTCTTGAAAAACGCGGAGCTGCCGCCGATCATCCTGTTTTGCTCGGCTATCCCAAATCGGAGTACCTCAAGTGCGCAATTTGCCGTGTAATGTGATTTTGAATTTGGGCGTGCCGGTTCGCGGTGCTCACCGTCAGGTGCGTCGCGGTTTTATTCCTCGCTTTGCTCGGAACGCTTCGCGCCGCTATGCCCCTTCACGCAAAGCCGTTTTCAAAATCTGTCGTATTTTTTAATCCGTAAAATATGAACACTGAGAATAATATTTTTTACCCGGAATCTCACAGCGATGGAAATTCGATTTATAACTCAATAATCATACTTGGAACTACCGCTTCCGGGAAAACATCTATAGCCGTACAGCTTGCGCTCGCGTTTGGAGGAGAAATAATTTCAGCAGACTCGCGGCAAACATATATCGGTTTAGACATCGGCTCCGGGAAAGACTTGGCTGAATACGAAACGGGCGGTGTAAAAATTCCGTATCATCTTATCGATGTGGCGGATTTGCGTACGCGCGAATACAACGTTTTTAATTATCAGCAGGATTTTTACAAAGCATTCAGCGGAATTCTAAAACGCAAAAAAGTTCCGGTTATTGCAGGCGGTACCGGAATGTATCTTGATTCCGTCATCAGAAATTATGATTTTGTTGAAGTTCCGGAAAATCTGTCATTGCGCGCGGAACTTGAATCTAAAACACTTGACGAGCTGGGGGCGATTCTACTTGAATTAAAACCCAATCTGCATAATAAATCCGACTTGCTTATCCGCGAAAGAGTTATCCGTGCAATCGAAATTGCCCGCTGCATGAAAGATCCCGCAGCGGATATCCGTAAAAACATTACAGAACGTCCCGACATACGTCCGCTTATATTGGGTATAAAACTTGAACGCACGATTTTGCGCGAACATATTGCATTGCGGCTTAAAGAGCGTCTGGATGCGGGCATGGTCGAAGAAGTTGAAAATCTTCATAAAAGCGGCTGCTCGTGGGAAAAACTTGAACGGCTTGGGCTGGAATACAAATATTGTTCTCTCTATATAAAAGGCGTTATTGCTTCGCGTGAAGAACTTTTTGAGCAGCTGAATATTGCCATACGTCAATTTGCAAAAAGACAGGAAACATGGTTTAGAAGAATGGAACGAAGCGGAGTAGAGATAACTTGGCTTCCGCCGTTTGAAGATAAGCAAAAGAGAATTGATGCTGCGCTAAAAAAAGCTGCAAAATATTTTGCAGCCGAAAATGCGTTTTAAGCGCGCCTGAAAGATTTATGCGTTTACTGCCATTTTTACGGATTCTTCGATTTCCGTAAGATAGCCTGTGCGTATGCAGCATTCAAACAGTTCTTTGCTTAAAAAATCGGTTTGTACATCGTCATAGCCGTCCATATCACGCACTATGCGGATTACATAACCTTCTTTAGTTTCTTTTAAAACCGTCATGTAGTCGTTTTTATTACCTAAGCTTTTCAGTGAATAACTTTTCATAAGTCGCCTCCCTAAAGTGAATAATTCCGGCGCACAAAATTAAATATTTACGCCGCTCATGTTAACTACAGTTTTATTTTCGGATATATTTCAAATGATGTTAGAATTTTCTTCACTTTGCGATGCGCATTTTCATCTTATTCAATATGCCGAATATGAGAACGCTTTTTTTGATTTTACGGAAACGAATAAATACTTCGGATGTACCTGTTCGCACGATATTGAAGAATTTATTGAACAGGAAAAACAATGTTTACTTTTGGAACCGCGCAAAAATATTCATCTTGTACAATCATTCGGTATGCATCCGCAGAATCCGCTTTTGGAAAATGCGGATTTTTTAGAAAAACTTCTGCAAGAAAATCGAATAGGAGCAATAGGCGAGGCCGGATTTGATCTTTTTACAAAAGAATTTAAAAATGATTTGGAAAGGCAAAAAAAAGCATGGTACATTCAACTTGAACTTGCGAAAACCTATTCCAAACCGCTTGTTATACATTGCCGTAAAGGAATAGACTTTATTTTTAAAGATATAAAGCTCTTAAAAAAACTTCCTGCCGTTTTATTTCACTCCTTTTTCGGCGGAATCATCGAAGCGCGTTCATTGATTTCGAAAGGATTAAACGCATATTTCAGCTTCGGCAAACAGATTTTGAACGGCAATAAAAAAACGATTTCCTGTGTATGCGATCTGCCTATGAAAAATCTGCTTTTAGAAACCGACGCACCTTTTCAGACGTTAAGAGCCGAATCGTTTACCGCGCTGAAAGACATAAGCCGCGTTTACGATGCCGCATATTCTTTGCGGCAGGATGGAATAGATAAAGCGGATTTTGCTTCAATATTAAAGACCAATTTTATTGAATTGTATGGAGTAT
>CAUUGI010000123.1:0-4533 GCA_963544675.1 uncultured Treponema sp.
TTAGTATCGAGCGAGGTCTATATGCCCACTCGTTCGGGTGGGACATACACACTCGCCCGAGTGGGACATACGCACTCGCCCGAGTGGCACCTGCCCACTCGTTCGAGTGGTACCTGCCCACCGAAGTTTTATAAACTTATTAGGCTCAATATCGAGTTTTGAAAAAAAACGATATTCAACCTTATAATTTTGTTTCTTTCTGAAATTGCATTATCGCTTCACGGACAGACTGGGACGCTATGGTGTACGGAGTTCCGTTATCGAGCATTTTCTCCGCTTCGGAAAATCTTTCGGCATTGATTGCGGCAGCAATAAGTCCCGCCTCTTTATGGAATCTTGCATGGTCTGAAAGGCAGCGTTTAAAGCTTCCAAGTCTGCCATATTTTTCCATTGCCGTTCCGTGCATCCATTTTCCAAGTACACAGCAGTCGTCCCGTGAAATTATTTCAGCATCCAGTTTTTCTTTTCGAGTAATTGCTCCGCGCAGTTTGAATTTCCATTCGGAATGACGGGCAATAGCTGTCTCAAAATCGATAGTTCCGTCAGGATTTTCAGCGATTGCATTGTTTGAGCGAGTTTCTTCTATTTTGAATTTTCCAACCTCGCCGGAAAGACCTATAATGCTGTCTTTATTCTTCGTCGCAAGTTGATTTACCGCCTGCATTGCTTTGTTGATTTCCGTTACGCCGATAGACATTTCACTCGTACTGTCTTTTATAACGGAAGTGAGTCCGTCAAGTTTTTGAAGCTCGAATGCAACATCTTTACTTCCGTTCATCATTTCATCGGAACTGTTTTTTACTTCTGCGCTGGCTGTGCTTATCGTCTTTATTGCCGAAAGGACTTCACGGCTGCCGTTTTCCTGTTCACGCATTGCGGATGTAAGTTCTGCGCTCATACTGCGTACGTCTTCCGACAACTGGAAAATCGCATTGAATTTTTCTTCAACCGTTCTGGAAGACGAAGAAAGCCCCGATATTTCGTCGCTAAGTTTTTTCAGCGTTTCGGTTATATTTTTGCCTTGTATGCTGGATTCTTCCGCCAGCTTGCGGATTTCATCTGCGACGACGGCAAACCCTTTTCCGGATTCGCCTGCATGAGCAGCTTCAATGGCAGCGTTCATTGCAAGAAGATTCGTCTGTTCTGCAATATTTTGTATTACGTTGCTTGCTTCAATCAATCCGCCGGACGCTTCAATAATTTTTTCCGTAACGGCGGAAGCAGTCTGCATTGTCGTTCTGCCTTCGGCGGTCGTTTCTGCAAGGAGTTTGACCATTTTATCGCTCTTTTCAAGCGATTTTGTAATTGATGCTATATTTGAAACCATCTCTTCCACAGACGCGGAAGATTGAACAATGCTTGCAGATTGACTTTCGATACTTGAGTTCAGCAGTTCAATCGTATTGATTATGTTTGTAATCGTGCCACTTGTTTCGGTAACACTGTCCGACTGCTTTTTTGCCTGCTGTTTTACACCGTCGATGTTCGAAGTGATTTCATTGAGTGCACTGGCAGCTTGCGTCATGTTTGCAGAAAGATCTTCTCCGAATTCCTGCAATACTACCGTGTGCGCTCCTATTGTTCTGATTGTGCTGGCGATTTTTCTTATTGTGCGATTAAAACTTTCCGCTACATCCGTAAGTTCATCGTTACCGGAAACGGAAAGTTTTACAGTCAAATCACCGTTGCCTTCCGATATTTTTCTCAATGCTGATACGGTCTTTTTAAGCGGGCTTACCATCTTAATCGACATAATCAACACTATAATTATTACGATTGTAAATGTAATAGAGAAAAAACTTATCAGCAGTATGCGCATTCTTGAAATGTCTTTAAACGCTTGTGCAGCCGAAGTCTTTATAATGACCGTCCACCCTGTAGATTTCATCAATGCATTGGCAGCTATATATTCTGTACCGAGATACACGTATCTTCCGGTTTTACTTTCGTTTGAATTCAAAACGGTCTTTGTAAATTCCGACATGGACGCATAGGTAGAATCGCTTTCGCCTGCTTTAATCGGATTAAATTGTTTTGCAACCATAGAGGAGTCGCCGTGTGCAATTGTAGTTCCCGTAGGTCCAAGTACATAACATTCACCCATGTTGCCGATAACAATGTCTCTCATCGCATTGCAAAGCAACAGCCCGGAAACTTCGCTTGCAAGTACACCTACAACTTTTTTATTGTCGTCATAAATCGGAACTGCAAAAGTAATATGCAAATCACCTGTGTTACCGGTTACGACAGGTTCCGTAATTGCGTTCT
This sequence comes from uncultured Treponema sp., assembly GCA_963544675.1. Taxonomy (GTDB): domain Bacteria; phylum Spirochaetota; class Spirochaetia; order Treponematales; family Treponemataceae; genus Treponema_D. The sequence continues at coordinate 2,269 of CAUUGI010000123.1, forward strand.
TACCGCTCTTTGCGCTTTTGTACCAGTTCATATTGCTTACATCGTAAACGGAGCCGGAAGAATCATATCTTTTTCCATTTAAATCGCAGACCGTTATGTTTTCCGCATTTGAACCGAACGACAATTCTTTTGCAATATCCTTTGCTTTCCGGCTAAACGGTATCGATTCGTCTCTCAATTCGGGAATACGTGCAAGACCTTGGAAGAATTTCATAAATTCCGTCCCTTGCTCATCCAGCAATGCTGCAATGTACAGAGCATTATCCCGTAAATGCGCTTCGATTTTTGCAGCAACTGCCGCCCGTGAAATCCTTATTGCGGCAATTTCAAGTAAAATTCCGGTAGACAAAAACAGCAGACCGAATAGGAGCGCAACTTTTGCGCTGATTGAAAATCTCCTTTTCATATTACTCCCTTGTGTTTATGGATTTTGAGTATTTTGTAATGAACGTTAATAATGCGGCAAGCGGCAGAATCTAAAGACGTATATTTAAGTTTCTCCCTCAGCTTTTCAGATTTTACAAAAGGCATAATTATTCTTCAAGTGGGCGACACTGGCAGGTTAGACTCGGTTTTACGGATTGAAAAGTGTTTTACTGCTTGTTTTAATTTTACTATGCGGCAAAATTGAATCAACAACCCCGACGCAGAGCACCGGGATAATAAACCCTCCGCACGAATAAAATAATTTTATCTTGCGTTTTTCCAAAAGAAAATTAAACGGACGGAGACTGCGTTAAATCTTTTGAATATGTTTTTTTCATACGAGTTCAATCATTTTGCAGCTGAGGATTTGATTTTATTATCGTTTTATGATATTTAATATGCTATAAAAAGTATTTTTCTATGAACTGGGCGCGATATGAAAAACAGCAGAGCGATAATAGCGAAACGGCATAATTATATTCTCCAAAAGCTGAATGCAGAACATTCCGTAATAGTTGAAGATTTGACGACGGAGTTAAATGTTTCTGCATTGACTATAAGACGGGATTTGGATGATCTTGCTGCTCAAGGTAAGGTTGAACGCTTTTTCGGTGGTGCAAAGCTGTTATCCAATGAAACACAAAATTCTCATCCCCGCTTGAATCCTCCCCCCCTTCCCATTGATAAATACGAAGAAAAAAAACGCATGATTGCGGAATGCGCCGCTTCAATGGTCAAAGAAGGTGATACCGTTCTTATAAACAGCAGCACTACTGCGTTTTATATGTTTCATCTTCTTTCTGACATGAACATCACAATCATAACAAATAATGCAAACGCCCTTCATACCGTTGATGATGCAAAATACGAGTTGATTTTTACCGGCGGCGGAATAAATACATTCAAACATTCTATGGTGGGACCGATTGCGTTGGGTGCATTAAAAAATATACGCGCAAACAAATGTTTTGTCGGTGTAAGCGGCATAAGCAAGAACGGAATTTTGAGTACCGCGTTGTTTCAAGAAACCGCTGTAAATTCCGGTATGATTTCACAGGCTAATGAATCCGTTATCGTTCTTGCCGACAGTACGAAAATCGGAATACAGCACAATTTTGATATAGGTTCGCTTGACAGGGTATCACACTTAATAACGGATTCCGGAATAACGGAAGACCAGCTGAATATTCTTCGAAAATATAAACTCAATATCAAAATCGTTTAAAAACATCGTTTGATTTTTCAGCTGTAAACCGATTATAACTGCGCTGTTTCAAATTGCGTAAATCTTTCTAAAATAACTGTTGAATGAAATATCGTCTTTAATGAAGTTGAAACTTTTTTAAGTCCGTTTTATATGGGCGCGAATAAAAAATGTCCGTAATATTCAATATATCAACAAATATTACGGACATTTCTATCAATTCAGTCTAAAAAATTATTTCTTTTCCTGAATTTTATCTTTTTCCTTTTTTATCTTGTTATCCAAAACATCCATCATAATATTAAGAGCTTCCGCAAAATCGCGCCCTTCGCCGGAAACATGAGCCTGCGCGCCCCAGCGGAAATTCACCGTCGCTTCAACTTTGTATTCTTTATCATGCCTTACGCTTATAATTAAATCAACAATTAAATCTTCCGCGTAGGCAATTCGTTTTACCTTTGTGCCTATTAAATCGGATTGCTTTTGATCGAGAGTAAAATCAACAGCTTTAATTGAAGAAGTCATATTATCTCCTTAAAAATACGATGGATTCTGCATCAGCAGGCGTATAGTTAATAATATACACCTTGAAACATCAAAACGCAAATCAAAAGATTTTAGGCAAACATCCGCCG
>CAUUGI010000124.1:0-4446 GCA_963544675.1 uncultured Treponema sp.
GGAGTATATTATGAGTATAGTTTCTTTTCTTGGATTGAATAGTATCGCCAGCATATTGGAATCCATTATGATTTTATGTTTTGGAATTTCTTGGCCGCTGTCCATAATACGTTCAATCCGTTCAAAATCAACTAAAGGAAAAAGCTCGCTGTTTATGTGCTTTATATGGTTTGGATATATATGTGGAATTATATCTAAAATAATGACCCATAATTATAATCTGGCATTCTGGTTTTATATACCAAACATAATCATGGTGAGCACTGATATATGTATCTACTTTCGTAATAAAAAACTAGAAAATAAATCCGGTTTATAAAAATATTTTTAGGCTCTGCAAAGTATCACAATTTTTCTCTTACAATGACAGGCGGATCTCTCATTACATCCTTACTCTTCGGGCACTTCGGTCATATAGGAAGAATATCTATTATGCCGACAACGGCAACTCTCAAAATATGCAGAGAGCTTGGTCTTGCGCTTTTCCTGCTCGGTGCAGGAGTTTCAGGCGGCGCGAACTTTGTAAAATATTTTAAGCCAATCTACTTCTTATACGGAATGGTTATAACTACATTGCCGCTGATAATTGGATATTTCTTTGCTCGCTATGTGCTTAAACTTGCATTGCTGAATAATCTAGGTTCAATCACAGGCGGAATGACATCAACTCCGGCACTCGGTACATTGATTCATGTTGCAAAAACGGAAGATGCTGCGGCGGCATATGCCTGCACTTACCCTATTGCGCTTATATCCGTAGTGCTCGTAAGTCAGCTTATAATAATATTTTTATAGCAGCCTGAACGGGGATGTCTCAAAAGTTGTTGTTTTGCCATCTCCGCTTGGGAATATTTACGTTCCGTTGACTTTTATCCGCGATTGTACAAATATACGCAACAAACTTAAATTTTTGTGAGGAAATATGATTATTACTCAGACACCGTTTCGTATGTCTTTTTTCGGAGGCGGAACGGATTTTTCCGGATTTTACAACGAACACGGCGGCGCGGTGATTTCTACAACATTCGATAAATACTGCTACGTTACGGTGAGACACTTGCCGCGTTTTTTCGATTACAAAACTCACCTTTCCTACTCTCAAAACGAGCAAGTTAATTCCTACGAAGAAATAAAGCATCCTGCAATCCGCAACGCCATGAAATGGCTCGATATGCACGAAATCCGTTTGACTTATGAAAGCGATTTGCCGGCGAGGAGCGGACTAGGTACAAGCTCGTCTTTTGCGGTAGGAATGCTCGAAGCGTTTTATGCGCTTAAAGGGCAATATGCAGGGAAGCGTAAGCTCGCCGATGACGCAATTTATCTTGAGAGGGAGCTTTGCAAAGAAGCGGGCGGTATTCAAGACCAAATTGCGGCAAGTTTCGGCGGCTTAAACCGCATAAATTTTTCCAAAGACGGCTATACGGTCAATCCGATTGTTATTTCGCCTGAGCGTAAACAGGCACTCAATGCGCGCCTCATGCTGTTTTTTACCGGATTTTCGCGCTTTTCTTCAGACATTCAAAAAGAAACGGAAAAGTCGATGAAAGACAAAACTGCCGAACTAATAAAAATGTACGGTTTGGTTGACGATGCAGAAAAAATTTTGACCGATAAAAATACCAATCTCGATGAATTCGGCAAACTTCTTGACTACACATGGAAGTTTAAGCGCGGCATTTCGTCCGGCATCAGCACATCATCAATCGACGAGCAATACGACTGTGCGATAAAAGCCGGTGCGCTAGGCGGAAAACTCTTGGGTGCAGGCGGCGGCGGATTTTTACTCTTTTACGTCCCGCTCGAAAAACAAGCGTCTGTCAAAGCCGCGCTCAAAAATCAACTTTACGTTCCGTTCCAATTTGAAAGCGAAGGCACAAAAATTATTTTTTACAATCCGGAAAGCTACGAAGATTCAATATGAGCCAAAGCCAAGAATTTAGGCAAAATTTGCAGGTATGAAAAATCGACTTAAAACAACATAAGTTCGGCTCTCGTTTCTGTCCCTAATACAAATTATGGACAGAAACGGCATTTATCATTACAATCCGAATCGGTTGCCGTAAGCAGCCGTTTTTTTTAAAGATATGATTCGGCAACCGCGAAAAAGAAAAACACCTTCAAAAAGACGCACAAAAAAGGCAAAGGTTTTTGTACCTGCCGAAAAAATAATTCTGTTTTGCACAGTGATATTTGCCTGCTGTGCCGTTTTACTTGCCGTAACTTCGTTTATGGATAACCGGACACGTAAGATTCCGCAAAATTCGGAGAAGACACTCACACAGGAAGACGCGGACAAACTTTATCCTAATAAAGAAATTAAATCGGCTGAACCTGAGCAATATTTTGCAGATTCCGCCGCAAAAAAAGAACAAAATATTAAAAATACGGCAAAACCGAACAGCAAAACCGCAAAGGAAATTTCAAATACGGCGGAAAAATCTCCGGCAAAGACCGCGTCAGAAAGCAAATCTTCAAAGCCCGCAAAATCCGCAAATACTCACACAAGCACGGAAAATATCCGCAAGCCTGATAATGCAAAAATAAAAACTGAAGAAGAATTGAATATTACTCAAAACGCTAAAAGCGCGCATTCTGTCGAATCCGCTTCAAAAAGGCAGGAAATTGCTTCTGCAAAAACCGTTTCTTCAGGAAATGCGCAAAATCCGGCTCCGGTTTTCGATATTCCGCCCGCAGTAAACAAAGCGGTTTTAGTCTTTGTCTTTGACGACGCGGGCTTAAATCCTGCAAACGTAAAGCGTTACACTGCTCTGCCATTTCCGGTTACGATTGCCGTCCTTCCTAAACTAAGTCATTCCCGCGAATGCGCCGAAATTACACGGGCATCCGGAAATGAAGTTATCCTTCATCAACCTATGCAGGCAGTCAACTTAAAAGTAAACCCCGGTCCCGGCGCAATTTTGCCGGAAATGTCAACATTTGAAATTGCTTCGGTGCTTAAAGAAAATCTGAGTGAAATAGGACCCGTAAAAGGCTTGAACAATCACGAAGGCTCGCTGATTACCCAAGATGTAATAAAAATCGGTACGGTTTTGGATGTTGCCGATGAAGTCGGAATCTTTTTTTTGGATTCGCGGACGACGGCTGAAACAAAAGCTCCGCAGGCGGCACTTGAGCGCGGTATGCAGATTTACGAGCGTGACGTTTTTATCGACGACGTAATTACCAGGCGCGTTATGCTTTCGGAAATCTATCGCGGAATCAATATTGCGAATAAAAAAGGCGCGGCGATTATGATAGGACACGTCGATAAATCGGTCGGAATCCTGCCCGCGCTGCTTGCCGACTTATATCCTCACCTTGTAAAAAACGGCTATAGATTTTCGACCGTTTCAAATTCCCCCGTCAAAACACAGTAAATCGAGGTAAATATGAACGTTTTAGGAATTGAATCATCTTGTGATGAAACAGCCGCCGCAATTGTACAGGACGGCAAAAAAATATTAAGCAACGTAGTTGCAACACAAATCCCTTTTCATGAAATCTACAAGGGCGTTGTGCCGGAAATTGCAAGCCGCAAACACATAGAATGGATTTTGCCGGTCGTAAGGCAGGCAGTCAGCGAAGCCGGAATAAAACTTGAAGAAGTCGATGCTATTGCGGCTACAAACCGTCCGGGATTGATGGGTTCTCTGCTCGTAGGTCTTACATTCGGAAAAACGCTTGCGTGGTCGCTTGAAAAACCGTTTATCGCCGTCAACCACATGCTCGGACACCTGTATGCAGCCCACCTTGAAAACGACATCGACTATCCGTATTTGGGGCTGCTTGTTTCAGGCGGACACAGCATTATCTGCAAGGTCAACAATTTTGATGATTTGGAAGTTTTGGGGACGACGGTAGACGATTCTGTCGGAGAAGCATTTGACAAGGTGGCAAAGTTTTACGGTTTAGGATATCCGGGCGGCGTTGTAATCGATAATCTTGCAAAAAAAGGCGATTTTAACGCGGCGGCGTTCCCGATTCCCAAATTGGATTCGGAAGAACACCGTTACGACGTTTCATTTTCGGGACTGAAAACAGCCGTCATTCACCAGTGTGATTTATTTTGGAAAGAAGGATTTGAACATTCTACCGAAAATATGTGCGCGGCATTTCAGGAAACTGCCTGCCGCACGCTTACAAGCCGCCTCTTCCGCGCGGTAGAAGACACGGGGCTGAAAACCGTTGTCGCAGGCGGAGGAGTTGCCGCAAACTCTCGGCTCCGCGAAATTCTTGCCGAACGCAGCGACATTCACTGCATATTTCCGCCGCTGAAACTTTGCGGAGACAACGGCGCAATGATTGCAGGCGTCGCCTATCATTTCCTTATGCGCGGCGAGCGAAGCGGACTTGCCACGACAGCATCCGCGCGCATTCCGCAATTCAAACGCGGACTTGAACAGCTGAAACGCCGCGCCGCACGACATCAATAGAATACTCACG
>CAUUGI010000125.1:0-4305 GCA_963544675.1 uncultured Treponema sp.
GCTTTCAAAAAATTTAGCCGTGTATATAGAGGGGCGTCAGCTGCCCCAAAATCTCATTATAATCGCGGTACGCCTGTTCGTATTCGCAAACTGCGCTGCCCGGTTCCGCCGATTTTTCTTTACTCAACTGAATGTGTTCGGCGCAAAGGCTCTTTATCCGCTCGGGCGTACCGCCTTCAAGACACCACAGCGCTTGTACGGCAGCGCCCATTGCGGCAGCTTCTTCCGATACGGGAACGCTGACCGGCACATTCATAATATCTGCGGCGATTTGCCTCCATAAGGGACTTTTTGCGCCGCCTCCTATAAGCCGTATTTCTTTCGGTTCAAAACCCAATTTTTTAAAGGCGTCCAAGCCTCCTTTCAATGCGAAGACAGCGCTTTCCATTGCGGCGCGGCAGATGTTTTCCTTATTCGAATTTGTCATCGTAAGACCGGTGATACTTGCCCTTCCTTTCGGTAAATTCGGTGTACGCTCTCCGTTAAAAAAAGGAAGAACTCGTACTCCTTGAGCGCCCGGCTCAGCTGCTGCGGCAAGACGGTTGAACTCGGCTACCGGTAAGCCGAAGAGAGAACGGATTTGTTCGGTTGCAACCGTGCAGTTCATCGTACACAAAAGCGGAAGCCATCCGCCCGTTGACGAACAAAAGCCTGACAAACCGCGTTCGGGGTCGGCGATGGGCTTGTCCGAATAACCGTAGAGTGTTCCCGACGTTCCCATACTCATCGTTAAAAAGCCGTCGCTGACCGTCCCCGTCCCGATTGCCCCCATCATATTATCCCCGCCGCCGGAAGAAACCGGAATACCTTCAGGAATCCCTAAAAGACCGGCGGCTTTCTGCGATACCGTGCCGGCTTTTGTATCCGAAGCGATAAGAGGCGCAAGTAAATCGTATAAGCCTTCATCGATAAGAGAACAGAGCGTGCGTGACCATCTGCGTTTTACAGGATTAAACAGCGCTGTCCCCGAGGCGTCTCCGGCTTCCATAACATAGCTTCCGGTTAGTACGTAATTGATGTAATCATGCGGAAGCAAAATAGAGCGCACGTTTTTCCATGCGTCGGGAAAATGTTTTTTTAACCACAATATCTTGGGAGCAGTGAAGCCGGGCAGCATGAGGTTGCCGACTTCTTTTATAACTTCGGCATTACCCCCTGCTTTATCGGTTAAGATGCGGCATTCTTCGGCGGTTGACGTATCGTTCCACAGTTTTACGTTATAAAGGGCTTGTCCGTCTTTATCGAGGGGGACAAAGCCGTGCTGCTGACCGGAGACGCCGACGGCCTGTATCTGCGAACGCAATTCACACGGAAGTTTTTCAAAGACGCTTTTTAATGCCGCATCGTACCATTCGGTTTTTTGTTCGCGGGTTCCGTCCTCTTTGGAAATCAAGTCCAAAGGACAGGATGCTTGTGCGACAATACGTTTTTGTTCGTAATCGTATAAAACCGCTTTTAAACTTTGCGTTCCTAAATCAATACCGGCAACTATGTTCATATTTACTCTGTCCTCTTTGGTACTCGTTTGCAGTCTGTTTTTACGGATTAGACTGAGCTTTTTTCACGGCGTTTTGAAAGGACATCAAAAGCAACCGCCGCTAAAAGCACAAGTCCCTTTACCGCTTTCTGCCAGTTCGAGTCTATACCTAAAATGGACATTCCGTTGTTCAAAACACCCATAAAAATAGCTCCGACAACCGCTCCTCCGACCGTTCCCGTTCCGCCGTATGCCGATGCTCCTCCGATAAAACATGAACCGATTGCATCGAGTTCATAATTCATACCGGCCGTAGGCGCTGCCGAATTAAAACGGCCGACACAAACCAGAGCGGCAAGGGCTGAAAGAAATCCCATATTTACATATACAAAAAACAACGCTTTATTTGTATCAATGCCCGACAGCTTAGCCGCTCGCTCGTTACCGCCCATCGCATACAAATACCTGCCCGGCACCGTATTTTGAGTAATGTAGGTATAGACAAGAACAACAACGGTTAAAAGAATTAAAATCACCGGTATTCCTTTATGGCGGCCGAGCAGTGTTGCTAAAAACAATACAATTGCAGGAATAAGAATAATGCGTATAAGAAATATTCCGAAGCTTTCAGTTGAATATGCTTTTTGTTTTTTTTGTATACGTTGCACAATTTCCTTTACAATGAAAATGAGACAGCATAAAATTGCCGTTCCGACTGTTACGGAAAATATCAATCCTTTATCCTTTGTTATCGGAATAAAGCCGGTAAAATAACGTAAATAATTTTCCGGAAACGGCGACAAAGTTAAACCGTTAAGAATAATTAAGGCAACGCCTCTCCATAAAAGCATACCTGCCAATGTTACAATAAATGCCGGGATGCGTATGTATGCAATCCAAAAGCCGTGCCATGCCCCGATTGCCGTACCGGCCAATAAACATAAAATCATCACGACATATATATTCCAATGTAAAAGAATAATTAAATGGGCAGCTAATGCCCCGATAAGTGCGACAATTGAACCGATCGATAAATCGATATTGCCGCCACTGAGAATACAGAGCAGCATTCCGGTTGCTAAAATAACAACATAAGAGTTTTGACTTATAATATTTGAAATATTTGTCGGGGCAAATAAGGAGCCGCTGTCTGCAACGCTAATTAGGGCATGGAATAAAATCATCAATGCAACAAGCGCTATAAACATTGTATTTTTTTTCAATATATTTTTGATCGAAAGAGTATTAAGCATGATTTGTGTTCTCCTTTTTCGTTTGGACGATACAAGCCATTATCGCTTCTTGTGAAGCTTCTTCCCGCGGAATTTCTCCCACAATTTTACCCTCATTCATAACATAAATCCTGTCGCACATGCCTAAAATTTCCGGCAGTTCCGAAGAAATCATCAGTATGGATTTTCCTTCTGCGGCCAATCGGTTTATTATACAGTAAATTTCATATTTTGCTCCCACATCTATACCGCGCGTGGGTTCATCGAGGATCAGCACTTCGGGTTCGGCAAAAATCCATTTGCCGAGTAAAACCTTTTGTTGGTTCCCTCCCGATAAATTTACTACGGATTGTTCTATTCCCGTACATTTTGTTTTGAGTTGTTCAACACATTCTCGTGCCGCCTCATGTTCCTTATCGATTTGGATAACATTGCGGCGGCTTACTTTCCGTATATTTGCTAAAGTCGTATTTTTGCAAATGCTTGTATGTAAGATTAAGCCGTTGCCCTTTCTGTCTTCCGTTACGTATGCCACTCCGTGTTTTATTGCATCTTTTACGGTTTTAAGCCGGACTTCCTTCCCGTTTATAAAAATCCGTCCGCGGATATTTGCGCCGTAGGAATGTCCGAATACGCTCATTGCAAATTCCGTCCGCCCCGCTCCCATAAGACCGCTTATGCCGACAACTTCACCTTTGCGTAAATTGATATTGATATTTTTACATACTTCCCGTTCCGCATACAGGGGATGTTCAACCGTCCAGTCTTTTACTTCAAACCGAATATCCCCTATACAAGGTGTGCGCGGCGGAAAACGTTCCGACAGATTTCTGCCGACCATTGCATTGATTATTAGATCTTCGCTGCAATCATCCGTTTTTTTATCAAAAGTTTTTATCACAGAACCGTCTCTGATAACGGTTATTTTGTCCGCAACAAAGGATACCTCATTCAATTTATGTGAGATAATAATCGACGTTATATTTTTCTTTTTAAATTCAAGTAATAAATGTAATAATTTTTGTGAATCCGTCTCGTTTAACGAAGCTGTCGGCTCGTCAAGAATGAGAAACGTAATATTTTTTGCCAATGCTTTTGCAATTTCAACCAATTGCTGTTTGCCTATCCCGATATCTTTAATCAGCGTCCGTGACGATTCATGCAGCCCTACCGTCCTAAGCAGCGCGTCGGCTTTTGCAAAGGTTTTTTCCCAATCAATTTTAAATGATTTTCCTTGCTCGTTTCCCAAAAAAATATTTTCAGCAATACTGAGGTAGGGAACAAGAGCCAATTCCTGATGAATAATGGCGATACCTTTACGCTCACTGTCTTTTACCGAATGAAACGTACACCGTTCGGATTCATATAGTATATCACCGGTATAGGCGCCATAGGGGTAAATGCCGCTTAAAATATTCATCAGTGTTGATTTGCCGGCACCGTTTTCACCTACGAGGGCATGGATTTCACCTCGCGTAATTTTCAGACTTACGTCATTCAGGGCCTTGATACCTGCAAATGTTTTTGTAACGTTTTTTATTTCCAACAGTGTTTCCGTCAAAACAGTCTCCGTTTTGTTTCCGTATTTAATCGCAA
>CAUUGI010000126.1:0-4183 GCA_963544675.1 uncultured Treponema sp.
TTGAGACCCTAGCCTTATAGGCTAAGTGCAAACCACCCGTTTGACGGGTGGTTGTTGATTGCACAGCTACGGAGCAGTATATAAAAAATGCGCCGCTCAAATCCGTAAAAATAAAAAGCGGATTCAAAGCGGCGCATTTTCGTCAATATTTTAGTTTATGCGCTCTGTTCGATTTTCAGCATATCGTTGAGTTCGATTTTACCTGCAGCGTTTACTACATCTTTCGTTATCTGCAAGGTTTTTCTGCCTTTTATGCTCGGAACTTCATACATTATATCTGTTAATAATTTTTCCACGATGGAACGAAGTCCGCGCGCTCCGGTTTTTTGCCTAATAGCTTCGTCTGCAATCGCTTCAATCGCTTCATCGGTGAAGGAAAGTTCAACATCGTCGAGTTTAAACGAAGTTTGAAATTGTTTGACGATTGCGTTTTTCGGCACCGTCAAAATCGAAACCAAATCTTCTTTTGTAAGCTCTTTAAGCGCGACTGTAACCGGCATACGACCGATAAGCTCCGGTATTATTCCGAATTTTACCAAATCGTCCGGCGTACAAAGATTCAAAAGATTCATGCGCTCTTCTTCCGTAACTTGTCCAACTTTTGAGCCGAATCCCATCGCGCGCTCGGAAGTGCGCTGCTCGATAATTTTTTCCAGTCCGACAAACGCACCGCCTAGTATAAACAAAATATTTGTCGTGTCGATGCTCAGCATTTCCTGATTCGGATGCTTTCTTCCGCCCTGCGGAGGAACATTTGCAGTCGTTCCTTCGATTATTTTAAGGAGTGCCTGTTGCACGCCCTCACCGGAAACATCCCGTGTAATCGATGTATTTTCGCTTTTGCGCGAGATTTTATCTATTTCATCGATAAAGATAATTCCGCGCTCGGCAGCCGCAATATTGCCGTCGGCAGCGTTAATAAGTTTCAAAAGAACGTTTTCAACATCTTCACCTACATATCCCGCTTCAGTGAGTGTCGTCGCGTCGGCAATCGCAAACGGAACCTTGAGCTTTTGCGCAAGCGTTTTTGCAAGAAGTGTCTTTCCTGAGCCTGTAGGACCTATCAAAAGCACATTCGATTTTTCAATTTGAATATCATCGTCACCCTTTATCGTTTTTTTCATCGACATACGTTTGTAATGATTGTAAACGGCGACGGACAAGACTTTTTTTGCCCTGTCCTGCCCGATTATGTATTCATCGAGATATTCTTTAAATTCTTTCGGAGTGGGAACATTATTCAATTCTATCGGAGAAAGCTCGTCATCTTCCTGCTCTAAAATACTTTTGCATATATTAAGGCAATTTGCGCAGATGTGAACATTACCGGCAGAATTTGAAACAAGCTTTCTGGTCGAATCAGCAGGTTTGCCGCAAAATGAGCAAAACCTTGGTGATTTGTTGAACGGTTTCATTATTTTTTCCCCTCACGTCTGTAGACGTTATCAATAATTCCATAAGAAAGGGCATCGTCTGCGGACATATAAAAGTCCCGCTCCATGTCCTTTGCTACAGCTTCTTCGGTTTTGCCGGTATTTACGGCAAAATATTCTGTCATAAGCTTTTTAAGGCGCAGTATTTCCTTTGCCTGAATGGAAATATCGCTTTCTTGACCTTCAACGCCTCCCCAAGGCTGGTGAATCATAACGCGGGACGACGGCAGTGCGTATCTCTTTCCTTTTGAACCGCCGGCAAGCAAAAATGCTCCCATACTTGCAGCCTGTCCAAGACAGATAGTCTGCACCGGGCATTTTACGTACTGCATGGTGTCATAAATCGCAAGACCGGCAGTAACGGAGCCGCCCGGAGAATTGATGTATATGCTTATATCCTTGTCGGGATTTTCCGATTCAAGGAAAAGAATCTGTGCCACGACCAAATCCGCAGTTTCGTCGCGTATTTCTCCGTCCACGAAAACGATTCTGTCTTTTAAAAGACGCGAATAAATATCGTAGGAACGTTCTCCGCTTCCGCTTTTTTCTATAACGTATGGAACCAAAGAGTGCATTTTTTCATTCATCACTATAAAATCCTTTTGCCGGTTTTATGGAAAATAATAATAATTGCCGTTCGAGTCAAAAAAAGGAAAGGTGCTGCCTAAAAACTAACCGGCTTTTTAGACAACATCATTCCTTCGCAATCTTGAATAAAGTCTATTTTAGAGAAAAAAGCTGTTCAAAAGTCATTTTATCGCCTTTTTCAACTCTGACTTCTTTATACAGCATTTCATACAGCTTACGTTCTTTTGTGTCGTCAATTAAGTATTCTTTTGAACGCGGGTCCGCATAGTGCTTTTTGACTTCATCGACTGTAATTCCGCCTTCATCGGCAATTTCCTTATATCTCTCTTCGATTTCTTCCGGCGTTACAGATACATTGCGCTCTTTTAAAAGAGCATCAACGATGATTCGGGTTTTCAACATTTTTTCGCTGTCCCCGGTCCAATCTCTGAGCATTGTTTCTTTTGTCTGACCTGATGCCGCTACCATCCGCTCAAGCTGTTCCGGCGTCGTCTGAAACTGCTGCGCCATCATGCGCCAACGTCCGTCGAGTTCCGCCGCAAGCATAGAAGCAGGAATTTCAAAATTATTTTTTTCAACAAGCTGTTCAAGCAAAGAATTGCTCTTTAATTCTGCAATTTTACGGTTTTTAGCATTTTCCATGTTGCGCGCAATATCTTTTTTCATGTCGTCAAGCGTTTTGTATTTTTCGCTTACGTCCTGCGCAAGTTCATCGTCGATTTCAGGAAGATTGCGAATCTTTATAGCTGTAACCGTTACGCTGATTTTTTTTGTCTTTCCGGCAAGCTCAGTATCTTCTTCATCTTTGGAATAAGTTTTTGTGATTTGTTTTGTATCTCCTTTTTTCATTCCTATGATTTCATCGTCGATTTTATAAATATTTTCGCCGCTTCCGACTGTAAATACAAAATCCTGCCGCTTTGAACCTTCTATTTCTTTGCCGTCATCGTCAAGTTCGCTGTAATTGATTGTTACGATATTGTCCTTTTCTACAACTTCGCCGTCTTTTTTATCCATTACGACAGCATTGCGCTCCTGAACAGCTTTTAATTCATCCTTAATCTCTTTATCGCCCACTGTAACCTGCGGCTCTTTAATCGTGATACCGGAAAAATCCTTTACGGAAACTTTTGGAAATACATCGTATGTAACTTCGTATGAAAAGTCCTTGTTCAAGTCGAATTCCGGAACTTTTTCCATAACCGGGGAAGCGTACGGCAGTGGACGATTTTCCGTTTCCTTTTCAAATATTTCATTGAGCGACTTATCGATAATTTCATTCATTGCATCCGCTTTAAGTGCGTCTCCGAATTTGCGCTCAAGTACGTTGACCGGAACGTGCCCTTTTCTGAATCCGGGAATCTGGGCGGTTTTGACATACTTTGCCGTTATTGCGCCGTATACGTCCTGTACATCTTTTTTTGCGATTGTTACCGATAATTTTACGGATGATTTTTCAAGACCGGTGAATTCTTTTGTGAGTTTCAAGCTAAAGCTCCTAATAAAAGTATTGCGTTTTGTTTTGAGTAAAAAAAAGCGATTCAGATTGCCCTGAATCGCTTCTTGTTATAGCGGAAAACGGGAGTCGGACCCGCGACATCCACCTTGGCAAGGTGGCGCTCTACCACTGAGCTATTTCCGCAGAAAATTCCAGCGTTTATCGGCCGCTATGAAAAGCGGAAAACGGGAGTCGGACCCGCGACATCCACCTTGGCAAGGTGGCGCTCTACCACTGAGCTATTTCCGCAAATAAATCCCGATGTCATCTTAAAATACGTCCGGCGAGATTAAAACCGTACGCATTCGGCAAGTTTTACGCCGTGTAAAATACCGACGGGGAGAAATATAAAATATATGAAGATATTAGTCAATATTGAAATAACGGCTGTTATCATTCTTATATAAAAATCTTGTCCATCGGTAAATTTTTCAATAATTCCGCAGCTTTGATACAAACGCATTTCACGTTGGATTTTTTTAGTAACAGTAAATTCCGCTTCTCCGCTTTCATTTCCGTTATCCTTGATTTCAGAAACATCTAATTCAATACCGCAGATATCAATATTTTTCGCCAACTTGAAAGATAACGAAATTACCGGGCAGGTCTATTCATTGTGTTTTTTTATTTTTGACACTATCATTGCACCAATGACTATTTATTT
>CAUUGI010000127.1:0-4107 GCA_963544675.1 uncultured Treponema sp.
ATCGCCTTTGACGGCAAATGAAGCGTCGTATCGCCTTTTACCTGGTGCTTAACAAGAGAATCTATAAGAAGCTGAGGAGTTCTTATTCCGCCGGTTAAATCATGCCGTTCCAAAAGCGAAGGAAAGTTCGCAATCGCAGTTGCAAGCGTTCTTAAATCGCGTATTCTGTCTTCGATTATGACGGCTCTATCCGGTGCTTTTGATTTTACAAGCTGCAATAATTCTTCATACAAGGCTTGCTCATTGGGCGTGAGAATAAGAATTCCCGAATCGGTTGAATTCGCTGATTCAGAATCAGAATCATAAAATTGACTTATGTCAACTTGAGAAAATTCATTTTCTGTAACAATATTATTTTCAGACACGGTAATTTTCATTATATACAATTATATAGAATATTTTCAATGACAACATGAACATTTTATGCCGATAATATACAACGTATGCGGAAATATGCTTTTTTAATCCTTTTATTGACAATTTCTCCTCTTTTTTCACGCATTTTGAATGCGCAGAATGTATTACTGATTCGACCGGAGTCGATACGGCTTACGGCGGAAAAATCCGGTACAGACGGAAAAATCATAGGCTATCATCTATACGTAAAAAAAGTTGAAGGGCTTGAATCCGTTTTGCTTACGGAAACAACAAAAGATCCGGAAGGAAAGGCTGATAATTATGCCTACCGCGCTTTTGATTTTAACGAAACTAACGGAAACGAAAAACGTATTCTCGACGGAAACGAATTAAAATCCGAATATTCAAAATTCAGTCTTATCGATTCTTCTTCCGAACCGGATAAAATATTCGGGGAAGCCTTTCATATATTTATTCCGCAGACTTTGCGCTACGGATATCCTTGGACAAGGAACGGAACCGTAGAAATCAAACGCGGAACTTTTATAAACATTCGTGCATTTTCAACAAAATATGCCGATTATTCCGGAGAATTCTACGAAAATCCTTATATGTTCGATTTTGCGCAGGAAGAATTAAAAAAAACGGATAATTCAAAAAATTCTGCGAGAAAAGAAAATGCTGACTTTATAAAAACGAATTCGGAACAGGAAAAAGAGATTTCAATTCTTACTGATGATTATAATCCAATTGCAAGCGCAAAATTCGAAGAACTTTCAGAAGTCTTAATATATTCAAAAGGTCCAAAAACGATTATCAACGATATAATGACAGCTTTATATGAAATTTCTCCAAAAGAAGATGCCGATGTCGTTTTTGCCGTTGATACGACAGGCAGCATGAAAGATGATATTGAAATGCTCAGAAAAGAATGGATTCCGCATCTTGCTGAAGGGATAAAAAAATTCCGCCATATAAGATTGGGGCTTTTACTTTACCGTGATTACGGAAGCAATTATAACTACAAAGGCATTCCGGTAAAATTTTTCAACTTTACAGAAGACGTTGCCGCATTCACTAAAAACCTTAATGCTTTTACGATACACGGAAACGAAGGCGGAGATATTCCCGAAGCTGTTTATGAAGGACTTTACGGCGCACTTGAATTTTACAAATGGAATTCCGATGCGGTCAAAAAAATAATATTGATCGGAGATGCGGAACCTCATCCGGTTCCGCGAGGAAGCGGCAAATATACTAAAGAGCTTATAAGCAAAACCGCATCAGAAAAAGGTATAAGCATAAACGCTATAATTACCCCCGATGAAAAATCGCGTCGCGGAAGATAAATGTTGAGTTTGCCGGTAAAGTCTTAAAAGAAAAAACATAAAGCTGTTAAAAATCTGCTGATTTCCGACAGTCTTCTTAATTTTTGAAAAAAAAAAATTAAATTCAGCTTAATAGGTCAAACTTCGGCTTTCTCAAAACGCGGACTTCGACATAATAACAACGGCGGAAAGAGGCGCAATCACAAGAAAATCAGCACCTTTTGCATACAACCTGACAGGTTTTGATAAATCATAAAATTCTTGAGATATTCTATTACTTAGACTGGGCATTCCGTCTTTTCGGAAACAATTCGACTCCCACACAAGTCCTTCCGACTGTAAAGCCCCTTTTGTTCTTGATGCGGAAGTTCTTGCAACAGAAACAATATCTTCTATGCCCAGTTCAAAAATATCGCAGCAAAATCCGTCTTTTAACAGATAAAGTCCTTGTTCTTTTGCAAGCCATACGGAAATGTGTTTTTCAGCGGCGAATGAATCGTAAATATTTAAAAGATGATCCGTTCTGCCGCCGTCTCCCCCCACAAGCGTTATATGCGGATTTTTAACGCCGTGCTTTTGAGCTTCTTTATATACGGAATCGGCTGCAAGTTCCGTATCGGTAAAATCTTTATCGCATGGGAAAACATCCGGTTTAATTTTATATTTTTCTATCAATGCAGGAGAAGTTAAGCTGTCAAAGTCCCCTGTAATAATGTCCGGAGAAAAATCATATTCATTTTTATAAAAATCACAGTACAAATCGCATATTTCAAGCCCCGAATCGGCGGCGGCAATAAAATCCGGCTGCCCCGTCTCAGCCCAATATTTTTTTGTATTTTGAGGTGGCGCAAAAAGTCCTCCCGTAAAAATCACAGCATGGAAATCATCGGGAAGATTTTTTTCAGGATTTAAAGAAGAGTTTTGACTTGAATGTTCTCTATCGTTATTATTGCACACGAGCGCATATTATCATGAATAGAATAAAAATTCCCGACTTTCTGATTTCGATGAACGACATTTTCAAAAATGCAGGATTTAAAGCATATCTTGTAGGCGGAGCCGTGCGAGATATGTTCATGAAAAAAACGCCTTCGGATTTTGACCTTGCAACTGATGCAAAACCTGAAGATGTAATGCGCATTTTCCGAAGAGTAATTCCGACGGGCATTTCTCACGGTACGGTTACCGTTTTATTTCAAAAGCACGAAATTGAAGTTACTACATTCCGCGCAGAAAGTTCTTATTCGGACGGAAGGCATCCCGATTCAATAAGTTTTGCATCAACAATCGAAGAAGATTTATCGCGCAGAGATTTTACGATGAATGCAGTTGCAGTCCCTCTTGACGGAAGGAGCATCGTAGATCCTTACAACGGACAAAAAGATATAAAAGCAAAACTTATAAGAACTGTCGGAAATCCTGTAGAACGTTTTTCCGAAGACGGGCTTCGTCCTGTACGCGCAATAAGATTTGCATCCGGATTGAATTTTAAAATCGACAAAGATACGCTGAACGCCGTATCAAAGCCTGAAATTCTTGCAGTTACAAAAAAAGTTTCCGCAGAGCGTTTCCGCGATGAATTTGTAAAAATGCTAGGCTCGGAAAAACCTTCCGCCGCGCTTGAACTTCTTGAAACAAGCGGGATTCTTTCAATTTTTATACCGGAACTTTTAGAATGCCGCGGCTGCGTTCAAAAAGATGTGCGCGGCTTTCATGATTTTGACGTTTTAGACCATTTGTTTTATGCCGCAGACGGTGCTCCGAAAAATAAATTAAATGTACGCTTAGCCGCACTGTTCCATGATATAGGTAAGCCCGCTTCAAAAACCGTAGAAATAAGCGGCGGCGAAAATATAATTCACTTTTACAATCACGAAAAATATTCTTCGGAAATTGCACACACTGTTTTGACCCGATTAAAATTTCCTAATGCCGTTACAGACAACGTATGTCATTTGATTTTAAATCATATGTTTCATTATGAGTCGGATTGGAAAGATTCTGCAGTGCGGCGTTTCCTTGTGCGGGTAAAACCTGAAAATGTTGAAGATTTATTTGATTTGCGCATTGCCGATATTTACGGAATGCATAATATTCCGGTTCGTCTGCATGACAGTCAGGCTTCATCACTGCTTTTGGAGTTCAAAGAGCGTATTCAAAAGTGCGAATGTGAAAAAAACGTATTAAGCCTGAAAGAACTGGCAATAAACGGAAACGATCTTATTTCTTTAGGTGTTCCAAAAGGCAAAGAAATAGGACTTATACTTGGAGAACTTTTTAATACGGTTCTCGATGATCCTGAGCAAAACACCCGCGAAAGACTTATTCCGATTGCAGAAACCTTTATAAAAAAGATGAATCCGAGTTTTGCAAAATAACAGCCCAAATGTCGAGTTTTGAAAAACTTCGCTGTGCTTTCGGC
>CAUUGI010000128.1:0-4086 GCA_963544675.1 uncultured Treponema sp.
CAGAGCGTGATTTAACTTCTATATTTCTCCGTTCATGTTAAACGTGGTATTTCGATGATTTAAGATTCGTCAACTTAAGCGCTGACGAAATTGTCGAATCGGTCTAATTATTGCAAAATGCCTATGTTCTGCTATACTCCGCATATGCAGAAAAAAGAATCGATTATTTTGCTGGGAATAAAACATTCCGGCAAAACCACTCAAGGAAAACTTCTTGCCCGACACTATTCACTTCCCTTTATTGATATAGATTTTGTAATAGAAAAGATGACAGGTAAATCTCCGCGCAGTCTTTATTCGGAAAAAGGCGCATCGTCATTTATGATTGCGGAAGAAAACGCTTGCAGAAAAACTGCAGAACTGCTTGAAGAAAAGTCTGCCGTTATTGCAACAGGCGGAGGAATATGCTGCAATCCTCCTGCGTTGATGTTTTTGCGTCCGTTAGGAAAATTCGTATATCTTTGTGTTTCGGAAAATATTGCCGCCGATAGAATTTTTGCAAAAGCGTCTAAAAATCATTCCGGAAAATGGGAAAATCTGCCGGCATATATAGCCGAAAAAGACCCCGAAACGGAAGAAGATTGCCGCGAGATTTTTCACCGGTTTTATATAGAACGTTCTTCCGTTTATAGCGGAATTTCCGATTGCACGGTGGAATTGGGCAATGATTTTCCTTTATCAAAAGACGGTAATCTGCAAAAAATTATTTCATCTTTGGAAAAATAATTTTCAATGCTGTGATATGGGTGCAGCCATGCCTCATAACCGGATGTTTCCGTCCGGTTCCATTCGATTCGATTAAAAAAAATATTTGACAGAATAAAAATTCACCCTTACGATAATAATATCCGTCAAAGACTGACAGATAAATAAAAAGTTTTATGCTGCATTTAATTACAATTATATTAATGAGGTTATCATGAAAAAGTTTAGGCTTATGCTGTTCATTTCAGCATTTTTTGTTGCAGGTATTTATGCGGAACGTGCGCCTTTTAGGATCGGCGGTCATGCGGGGACAAGTATGATGAGTCCTGAAGGCTATTCGTTTAATATCGGTGTGCAGGCGGATTATCCGATTATTCACGATGTATCCGTTTTTAAAGAGCTGCGCGGCGGATTCGATTTTATGTATACTGACAATTTTAAAAATTGTGTCTCTTTTAATACTTTTACTTATGCAAAATGGCTCATTCCGATAGGGCAAAAAAACATAGCACCTTTTGCACAGACCGACATCGGACTTTCCGTATTTGCTGTCGACAATACTATGCGCGTTTCGCCTTATTCGGGAGTTGCCGCCGGTGTTTCGTTTAAAATCGGGCATTTGTATATAGATCCGGGCTTTAAGTTCGGTTATCCGTACATTTGGGGAGCGGATTTAGCTGTCGGCTATTCATTTAATTAGCCCGATAATCAGGGATTTCCGAAGCGGAGCGGCGGACGGGCAAACAGGATTCGGAAGACTTAATTGAGTCTTCCGTCTGATTGCAGTTTCGCTATAAGCAAAACTGCGGGGTATGAACAGGGGGAGCAAGTTTTGCAAATGCGAAACTTGAAGCGGACGGAGATACGATAGAGACTGTAAAAACCGTTCAACTGTTCCTTGCTCACTCTTAAAAAAAGTTGAAGGCTTGATTTATCAAGGAAATTTTTTTGAGTTTTTTTTCGAAAACTCGAAAAAAAATCCAGTTCATATTTGTAAATTCTACGTATGAGCAAATCATACGGTTGCAATATTAATTATTCTGGAGGAAAGAATGAAAAGTTTTACAAAACCATTGTTTGTATCTCTGCTTGTAACGTTGGCTGTTTCCTGTACAAACACCATCGTTAGTTCCGATTCCGGTGGCGGCGGCTCATCCGGTTCATCTGCTGCAAAACCTGAAATTACAAAGCAGCCTAAAAGCCTTACTTATATGTTGGGCGAAACCGGAAAAATCCTTGAAGTCGAGGCAAAAAGTCCGGACGGAGGCGAATTAAGCTACCAATGGTATAATAAAGATGGAGGCGTTATTCGCAACGAGAACAATTCCCAGTATGTGCTTAAAATTTCTAAGGTCGGCACATACAAGTTTTTTGTAAGGATAACCAACAAATTAGGCAGTTCGACAAATTTTGTTGATTCTGATGAAGTTACGATTACCGTAAAAGAGCCGGCACCGCTTGTAGATGCCCAAACGCCGGTATTTAAAACTCAGCCCGTAAGCGGCGAGCACAATTTAAATGCGGTCGTAAGTCTAACCGTAAAAGCGGAAGTTTCTGACGGCGGTGCAGTAACGTATCAGTGGTATAGAAATGACAGTCCTATTTCCGGTGCGACCGGCGAAAACTACAAAGCAGATACGTCTGCGCTCGGTGAAACATCTTACAAAGTTCAAGCAGTAAACAAAAACGATTCCGCAACGGGAAAGAAAAAAGCATCCGCTTTTTCAAATGTTGCAACTATAAGAATAGTTGATTCATCAAAAACAAACGCGAACGTGCCTTCGATTTCAGTCCATCCTGCAAGCAAGACTTACAATAAAGGAGAGACTCCTGACGTGTTGACTGTTACGGCTTCGTCTACCGACAGCGGAACTCTAACTTATCAGTGGTACGTGAACGGAAAGGAAATAGACGGCGCGACAACTTCATCTTATACGCCTAAGACCGATAAAGCCGGTGAGTTTACATATTATGTAAAGGTAACAAATACTATTGCAGATAATCACAACGTCGGCTTAAAGTCGGCTTCCGCGACTTCTGAAAATGCGGTTATCATTGTAAAAGAGCTTGTAAATGCACAAACCCCTATGATTCACGAACAGCCGAAAGGTGCCACATATAAAAAAGGCGACACTGCAGCCGTCTTGAGCGTATCTGCCACTGTTTCCGACGGCGGTAAACTTTCTTATAAATGGTACAAAGACGGAACGGAAATATCCGGAGCGGATAAAGCTGAATACAAACCCGCAACGGATACAATAGGAACATTTAAATATACGGTTAAGATTCTAAACAATCTTGAGTCTGCGACCGGCAACAAAAATGCGGAAATCACATCGTCGGAAGCCGTCATAACCGTAAACGATCCCGACAAAACCAATGCCGCTGTTCCCGAAGAAATTAATGTTTTCGGTAAGACGTTTTATAATAAGGGAGAGACTGCGACATCTTTAACCGTAACTGCGAAATCTACTGACGGCGGAGTTCTTTCTTATCAGTGGTATTTGAATGGCGAGGCAATAACCGGCGCAACTCAAAACACTTATACGCCGAAGACCGATACAGAAGGTGAATTTAAGTATAAGGTTAAAGTTATAAATACCCTTGCTTCTGCGACCGGCAACCAAAAGGCTGAAAAGTTTTCCGATGAGATTTCTGTTGTCGTAGAGACTAGGGATGGTACCGGCGGCATCAGCGGAGATTTTAATCCGCAGCCGTAAAATCGTATCGGAATCGTTCAAGGCTAATATTTGGAAAATTTATAGAAAAGTTTGGCTGCGTCTGCAAGAAATTATTTTTTGCAGACGCAAATTACGATAAAAAGTTTTATTATTAATGAAAAGAAGAATGAAAAAGTCCAATGTTGCAAAGATGTTTTTTGTATTTTCAGCGGTTTCAGTTTTTTTATTCACAGGATGCAAAGGCATTTCTTTAGATTCCGGCGGCGGCAGTGATTGTTCCGTTGAATACGGAAGTCTGTCGATTGCAAAAGATGTAAACCGCAGTATGGATGCATCGGAAATCAGCAAAGTAAAAGTAACGGTTTCAGGTACGGGAATAACAGTTCCGCTTACGGCGGAAGGTACTGCGAGCGGCGGAAAAACAGACATAACTGTAGAAAAGATTCCTGTAGGCAAAAACCGCATTGTTGCACTTCAAGCATATAACGGCGCAAATGAAATTGAAGGTGCCGTAATGTACGCAGTAACGGATATTAAAAGCGGTCTTAACTCAGTTGCCGTAAACTGGACTACCGGCAAAATAGGAAAGATTTACAACGCGCTTTTAGCCAAAGGCGTAGATATTTCCGCTCTTACGGACACAGATAAAGCCGACTTGGAAGCCGCGATTCCTTCCGATACGCACAGTGTTCTTATTGAC
>CAUUGI010000129.1:0-4007 GCA_963544675.1 uncultured Treponema sp.
GTATCCAAACTTCCGGATTTTATGCTTTTCAGTGCGTCGGCATAATGTCCGAAGCATTCTTGAAACTTTTTATGGGCAGTGATTACTCCGATTTCCCAGTTATTAAAATCCGAATAAAGACAGGACATTTTTTTATAAAGCTCCATTGCTTGATTTTCATCCCCAAGTCTTTCACCGTAAGGAGGATTGCAGAGCAGCAGCCCTTCGGGATAAGGAGCTGCAAGTTCGGAAAAATCGGCTTGAATAAAATCCGGTCTTTGTATTTTTGCATCGATTCCAATCGATTGCAATGCGCGTCCTGCCGTTACACAAGCGTATTCGGCATTGCGCTTACTGCGTTCAATTGCTGCTTGGTCGATGTCCGAACCTGTTATGCGGACTTCAACATCGGTGCGGATTTTTTCCGCTTCGGTTTTTCTGATTTCTGCCGCACGTTTTGGAGAATATATTGCAAGATTTTCAAGCGCAAAACGTCTTCCGAATCCCGGAGCCGCATTGTATGCGTATAAGGCGGCTTCAATAGCAATCGTACCTGAACCGCAGAACGGGTCATGCAGCGGAGTTTTGCGTCTCCACATCATTTCATGCAAAAGAATTGCAGCCGTCGTTTCCCTAAGAGGCGCAATTCCTCCGTCTGTGCGGTAACCGCGTTTGTGTAAGGGGAGACCCGACAAATCCAACAGAATCATTACATTATTTTCGTCTATATATACGCGGATTGCGGCTTCTTCGCCGCTTTCAGGCAGAACGGTTATATGCCATCTGTCTCCAAGCTTTGTATATACGGCTTTTTGAACGATACTTTGTATTGCGTGTTCCGAATTTAATTTGCTTTTGGAACAGCGGACTTTATCCACAACCACTTTTACGTCTTTTTTGAAAAAATTATCCCAATTTACGGAATAAACGCCTTCAAAAAGTCCGTCGAAATCTTCGGCTTTAAAAGCTTTCATTTGCAAAAATACGCGGTCTGCTGTTCTCAAGCAAAGGTTCGAGCGGAAAAGCGCATCGTCATCGCCTTCAAAAAGCACCCGTCCGTGTGCGTTTCCGCATAATTTATATCCCAAATGTTTTATTTCATTTCCAAGTATTTTTTCCGTACCCACTGCGCAGAGTGCAACAAGCGTATTCATAATGCGCGAAAAATAACATTTTTACATAATATGTTCAATTGTCGTGATTGTTTGATGCGTATAGTACATGTGCGCGCAGGTACCGCAATATATACAAATTCCCCTTGTTTTGGTATAGTCCGACATATTTCAAGCGCAAAGGATAAATCTTCATGACAAAATACATTTTCATTACCGGCGGCGTTGTTTCCGGTTTGGGCAAGGGAATTGCGGCTGCTTCCATCGGATTGATTTTAAAAAATCTCGGGCTTAAAGTCGTAAATCAAAAATTCGACCCCTACTTGAACATCGACCCGGGCACGATGAATCCGTATCAGCATGGAGAAGTTTTCGTTACGGACGACGGTGCGGAGACCGACCTTGACCTCGGACACTACGAACGCTTTACGGATACATCGCTTTCACAGTCGTCCAACACGACGGCGGGGCGCGTTTATCTTTCCGTGCTCAACAAGGAGCGCGAGGGCGGCTTTCACGGCGGCACCGTTCAAGTCATTCCGAATATAACGGAAGAGATTTTGCGCCGTATGCTTCTTTCCACCGAAGAAACGAATGCCGACGTCGTCATTACGGAAATCGGCGGTACTGTCGGCGATATCGAGTCGCTTCCTTTTATCGAGGCGATTCGTCAGATAAAATACAAAGTCGGCGAGAAAAACTGCTGTTACATTCATCTTACGCTTCTTCCGTACATAAAAACCGCAGGCGAAATAAAAACAAAACCGACTCAGCACAGCGTCAAAGAATTGCAGGAACTCGGCATTAAGCCCGACATTTTGATGCTCCGGACGGAACTTCCCATTGACCTTGCTGCGCGCGAAAAACTTGCCGCGTTCTGCAACGTCAAAAGTTCTCATTTGATTCAAAATCTTACAGCGCGTTCAATTTACGAAGTCCCTCTCCAAATGGAAAAAGAGGGGCTGGGGGAGGCGGTCTGCCAGACGCTTGGAATAAAGGCTGGAAAGTCGAACCTTGACGATTGGAAGAAAATGGTTGACCGCTTCAATAATCCTTTAGAAAGCGTAAACATCGCTCTTGTTGGAAAATACACCGAACTGCACGACGCGTACCTTTCCGTTGTGGAGTCGCTCGTGCACGGCGGCATTCACAATCAGGCGGCGGTGAAAATAGACTGGATTGACGCGGAAACGCTTGTCGACGCTGCCGCAGCTGAAGAGCGGCTTAAAAATGCGGACGGCATTATCGTTCCCGGCGGTTTCGGCGACAGAGGAATTGAAGGAATGATCCGCGCAGCGGAATATGCGCGCACTCATAAGATTCCGTATTTCGGCATCTGTCTCGGTATGCAGATTCAAGTTATCGAATACGCGCGGAACGTGCTGGGCTTTGAGGGCGCGAACTCTACTGAAATCAACAAGAAAACGCCCTTTCCCGTCATCGACCTTATGCCCGACCAAAACGGCAAGATTTTAGGCGGCACGCTCCGGCTCGGAAAATACGAATGCGCCGTTGCCGACGGCACGCTTACGCGTAAGGCGTACGGGAACGCAAACGTGTGGGAACGCCATCGGCACCGCTACGAGTTCAACAATGCGTACCGCGATGATTTTATTAAAGGCGGACTGATTATTGCAGGCGTAAATCCCGAACGCGACCTTGTAGAAATCGTTGAAGCACCCGAACACACGTGGATGGTCGGTGTGCAGTTTCATCCTGAATTTAAAAGTCGTCCGAACAGGGCTGGACCGTTGTTCCGCGATTTTATTGCGGCATCGTGCGCGTATAAGCGCGGCAAAAACTAAGGAGGCGGAATATGGACAGAAAAAAAATCATTGTGCTTGACTTCGGAAGTCAGTACGCGCACCTTATTGCAAAGCGTTTCCGTATGCTGGGCTTTTATTCGGAAATTGCGTTACCGTCCGCGGAGTTGGATGTGTTTAAGGGAGCGGCGGGCATCGTTTTTTCAGGAGGGCCTGCGTCCGTCTATGATGAAAACGTACCGGATTTCAACAAAAAGATTTTGACGCTCGACATTCCGATTTTGGGGCTGTGTTACGGGCATTACATTGTCAATATCGGTTACGGCGGAAAAGTCGGCAGGGCAAAGACCGGAGAATTCGGTTTTGCAGAGTTTACGCCGAATAAAGACGTTTCCTGTCCCCTTTTTGACGGAATTGAAGGCAGTCAGCAGGTATGGATGAGCCATCAGGATGCGGTGTTAGAGCCGGGCGCGGGATTTGAAAAAGCCGGCAGCACGACCGACTGCGAATACGCCGCGCTCCAAAATCTTGAGAAAAAGCGATTTTCACTGCAATTCCACTGCGAAGTAAAAGATACGCCCTGCGGAGACAAAATTTTTGACAATTTTGCGCGTTACTGCGGTATGGAGCGCAACTGGGATCAGTCGACTGTGCTGCAAACGATTCTTGACGGTATAAAAAAAGACGCGGACGGCAAAAACGTTCTTTTGTTTTTGAGCGGAGGTGTTGACAGCACGATTACGTTTGCACTTTTGAACAAGGCGCTCGGAAAAGAGCGTGTGCTGGGCTTGCACATCGATAACGGTTTTATGCGCAAAAACGAAAGCGCAAGCGTTGCCGAAGCCTATCGCCGCGCCGGATTTGATAATTTTATAACGGAAGACGCATCGGAAAACTTTTTGACGGCTGTAAAAGGTCTTACCGACCCGCAAAAAAAACGTGCCGCAGTCGGCGAAACGTTTATCGCTGTGCGGAATGCTATTGTCGCACGACAAAACTTAAGCGACGATGACTGGCTTTTGGCGCAGGGGACGCTGTATCCCGACATTATTGAGTCCGGCGGCACAAAAAACGCGCACACAATAAAAACGCACCATAACCGTGTTGAGGGAATCCAAACGCTTATCGACAAGGGACTGGTCATCGAGCCGCT
>CAUUGI010000130.1:0-3978 GCA_963544675.1 uncultured Treponema sp.
GTCTGTACTTATGTTTTCTACGTTAGGCTAGAGGAGTGTCTGGTTTACCACCGCTTAATCTGCGTTTGCAGATTGTCCGCATTGTCAGGTTGAAACTGATGATGACTTTTGAAGAAAAACGCAGTCACTTCTTCAGCCTTGCCCTATAGTCTAATTTATTTTTTCAGCAATCTTTGCTAGGTAAAAAAATATTCATTATTGCGATTGTAATAGCAAATTCCAATGAGTATTAGTTTGCCAATTTCATTTTTATTCATTTTTTTCTCTTATTTTGATTGTTTTTTTAGGCGAATATTTTTCTTTTATAAAAGTTTCAATTTCAAGTTCTTCCTCTTTTGAATTAAAGAAATGTCGGGGAATTAAAATAGCTTTTCTATACGACACATAAACTGCGATCAATTTTTTATTGATAATAATTTTTCTGAAATCCTCAAGTGTATAACTAAACGAGCCTCGATAAGATGCATAATTTATACCATTTTCCGTTAATGTGAGTGTAATCTCATCGTTTAAGGTTCTATCGCTCTTAAATGAATAATTTCTAAAAATTTTAAATACTAAAAAATATACTGCAAAGATAAGTAAAACAGGTAATAATTGAGATATTATATTTTCAATTCTCGGATTTTTTATTATGCTTGAAATTGTGCTTGAGAAAATTGCAAAAAAACAAATAAGTAGAATGAGAAAATAACTTTTTTTGTGCAAAATGGCTGCTCTATTAAAATTTGTATAATCTTCTAAACTTAATTTACCTTTTAAGATGTATTCCATTTTTTACTCCTTGCACCCAAAAGGGGCGGTAATTTTACATGATTTTCAACGGCAGGCAGACTTGTCGGGTTTGTCAACTGTGGAAGCGAATATTAGATTTTACTAATAATGAGTCCATATTCTTAGGATATGGATTATATTTTCTTTTTTAAAAATTTCATATATCAAATTATGCTGTATATTAATCCTTCTTGGATATTTTCCTGCTGAACTACCAACTAACTTTGCGGAAAGCGGAGTTTTAATCAAGGATAATTATTTATAACTTCAATTAAATATTTTGTTGCTTGTTTTGATTTGACAGTTCTATTTTCTGTCTATCTTTTTGGACATAAAAAAGTCGGGAATAAGTAAAATAAAATGTCGCCAAAAATAGAGAAAAATACCGAACGCCAAAATCCCGTTCGGTCGTCGAAAAAAAATCGGCGGCACAAACAAAAATCCTAAGATTTCATTTGTGCCGCCGGCATTAAAAAGTCGGGTGAGCGGAACTCGAATCCGCGACCGCTTGCCCCCCAGACAAGTAAGCTAACCAACTGCTCTATCACCCGAAGTATGAGCAGTTTATGCAATTTCTCAAAAAAAATCTAGTAGGGCAGAAACACTTGGAGCGGACATATTAATGTATCCTTAAACGGATGATTGGTCATATGTCTGCTACACAAATCGAGCGAGTCAGTCGATTTGTGGAAGATGCTATACAAAAGTTTTACTGCCCGACAAGAGTTGCACCCCCCCCTCCGCGCCACTGTCATTTTTATTCTATTTGATATTCTTATATATTCCGTTGTATTATCCGACAATATAACAGGCAAAGGGTTCAATCAATACTATGGAAAACAACAAAACTTTTACTGAAGACGGCTCAAAAAAGTCGCTGTCCCGCTATGGCTCTATCATCATTGTATTGGCATTGGCAGTTGTCCCCGCATTGACTGTCGGTATTCTGAATTACACACGAACTTTAAAGCAAGGTTATGCGAATTATAATGTTCAGGTTCGTGCGGCGTTTAGCGATATAGACATGCGAATCGGAAATCTTCTTTCCAATTTGCAGGAATTGAGCACGGCTGTATCCCGAACCGAACCTGTTGCCCATTCGAACGGAAAAATCACTTCCTATATCAACCTGAAATCGGAAACGCCTGAGAACACTGTCCGGATGATTCCGGGGCGGACAAGCGAAGAGGAAAAAAATCTTTACGACATGATGAAGTCCTTCGTCGATACGATATCTTCCATTACATACATGACGATTGCTACGGAAAGTGACGGCGGAATTCTTATGTATCCTGCAAGAGACCGTTCTCCGGGGTATGATGCACGCACCCGCAGTTGGTACAAAAATTGTGTTCAAAGCCAAAGCAGTCAGGTTCTGTCCGACTTGTATATTTCTTCGGCGAACGAACTGTCCGTGGAAATTACCGACAAAATATCTCTGAACGGAAAAACGCAAGGCGTCTTTTCAACTTCCGTCGATCTTTCGTATCTCAAGGATATTGTGCGAAACAAAGCGATAGGAACAAGCGGCTATATCGTAATCACCGATAAAAACGGATTGGTTATCGCCCATCCGAAAGACGATGCCGCTATCGGCAAAGATATAAATTCGTACAATTCCGTTCTTGCCGAGGTTATTAAAGGCGACAAAGGAAAGTTGGCGTATAAAAAAATCGACGGCGTGAACTATGTGCTGCAGGTCTTGCATTCGGAAAATACGCGACTTGGATGGAAATATCTTTCGATTATAAAACAAAGCGAATATGAGGCGATAGGACGTGAAGTTTTGCGGAATCTTCTTATAACTGTCGTGTGCATTTTTATTTTTTGTATACCCGTGCTGGCTTTGCTCTTGCACTATTTTCTGCATCCGCTCGAACAAATTGTAAATGTCCTCCGGGATATTTCACACGGAGAAGGCGACCTGACCGTCCGTCTTCCCGTATCCGGAATCTCGGAAGTCGTGAACATAGCACGATATTTCAATCAGACTTTCGAAAAGATTCGGAAATCAATACAATCGGTCGGGTTCAACAGCGACGTTATGCAGGAATCGGGATACGAGCTTGTAGACAATATGCATCAGACTGCAAGCGCCATAAATCAGATAAGCGCAAATATAGATGAAGCAAAACAGCAAGTTTTGACGCAGACCGCAAGCATTTCCGAAACGGTCGAAACCGTCGACGAAATCATCAATACGATAAAAAGGCTTGACGGCAGCATTGAAACGCAGGTGGAAAGCGTCGCTCAGTCTTCGTCCGCAATTGAAGAAATGGTTGCGAATATCGCATCAATCAGGCAGACGCTTGAACGCACGGATTCCGTTATAAACAGTCTTGCAGGCGCAACTTCAGACGGAAGGGAAACGGTCGCAAACTCCAACGCCGTGACGCAGAAAATCGCCGATGAATCCGGCGGACTTATAGAAGCTTCGGGCGTAATCCAAAACATCGCAGAGCAAACGAATCTTCTTGCGATGAATGCTGCGATTGAAGCGGCGCACGCAGGCGAATCGGGAAAAGGATTTGCCGTGGTCGCCAATGAAATCAGAAAACTGGCTGTAGAATCCAGCGCGCACGGAAAAACCATAACGGACACATTGAAGAACTTGAGCGACGACATCAAAGGTCTTGCGGAAAGTTCAAAGATAGTCGAAGACAAGTTCAACGCCATTTTCCAACTTGCCGAAAATGTGCGCGGCATGAGTTCCGAGCTGACCGCCGCAATGCGCGAGCAGGAAAACGGAAGCAGGGAAATCCTTTCTGCGATAAAGAATATTTCTACCGTTACAAGCGAGGTAAAAAACGGCTCCAATGAAATTCTTGTCGGCGGAAACGGAGTCGCAGACGAAATGCAGAAACTGGATGGGCTTTCGATGGTCATAAAGGACAGCATGAACGATATGTCAGCAGGCGTACAGCAGATTAACAATGCGGTGCAGGAAGTGAATGAACTGGCTCTCAAAAATAAAGAAAACATCAAAGGACTTGCCCATGTGGTAAGGAAGTTTAAAGTATAGTTGCCGTAAGGGAGGGGACGGGCATATTTAGGATTCCTTCATCACTCAGTTTCCCGTATGCCCGTCCCACAAAATGGGCGAAAACGCCCATTTTGTGCCAGCAGGTGTCGTTCATTAGGACACCCCGTCAGACCAGGAGGGCGGCGGTTAAACTGGATTTACAACCGTTTACGCTTCTTCCG
>CAUUGI010000131.1:0-3957 GCA_963544675.1 uncultured Treponema sp.
TAAAAAAGTCTATTATCAATATAGATAAATGGATAGATAGAATCACCACGCTCGATAAGGGTGAAGAACAGTGGCAAAAATGGCGTGATGTAAATCCGTAAACTACTCGTCGAAAGGACGCTCCAAGTGAGCGTCCTTTTTTGTTGCCTCCACCCTCGATTTGCCAAGCAGGTAAACTCGAAATAAAATCTACATAGCCTTAATTTCGAGTTTTTCCGAAACTCGAAATTTTCCAACTCTTTCCTGCACCAATAGAATGTAAAGTTTTGAAATGAACGCCATTTATGCACAGGCGAGGTTCCGGCTGTGTGCCGTTTCGAGCGAAAAGCTAGACTGCGGCTGACGAGTTTGCATTGCAAACTCGGTAGTAAGCGCAGCGGACGTAACTTCTTCAAAAGCTCAGCAAAGTTTTTCAAA
This sequence comes from uncultured Treponema sp., assembly GCA_963544675.1. Classification (GTDB taxonomy): domain Bacteria; phylum Spirochaetota; class Spirochaetia; order Treponematales; family Treponemataceae; genus Treponema_D. Next base: position 418 of record CAUUGI010000131.1, read on the forward strand.
GCTCGACATTCGACCTAACAGCAATTTGAAAATCAATCGTTTCAGTGTTTGCGAAATTTTTATGCATACTCAAGTTTATTTTCTTTGTATCATGGTTTTGCAATTTCTTAATATTCTATACCTTAGTTATCGCCAAGTTTAATGTGTCAAAAACACTCATATCCGATGAATAAAAAAATCACTGTGTAAATTTGTCTCAAAGATAGGAAATATATTTTTAAAATATACTGATAATTATTTATTAAGTGAAGAAAAATAATAATCAATATTTAATTTTTTACAATATAAGAAAATAAAAAACACATCTATTTTAATATTAAAACTGGCACAGCATTTGCTTTTATTAAGTAAACACTTTTATACGGGAGTAGAAAAATGACTAAAGACGACAGTATCCTTGCGATGTACTTAAAAGATATAAACAAAATTCCGCTTTTGACACATGAAGAAGAAACGGAGCTTGCATTAAAAGCGGCAGCCGGCGACAACGAAGCAAAAAAGAAGATTGTAAATTCAAATCTGCGCTTTGTAGTAAATGTAGCAAAAAAATATCAAAATCACGGACTTGATTTGACCGATTTAATCAGCGAAGGAAATATCGGACTGTTGACTGCTATTGACCGTTTTGAAGTGTCTAAAGGTTATCACTTTATTTCTTATGCAGTATGGTGGATAAGGCAATCGATATTGAAAGCGATTTGTGAAAAAAGCCGTTCTATAAGACTTCCGCTGAACCGCGCAAATGAACTTGTCCAAATTGAACACGCACGCAAAGTTTTGAGCGGCAATAAAACGGAAGAACAGGAATTTACCGAAGTTGCAAAGATGCTGAACATGAGTTTAAGTCATGTGCGCGAAATGATAAATATTTCCCGCGATATGGTTTCTCTTGATGCGGAAGTGGGAAATTCCGATCACGACAGAACCAGTTTAGGCGACTTTGTAGAAGATACTGCGACTCCGCAGCCTGATGAAAAGATTTTAGCGGAAGCTATGTCGAATGATATTGATGCTGTACTGGATACGCTTAAACCGAATGAGGCAAAAGTCCTGCGGCTGCGCTTCGGTCTTAACGGCGCAAAACCTATGTCGCTAAAAGAAGTCGGCGATATATGCAATCTTACAAAAGAGCGAATCCGCCAAATTGAAAAACACGCTATAACACGTATGCAGCATCCTACAAGACTTCGCCGACTTGAAGCATACGTTGCGTAAGTTGCGGATAAAAGTGCCGCAAAGCATGAAGAACATATAGATAAAAAAATCCCGCATTTTTTAAAAGTGCGGGATTTTTTTATGTCCGTATTTTAAGTTTGAGATTTATATCACAGGTCAAACTTTAAATTTCTTCACTTCATGCGCAAGGCGTTTTATGCTCAGCTCGTTTTTCTGTGCAAGGTCGTCAACTTCTTGGACGGTCGTGCTGATTTGCATAACGCCGTCGGACATTTCGTTCATGCTGTCTTTCAGGCGGAGCGTCAGGTTGTCGAGCTTGTGCATCTCTTCAAAGATGCCGCGCCCGCCGGTCAGCATATCTTCCGAGCCGGTTTTGACATCGGCGGTTATCGTGCTGATGCGCTTGATGGCCTCAAGCACTTCCTTACTGCCGTTTTCCTGTTCGTGCATGGCGGTCGTCAATTCGGTGCTCATGCTTCGGACGCTTTCGGACAAATTAAAAATGGCGTTGAACTTTTCTTCGACAATTTTCGTAGAAGACGACAAAACCTCAATCTCGTCGCTCAAATGGCGGAGCGTTTCCGTAATCGCCTTGCCCTGCGAACTCGACTCCTCCGCCAATTTCCGAATTTCATCCGCAACGACCGCAAACCCCTTGCCGCTTTCCCCCGCGTGCGCCGCCTCAATCGCCGCATTCATCGCAAGCAGGTTCGTCTGCTCGGCAATATTTTGAATAACGTTGCTCGCTTCAAGTAAGCCGCCCGACTGCTCGATAATCTTCTGCGTTACCGTATTTGAATTGAGCAGCGTCCGTTTGCCCTCCGCCGTAGCATCCGCAAGCGTCTTGGCCAGCGCATTGCTCTTTTCAAGCGATTGCGTGATCGAATCGATATTTTCGACCATATGAGCAATCGACTCCGATGAACGCATAACACTTTCCGCCTGATTTTCGATATTCCCGTTGAGTGCCTCAAGGTTCCCGATAATCCGGTTGACCGTCTCCTTCGTTTCCGAAACGCTCGTAGTCTGCTCATGCGCCTGCGTCTTTACGCCCTCGATACTCGCTCGAATCTCGTCAATGGACAATGCAGTCTTCGTCATGCTGACCGCAAGCGAATTGCCAAGCTCTTCCATAATCATGCTGTGCTTGCCGACCGACCCAATCGATTTGTGCAGCTTCTGAATCGTCTTGTTGAAAAACAGCGAAATGTCGCTAATCTCATCGTTCCCGCGCATCGGAAGGCTCACTGTCAAATCTCCTTCCCCCTCCGCAATATTTTTAAGCGCCTCCGCCGTCGTTACCAGCGGCTGACTGAGCCGGTGCGACAGAATACTTGTAACCCCGATGACGAGCAAAACAATCGCCAAGGAGACGATGCTCAGAATCCGAATAAGCTGATAGACCGACCCCATGAATTCTTTTGCCTCGGCATGTACGATAAGAGTCCAATCTGTCTGCGCAATTTTTGTGTATACAGCGGTTTTTGCCTTGCCGCCCTCTGTGTAAAAGCCAATGCCGGTACCTTGATCGGCAAGCGCACGCTCCTCAAAAGCCGCAAGATTTTCAAAAGCCGCATTTTCTTTTGCCAGCTCCGCAGTAGATTTTTTGTTCTTTATGCTCTGCTTTACCTCGTCAATGTCCGGTGCAACGATCGTAATTCCTTTCTTGTCAAGGATATAAAGCTTTCCGCTCCGGCCGAGTTTGATCTTTTCGCTGTCCTTCGACATTTGGAGCGCATTGTATTCCACCGCAATGATGCCGATCGTTCCGCCGTTTATCCCGTGAACGGGAATGGCCATTCGGTATTCGATACGCGTTTCGTCCGGCGACAAATGCGGGCTGCTTAAATACATCCCGTCTTCTTTTATCAGCTTAAACCATTTTTTCTCTTTGCTGTCTTTTTTCATAGCACCGTCTGTGTACCACCGTATGCCGTTCGCCGCGGCATACATAACCCTATGCCATCCGAGTGCTTGGTTGCGTTTGAGTTCCTGCACAAGAAACTCCATCTTAATATCCGGAGAAATATCCGGATCGGCAATAGTCGGGCAAGCTGCAAGCGTTTCAAGGTTCGATTTTGGTGATGTAATATACCGTTCTTCAAAAAGCTTTGCTTGGTCTTCGGCAATCGTATACAAATCCGACTGAATGCGTACCGCGAGTGCCTGCCGCGCCTGCAAAACCGCAATAAAACTCAACCCGCAAATTGAAATCGTGCTCAGAAATGCAAAATAGAGCAATAGGCGTGTACGGATGGTAAAACGTTTGCGAGCATTCATGGATAACTCCTGATAATGTAATTGTGTAAAAAGGTATAAAGGCGAAAATTCAATGTTTTATTTATTGTAGATTCACTTCTTGTA
>CAUUGI010000132.1:0-3940 GCA_963544675.1 uncultured Treponema sp.
ACGGCAGAACTTGTTTAATTCTGCCCGTCCCTGCCTTAGCTTATCTGCCGTACGTGGCAATAAATACTCCGGCAGCTATAGCCGTTCCTATTACGCCTGCAACGTTAGGTCCCATTGCATTCATCAAAAGGAAGTTTAGAGGGTCTTCTTCCGCACCGACTTTATTGGATACACGGGCTGCCATCGGAACTGCGGAAACTCCGGCAGAACCTATAAGCGGATTTATCTTCTCCTTCAAAAAGAGATTCATCAGCTTTGCCATAAGAATACCGCCGGCAGTTGCAACGCAGAATGCAAGCAAACCGAGAATAATAATACCGATAGAGTTCGGATTGATTATTTTTTCCGGCGTCATTTGTGAACCTACTCCCAACGAGAGAAGAATCGAAACGATATTCATAAGTTCATTTTGAACGGTTTTGGAAAGGCGTTCTACACAGCCGGCTTCTTTTATAAAGTTTCCGAATGCGAGCATACCGATAAGCGGAGCAGCAGGCGGTAAAAACAGAATCGTAACGATTAAAAGCATAATCGGGAACAGGATTTTTTCCGCCTGAGAAACTTCGCGCAGCTGGGGCATTCTGATAAGACGTTCTTTCCGTGATGTCAGAGCTCTCATAATCGGCGGCTGTATCATCGGAACAAGAGCCATATAAGAATATGCCGCGACTGCTATAACCGCCATCATTTCCGGAGCAAGTTTACCGGAAACGTAGATTGAAGTAGGACCGTCCGCACCGCCGATAATCGCAATCGCGCAAGCCTGAAGCATCGTGTAGTCAACACCCGGGATATAATTCATAAGAGCAACGCCGAAAAGCGTTATAAATACGCCGAGCTGCGCGGCTCCGCCCAGCAAAGCGGTTTTGGGGTTTGCAATAAGCGGGCCGAAGTCCGTCATAGCGCCAATTCCCATAAATATCAACATAGGAAAGAATTCGTTGCCTACGCCTGCCGAATAAATAATATGCAGCATACCGTGAGGCGCCTCTCCCATACCCGCACCCGGAATATTTACAAGAATCGTTCCGAATCCTATAGGAATAAGCAAAAGCGGTTCAAAGCCTTTTGCCGCTCCCAGATACACGATAAGAAAACCTACTCCGAGCATTACAAGTTTTTGCCAGCCTGGAACGATAAGCCCCGCAAAAGGATCAACTTTTTCCGCAGCTTCACTCTCGGTTTTTTGCGCTTCGGCAGCCGCAATTTCTTCCGGCGTGTCCGTGTGAATCATTTTGTAGATTCCTGTATTCTTACCGATATTTTTTGCAAATTCCGTTACGGAAATACGCGGAATACCTTCAGAGCCTTTTATAATCGTTTCATTCGATGTACGAAATGATGATACGGCTTTTCCGTCGGAATCCGCAAAAACGGTACTCACGAACGAAAAAGCAAGCGCAATTCCTAAAATTACCAGAGAAGCGGTAAATATTTTTTTCGTGTTATTTTTTTGAGTTAAAGCGTCCATTATTCCACCTATTTTATCTCAGCAATAACTTGACCGTTTGAAATTTGAGTTCCGGCAGGAACAAGGAAATGAACTTTTCCGGCAGAACCGGCTTTAATTTCAAGTTCCATTTTCATCGATTCAACATAAATTACAGTAGAATCCGCCTGAACAACTTCACCGTCGGCAACAGCATAGCGGAGTAAAGTTCCCGCAACCGGAGCCTTTACCGGAACTCCTCCGGAAGGAGCTGCAGGAGCAGCTTTTGATTCAGCTTTAGGTGCGGCAGCTTGAACCGGCGCACTTACCGTTCCGCCTACAGCACCGAGTTTTTGACCGGATGTAACTTGAGAGCCGGGCTGAACGGTAAATGTTATGACTCCGTCTGCCGGTGCTTTTACTTCAAGTTCCATCTTCATCGATTCAAGGATTATTACAGTGTCGCCTTTTTTTACCGATGCTCCGGATTCTGCGGCGTAGCGCAAAAGAGTTCCGGCAACAGGAGAAGCAATATCCGCTCCGCCGGAAACAACGGGAGCTGCTGCCGGAGCTGAAGCCGCACCGGATTTCGCCGCCCCGAAGTTTACATCATAAGCGGTTCCGTTTACCGTAACGCTCATCTTGTCGCCGGCAGGCCCGGAAGTTACATCGTATGCCGTACCGTTGATTGTAACAGTATAGCTGCCGCCTTTACCCGCATTTGCAGAAGCGGGAGCTGTCGGTTTTGCGCCGAAAGCAGTTTCCGCATCGACAGGTCCCTTGTCTCTGTTCTTAAAGAAGTTTGTTGCAACTTTCGGGAACATGGCATAAGTGAGGGTGTCTTCAACGGAGCCGTTTCCTCCGTTCTCTTTTGCTTCTTTAACCATTTTGTCCCATTCAGGCTCGATTTTGTCAGCAGGGCGGCAGGTTACAACGGCATCCATTTTGTTCTGCTCAAGAGCTTTCTTTACAAGGTCGGGATTTGCGTCTGCCGGAAGTTTTCCGTATTTTCCGACTACAAGGTCGCGGAATTCCTGAGTAAGGTTGTTGTAGCGTCCAAAAAGCACGTTGAATACAGCCTGAGTTCCGACAATCTGCGATGTAGGAGTTACAAGCGGAACATAGCCTGCATCTTTTTGTACAATCGGGATTTCTTTAAGAACGTCGTCCATTTTGTCGGCAGCACCCTGCTGCTTCATCTGGCTTTCAAGATTGGAAAGCATTCCGCCCGGAACCTGCGAAAGAAGAATTCGCGTATCCGCACCAAGGAATTTGGATTCAAGCGAAGCATAATGCTTTCGAACTTCGCGGAAATAAGCTGCAATTTCAAGAAGAGCTTTAATATCAAGACCCGTGTCGTATTCGGTATTTTTAAGCATTTCGACAACTGTTTCCGTAGGACTGTGAGAAGTTCCCATCGCCATCGCGGAAATTGCAGTATCAAGAATATCTGCACCGGCTTCGGCAGCTTTAAGTTCGGTCGCAACGGAAAGACCTGTTGTAGCGTGCGAGTGTATTTCTATCGGAAGGTCGCAGACTTTTTTTATAGCTTTTACAAGATTGTAAGCGTCAAACGGTTTTAAAAGCCCGGACATATCTTTTATACAAATAGAATCAGCACCGAATTCAACATACTTTTTTGCAAGCTCCGCATAAACTTCATTGGTATGATAAGGCGTTACAGCATAGGAAATTGCCATCTGAACGTGTTTGCCGGTCTTTTTAGCAGCTTTAGTAGCGCGTTCAAGATTACGCGGATCATTACAGGCATCAAAAATACGGAATACGTCAATACCGTTTTTGGCGGCTGTTTCAACAAATTTATCAACAACATCGTCCGCATAGTGGCGGTATCCCAAGAGATTCTGACCGCGCAAAAGCATCATTATGTGGCTGTTGGGAAGAGCTGCATGAAGTTTGCGAAGGCGTTCCCACGGATCTTCGTTCAAAAAGCGGATGCAGCTGTCGTAAGTAGCTCCGCCCCAGCCTTCTACCGCCCAATAACCGATTTTATCAATCATCGGACAAGCGGGCAGCATATCCGCCGTAGTCATGCGTGTTGCATGAAGCGACTGTGAAGCATCTCTCAAAATAAGTTCGGAAATTCCAACTTTAGACATATTTTAACCTCTTAAATTTTTTATTTTGATTGCCGTTCGCGCACAGCAGCGGCAATTGCGGCAATTACGGCACCGGTATCAACGGCGGGAACAGTTGCAGCGGCAGTTCCGTTTTTCTTAACAGTTGCACTTTTCTTTGCAGTATCTTTGTCAAGTTTTAGCGCGTGCACAATGACATGAAGCAGATGCATAAAAATGATAAGAATGATTATGAAAGAAAAAACAACACCCATACCGAGCAAAGTCAAAAGCCCGCTTTGCCCAAGCATCTCTGATATTGTCATAAGTCCTCCAATAGACTGATTTTTTAACGTTTTTAAACTGTGCGAAGTATAAAATAACAGGGAAATATATTCAACATCGCCGAAAATCGCGTATAGAACGGCAGACG
>CAUUGI010000133.1:0-3933 GCA_963544675.1 uncultured Treponema sp.
ATAAGTTTTCGACTTTATTTTACCGCACAATCCGCCTAAGATTTTCTTCCGCAATTTTAAGGATTTCTTCCAATTCGGACTCATCGGAAGGCATTGAAAAAAGACTTCCGGCTCCGCATTCGGGATTTTGGCGGACGACTTCTTTTTTACGCATTATGTAAATGTCAAGCTGCTGCAAAAATGCCGACGCATACCAGTCGGCAAGAGTGTGCATATCCTTGCTTTCGGAATTGCATATTGCGCCTGTTTCCAAATATGCGTCAAAAATCGTACGAAATCCGTTTTGAATTTTATTGCGCTCGGAATCTACGGCAAGATAGGCGGCACGGCAAAAATATTGTTCGGTATGTATAAACACATAGATTTGAAAAAGGGGTTCATTTTCAAAAAGCAATATATAACGCCGCAGAATTTTCTTTACGACGGAAAAAATATCTTCTTCAATGAAACTTCCGTTAAGAAACATATCGTCGGGAAGAAAATTTACGTCATCCAAATATTCCCGGCAGTATAATACGACCGCCGCATACATTTCGTCCCTGCTTTCAAAGTGATTGTACAAAGATGCTTTTTTTATTTGTAAAATATCGGAAATATTTTGAAGGGAAGTTGCACCTGCACTTGAATCAAATGCGGAAACCAAAAAAGCATTTATAATCTTTTCGCGGGAAAGTTTTTTTCTTGCCATTTGATTTATTGCCTTTTGTTAACGGAATAATTTTTTCCGCCGATTGCCAAATTACATTTTGTTTCCGACCATATTGAAGTTGTGCCCTTTTTATTATGCTTTGAAAAGTAAAGCGCATGATCGGCATTTATCATAGTGCGTTCCATATCTGCCGGATCTTCAATGTCAAAATTGGAACAAATTCCGCAGCTGAAGTTCAGATAATTTTCAGGCGGAATATCAATTTTCTTTCCGAGCAGCGACTCCAAATCATGAATAAAAAATCCGGCGGCTTTCAACGCTTCATGCAGACGTTCCGCAGTCTTTTTTGCTTCTTCACAATCGGTATTCGGCATGATGACTACGAATTCATCTCCACCGAATCGGGCAATAAAATCTATCTTTCTGTAAACAGCTTTTAAAAGCTGAGCAAATTTTGTAATCAAAATGTCGCCGGCTTCATGCCCGTAAGTATCGTTATAATATTTGAAATTATCCAAATCGATAAACGTTATTGAATGCTGAATAAGCATATCATGTTTGTTTTGGTAACTGCGCAGAGTTTCACTTTCCACCGCAAGTCTGTCCTGTAAGGCGCGGCGGTTTTTAAGCATGGAAAGTTGGTCTGTAGAAGCTATTATGAGCAAGTGCTCATTTTGTTTAAGCATGACGAGCTGCGCCTGAATGTTTGAAAATGCAATTGTCATCGTGTCGAATTCGGGGGAATTGAGCTGCGCATTCTTTTGCAGAAAAATTACGATTCCGCCTGTAAATTCGAACTTTAACAGATTGCAAAAAATAAAATTTTCTTTTTTATCGTAATAAGTGCGCCCGTCATGCGAAGATTCTGCAGCCAATACAAAAGAATCCCATTCCGAATTGGATAGCGGTGCACGCTCCGAGCGTGAAACCGATGCTAAAATGCTCCAGTTTTTTTCGTTGGGTTTTTCCGCGATATATACAGCTTCCGCCATCAAATAGTCAAAAATTACATGCACAACGGAATTTGCATACTTTATATTGTTTGTCGTATTCGCGCTCAAGCCCATCACTTTATTTAAGAACTGCGCTTCACGGAGCTGTTTGTGCAGCTGATTTACAAGTCTGACTTTTTCGGCTTTTTGCTCAAGTACTTCAAGATTTATATTCGGCGGCGCAAAGTTTCCTTTGTTGTTAATATAGTCTTTTATCTTAAAATCAGTCGCGCTCTTTTTATTTTTTGTGTAATAAACAAAGTCTTTTTTTACCGCAAGCTCAAAGCCTAAATTTTTATATTTTTCCGCTTCTTTTGCATATCCGTTTTTAAAAAGGTGAGCCGCAAATTCAAAATACATGAAAACCATGCGGTATTCCTGCGTATTTCCGACTTTATAAAAGATTTTTTCCGCATCTGTAAAATTCTTAAGAGATTTTTTTAAATTTCCCTCTTTAAGGCTTATAACGGCTTTTAAGAAATATTTCATCGTCTCTTCAATAGGTGAAAAAGGTTTGCCGTTATTACTTAAATTATTCAGAGTGATTTTTGCTCTTGTAAGAGTTTTTGAAGATGCGCTTTCTCTACAGGCTTCTATCACGGTTTTATAAACGAGAATATCGTTGTATTCCGGGATAAAATGATAAAACGTATTGTTTTCCAAATCAAAAAGATACAAAAGACTCAATATTTTTAAGAAAAACTTATAGGCTTCTTCAAAATGACCGGAATAAAAAAGGGCTTTTGCAATATTTCCGAGCGTTATAACAATTTCCGGATAGTCGGAGCTGTCGGGCAGTTTCCCTATAAAACTGTTTATCAAATCGTAAGACTTTTTATATTCCGCCCGCACAAGAAATTCATAAGCGATTCCGTTACGTATTTTTATTACGGAAGCAACCTGTCCTATTTCCGTTCTAATATCTATACATTTTTTGTACCATTTCAGTGCAGTTTCAGAATCGCCCGACAACGATAAAAGAATTCCTTTCCAATGGCAAACCGTTGAAACGGCAAATTGATTGTCGATTTCTTTTGCAAGGTGTTCAACCTCGTCTATTTGAGACATAATTTTTTTACGGGACGTTTCATTGTAAATAAGCAGCCAAGGGACAGTTAAAACCGTATGTATAAAATTATTTACCAGTCCCAATTTTCTTAAACGTGCGGAAATTTTGCCGTACTTTTCGATGGAAGCCTTAGGATAAGTCCTTTCCGTGATTATGTAGTCCATCATTTCGGCATAGACATAAAATTCGGAATTCTTGTTGTTCTCAAGATGTTTTTTTGTACCGTTTGCGTATTTTAATGCGGTAACATTATCGTTTTTTGCAAAAAGAATCTGTGAAAGATAAAAAGTCGCCCTATATTCAAGAATATCATCGTCCCGATATTCCACAATATTGCCGAGATAAAACGCAGCTTCGTCCAAAGCACCGGCGTAAAAGTAGGAAAGCCCCATTTCCATATACAATTTACGTCTTTGCTCTATAGAAAAACTTCGGGTTTTTAAGCTGCTTTCAATTCTTTTTGCAAGCGCGCAGGCTTGAGATAAAACAAGGAATATGCGGCAGTTTTTTATACATCTGTAAACGGTTTCAAAGTCAGGCAGCCTGTCTTTTGAAGCAATGTATTTTGATTCCAAATCTTCGTCAGGATTTGTAATTTCAAAATAATTGCTGTTCATGCTGATTTTTTGAATTAATTCATTTATGTAGCCGTGAGATTCTTCCAAAGTTACCGTATCAAAACAAAATATGAATTTTCCCTTGAATCCGGAACTTTCTGAAAGCATTTCCATTACGCCTACAGCTTCCGTCCCCATTTCCTGTGCATTTAATATCAAAATATTTTCCGAAACATACTTTTTCATTAAAGCGGCGATTGCCTGCTTAAACCGCTTGACTTCGTAATACGTTTCTTCCGTCCAAATCAGTATGTCTTTACGTTCTGTCGCCTTTCCGTCAGCAAAATAAGATTGAAGGGACGGTTCCTGCAAAATATATGTATGCGCCGAAATCGATTTTTTTGACGGTTTATGCTCTGAAAGAATTTGTAAAAAAGGTTTTAGAGGGGTGTAGTTTCCTTTTAAATCTATGGTTTCAGTTATTTGAAAGGATTTTTCAGTGATTTTATCCATGAGTGCAGAAGAAAGAGAAAGAAATAAAAAATGCTCTTCCTTATTGCTTAAAAAATTATCAATTACGCTGCTGAGTATGTCATTCGGTGCCATGTTTTCATTATATCAACAGACTTTCAAAACTTCAAATTATAATCTCTCAGTCATGATAGA
>CAUUGI010000134.1:0-3834 GCA_963544675.1 uncultured Treponema sp.
ATATACTATTTTTCAGTTTTAAATTTCCCGACTTCAAGAACAAGACTGTCTATGCTCTCTTTATTCTTTTTGGCTATTCCAAGAGATTCTTCCGTAGCCGAATTTATCAACTCCACCTGAGATGCAATATCGTCCATACTTTCGCGAAGAATTTTTGTAAGACCGTCAAGTCTGCCTGTTTCGGATATGATTTTTTCGCCGCCTGCAAGCATCTCGTCTGAGCTGTGTTTTACTTCTTCCGTAAGATTTGAAACTTCTTTTATCATCGCCCAAATGGATTTTCCTGTATGTTCTTGTTCATCCATCGCTTGAACAACATTTTCAATTGAGCCATTAACTTCTTCCGAATAGCCGGAAATAAAATTGAATTTTTCTACGGCACCGGAAGCGGAACTTGCAAGAACTTCAATTTCGCCGGTAAGAGTTTTGAGCGTCTGTGTAATCTTTTTTCCCTGCGCACTTGATACTTCCGCAAGTTTACGAATTTCGGATGCAACTACGGCAAAGCCCTTGCCGGCTTCACCTGCGTGAGCCGCTTCAATTGCCGCATTCATCGCAAGAAGATTTGTTTGACTCGCGATATTTTCGATTACCGCACTTGCTTCCAACAATCCACCGGACGCTTCTGAAACTCGCTGTGATATTTCGTTAGCTTTTGCCAGAGTTGCTCTTCCATCATCAGTTGCCGCAGCAAGTTTTTTAATAGCATCTCTCGTAGTTTTTACGTTTCCGCCTACAGTACCGATGCTTAAATTCATCTGATCGAATGAGGAAGATGATTCCTGTACAACTGAAAGCTGTTGACCTATACTGCCGTTTAAAAGGCGTATTGTGCGTATAATCTGTTCGATTGCGGAAGCGGTTTCTGCAACGCTTTGTTCTTGCTGTGTAAAATTCTGTTTTAGACCGTCAATACTTTCCGTGATTTTTGCAACAAATTCGCTTACGGAAACCATATTGCATTCAAGGTCGGTTCCTACGTCTTTCATTTCTACGGAATCTCTACCTACTTTGTGAATTGAATTGCGCAGTTTTAAAATAGTTTTATTAAAATACGACGACAAAATACTGGTTTCATCAGAGCCGTTGGCAGGAAGTTCTATTGTAAGGTCTCCGTCCCCCTGAGAAATATTCTTTAATGCCGCTATAACTCCGTTTATCGGTCGGACAATCTGGAGTGCCATTATTACTGCAACTATTATTGAGATAAATAACTGGATAAGCGAGATGAATGCGAATGTGTTTATGAAATTCGATATGTTTTCCGCAATAAATTCTGAGGCAGGGGCGGTTATCAGGAGAGTCCAGCCGGAATACCTCATTGGTGTTACGGCGGAAATATAGTTTACGTTGTTTAGTTTTGAAAGATTCACACTTGAAACGCCGGATTTTAATGCGTTTTTCAGAAATGTAGAGTACCCCGCATCTTTATCGGTCATGATTTCCGTAAAAATGCTTTTATAAAGGATTTCAGGACGGCGATTCCCCAAAATTATTCCGTCAGGGCTTATAAGATATGCAGTTCCCGTCTCTCCGATTATTATGTCGCTTATGAGATTTGAAAGCGAGTCTCCCAACAAAGTTGCGCTTATCACGCCAACTATTTTTCCCTGCAAATCGCGCATTGGAATTGCGACTACATAAACATAAGTCCGCTCGGAACTTGACATTGCCGGCTCTGTGATAACGTATTTTCCTTTGAGTGCTTTTTTGTACCAATCGGCGGAAGCAACGTTTTCCGTTTTGTCATCCGTGCGGTAGAGTATTCCGTCTTTTCCTCAATTCCGAAATTTATCCAACCGCGCTGTTTTTGCATTTGTATTTCATTTTTGAACAATTCGATTTTCGATTTATATGAAGAATTTTCATCTTGAATCAGATGAATGTTTGAAAACGCTTCTAGTTTTCCGAATATCGAAGTCGCTCGTTCATCAAGGATTTTTGAAGAACTGAACGACAATTCTTTTAGGAAATATTTTGTGTTCCGTAAAAGTGAATTCGAAGCAAGATAAATCGATAGAACGCATATAACCATCAAGAATACAACTGAAAACAGCGATAAAGCACCGATCATTTTATTTTTTATTGAAAAAAAATTGATTGTTTTAGAAGCGTTTTTATTCATCATAGTCTCCTGCAATGTGCATTAAATCTGTTCTGAAACTGAAGTTGTAGAACAGTCGTCTTATTGTTTTAATGAGCTGTCCGAATCTTGAACAAATTTATTAAGAACGGTTTGAATATCCTTTCCGGCGGCGGCTTCTTTTAATGCCGTGTTCCAATATCCGCGCATTTCGGAAAATCCTGTGATGTTGTTGTAATATTGTCCAAAAAATCGCTGCAACACAGAATTATAAAGGATTTCAGGATCTTCCGTTTCAATTTCGATTTTGGAACTTGCCGGAAATCCGCCGCTTGCATCGACAAGTTTCTTTCCCCATACTTTGTCTGTCGCCGCAAAATGCAGGAATTTTTTTGCCGCCTTTATTTTTTCCGCATTCCCGTTGTTAAAAATACACGCACCGCCTGCAAGGAATTCCAGGGACGGAGCACCGGAATTATTCGGGAAAGGCATAAAAATCGGAGTGAAATCTTTGCCCTTATAATTGCGTTTGCCGTTGTACATTTTGTTTAACTGCGGCGAATAAAGAATGGTGTGAGCCGCTTTTGATTCTACAAACATTCCTATTGCATCGTTTGACGTTTTATTCGCTCCGTCTAAAAGCAGACCTTTTTTCATTGCGTTTACAGTCCATTCAACATTTTTTACCGCATTCACTGAATTAAAAGTATATTTTGAGTAATCGCCGTTTAAAAGGCTTACATTTCCGTAAAGATTCATCAAAAATGCACGTGTCCCCTGATCTCCGCCCTGTGTTTTGTAATAGAATACTCCGGGCGTTTGCCCGTCGGACAATTTTCCTTTTATTGCCGTCAAAAGTTTTTCATATTCAGCAAGAGTCCAACTGCGGTCTCGTCTGTTGTACGGCAATAAATCGATAAGCCCCATGTCTTCAAGCATTTCTTTGTTGAATGCCATTGAAAACCCACCTTCGTGCATGGGGTACATATAAGTACGTCTGTCTTTACCGGCCGAAACGGAAAGCAAACCCGTTGTTATATAAGGCTTTTCCGTTGCAAGAACATCGTCAAGCGGTTCAAGAAGTCCTCGTTCTGCCCATACTATTATTCGTCCCGGCGCATCATAAACTATATCGGGAGCCTTGCCGTTTTTTATTGCCGATTCGATTTCGGCAGGACCGTCCGCAAATGAAATGAGTTTGAAATTGACTTTTATTGTGGGATATTCTTTTTCAAAAGCCGCTATAAGATTTTTTTCAAAATCTCCTGCAACTCCCGATTCGGAACTGAAATTAGGGAAATCCCAAAAATCTAGTTCCGCTTTGATGGTGCCGGAGTTTTTGTTAAAACAGCCTGCAAAAATTACAAGTGCCGGAATAAATGCGGTAAATCTCAATAATTTGTAAAAAGATTCTTTCATATAGCCTCCGATTGAGAATAGTCTAATATATGATTCCATTATTGCATAGTCATAATACCGTTCAGGTTAAACATTCATCCGAATTGGCGTATTTCATTATTTTTAAGGGTTATTATATTTACGGCTTATTTTTGAAGTATTATTAAAGAAATTGACTTTTGAAAAACTGTCAACAAAGTGCATACTGAAATATTTTGCCGTATTTTAGTGATTGTGTTCAAATACGTGCAAACAGCTTGACATAAATATGTTAAATATCTATTATGCGCCCATACGTCGCGGGGTAGAGCAGTTGGCAGCTCGTCGGGCTCATAACCCGGAGGCCGCAGGTT
>CAUUGI010000135.1:0-3652 GCA_963544675.1 uncultured Treponema sp.
CGGTTTTATAACCTTAACTATTTCAGCAGTCGGATTGATATTTTCGATAATATCATCCATTCCTTTATAAGCCATAGGAGCTTCATCAATCGTGTCCAAATTTACCGTACTCGACCATATTCCGCTCATTTCCGCCTTAAATTCTTCAAGGCTCAATTCTTTCTTTGCCTTGTTGCGGCTCATTACACGACCGGCTCCGTGTGGAGCGGAACAGTTCCAGTCTTCATTCCCCTTGCCGATGCAGATTAATGAACCGTCTCGCATATTGATTGGAATCAAAAGTTTTTCACCTTTACGGGCACTCACAGCACCTTTACGCAAAATCATATCTTCCGTATCGATGTAATTGTGAATTGTCGTAAACTGTTCAAGAACATCATTCTCCTTAATATGCAGATCAATCGAAATAGATTGAATCATTGCTTTTCGGTTCAACATTGCAAAATGCTGCATGATACGCATATCGTTTATATAAGCGTCAAAAAGTTCTCCGCTTACATAAGCTAAATCTTTGGGCACAGATGTTGACGTCCGAGCTTTCAAATCTTCAAGCTTTTCCTCAATTTCATTCTGCCTGCCTTCAGCTTTTAATTGTTCAATCAGATGTCGGCAATCCGAATCTCTGTTTCCATTCAACTGCTGCCAAGCCTGCTCCTGATAATAATCAGCTATTTCAAGACCTGCATGACGGCTCCCTGAGTGGACAACAATGTATAAATTGCCTTCATCGTCTCGATCAGCCTCAATGAAGTGGTTGCCGCCGCCCAATGTTCCAAGACTTAAACAGGCTCTGTTTTTATTGTAATGCCCCTTAATATGCTCCCATTCTACCTGCTCCACAAAAGCATGCGGCTTTTTTCTAATGCCGAAACCCGATGGAATATTCTTGCGTATGATTTTATCAAGTTCAGCACCGCTAAAATTACGACTTATGTCGCTGTCGGCTTTTATACATAAAGTTTCCATTCCGCAGCCGATATCCACGCCCACAAGATTCGGAACAATTTTGTCTTTAAGAGTCATCGTTGTACCGATAGTACAGCCGGCTCCCGCATGAACATCCGGCATCAAACGGATTTTTGCACCTTCGGTAAATTCCTGATCGCAGAGTGTTTTAATTTGTTGTAACGATTTTTCATCAACAACATCCGTGAAAACCTTAGCCGTATTATATTTTCCTTGCACTAACTTCATATTTTCTCCTGCCGGCTATCCCGAAATTTAATTTTCAGAATGCCGTTTAATCATTAAGTCTGTTCAATAATTTTAATTTATGCGCTTTTCTTAAAGCGGCACCGACCGCAATTTGTACCTGTGTCAGCGACTGCGGCTTCTTCGGAATCAGTGCAAGACTTGCAATCACACTCTTTAAGCCGCTTGTTATGTCCGCTGCATGATATAGATACTTCAACAGCCGCAGTTACAATAATTTCACTGACTTCAACTCTGAAAAGTTGCGCAAGAATTATGATATTGTCGATTGATGGAGCGTTTTTACCCTGTTCCCAAGCATAAATTGCCTGCGGATATTCAAAACCGAATATCTCCTGCAATTCGTGAACGGTAAATCCGTTGATTTTCCTGAGTTTTTTGATTTGAGCACCGGTGCCCTGTAAATCTATTATAGGTTTTAAGAAAGTTTTGACGGTCTCCATTTCGGTTTAATCTCCTTATTCACAAAAATTCTTGGGACTTTTCTTCTAAAATTAAGTCCTTTAAAGTTGCCGTTTCTTGTTCCATTTATCCATGTAAATGTCGGAATAACGCATTCATGTTCTTTTTCTATGCTGAGTTCTGCTGAATGATCGGCAAAAAACAATTCCGGCATTGTTACGGAAGCCGCTGCATATAAGTTCATATTATTCATTGCAGCATTTGGATTTGTTGAATAATCAGCATAAGTTGCAAACATTTGCGTTCTCCTTTTCTAAGATAAATCGGAAACAAGTTTCCATATCAGTCTTTCTAAAACTGACGGATGCCGACGGCACCTTATGAATTTTTGCGTCCGGGTTGTAAAACCGATGAGACGCTTTAATTTGTATGTTGTATCGTTATCATAGAGCAAATTGCACTAAGTGTCATTAAAGCTGTACTTTAATTTTATGTTTTTATCGGGATTTTCTGAGACAGAGGCAGGAAGAAATCAACAAGCCGAGTTGAGCCGGTTAGAATATTTCCATCTGCTTTTGAAATTACAATTTTCCGCTTT
This sequence comes from uncultured Treponema sp., assembly GCA_963544675.1. Lineage (GTDB taxonomy): Bacteria > Spirochaetota > Spirochaetia > Treponematales > Treponemataceae > Treponema_D. The sequence continues at coordinate 2,213 of CAUUGI010000135.1, forward strand.
CCGCCGCGCCGGGAAGTCCTATATCCGTTCTGTAAAATGCGCCTTCAAATTTAACGGCGTCAACAGCGGAATAAGCATTTTTATAGGCTTCTTCGAATGTTTTACCGAATGCGCTGCACGCAAGCACTCTTCCGCCGCTCGTTACAAGTGAAGATTCTTTATCACCGGCGCGGCTTCCGATTTTAGCACCGGCGATGAATATTTTTGCGCCGCTCTTTGCAGTTTTATTTTCATCTATAAATACGGTTTTACCGGTATGATAATGTTCTGGATAGCCGCCGGAAACAATAACAGGCGCAACCTGATAACCTTTTTTCCAGCAGAAGTTAAAATCTTTCAAGGTTCCGCCAGTTATCGCGCGGCACATTTTAAAAAAGTCAAAATCCATGAGAGGAAGAACGGCCTGCGTTTCCGGATCTCCTAAACGCACATTGTATTCAAGGAGTTTGGGACCGTCTTTAGTAATCATCACGCCGAAAAATAAAAATCCGCAATATTCGCAGCCTTCTTCAATTATACCGCGCAAAGTCGGCTCTAAAATATTTGAATCAAATAACTTCATAGTTTCGGCAGATACGTCATCAAGAGGGCAAACCGCTCCCATTCCGCCGGTATTAGGCCCTTTTGCACCGTCTAAAAGCCGCTTATGATCGCGCGCATACAAAAACGGCACAATCGCAGCTTTATTTTGCTCCACACAGTTTTTCGTTACTGACACCGCAGAAAGAACGGAAACTTCTATACCCTCAAGATAATCTTCTATTACGATTTTTTTACCGGCATTTCCCAAGCGATCCGACTTCATTATCTCATGCACGGCATCAATCGCATCTTTTTTCGAAGCGGCTACAATTACGCCTTTTCCGCCTGCAAGTCCGTCCGCCTTTATTACAATAGGAGTTCCGTGCGTCTTTACATATTCGCAAGCCTCATCTTCATCAGTGAAAGATTTACTTGCGGCGCATTCAACTCCGTATTTTTGCATAAACGATTTGGCATAATCTTTACTGGCTTCAAGTTTCGCCGCAGCTTTTGAAGCACCGACACATTCAATCCCCGCACGTATAAATTCATCCGCAAGACCTGCAGCAAGCGGCTCTTCCGGGCCGATAACAGCCATTTCGCAGTTTTCATATTTTGCAATCTGAACATACGGACTTGTTCCGTTGTTTTTTATGTAGCCGCAGTCGGCAAAGTCCACATTTTTACATTTATTCTCTTTTGCACTCCCGCCGTTTCCGGGGACGCATACGATTTTTTCTATTTCTGGGCTTTGAGACAGTTTCCAGCTTATTGCGTGTTCCCGCCCGCCGTTTCCGATAACAATCACATTCATGTTGCAAGTGTATTTCAAATATCTTTTTTTTTCCATACCGGGCGCAAACATATTTCGTAAACGGCTTTTCGGGGTTCCGCTGACGCTCCATTGCTTCGCAACGC
>CAUUGI010000136.1:0-3407 GCA_963544675.1 uncultured Treponema sp.
GTAAGCGCATAATTCGGTTTTTGCATTTTAGAGGCAAGTCCATGCGCCATGACTGCCGTTTTCGCCGCCTCTTCCGTGCTGTAGTTTTGTGAAAGGAGCGCACCGCACAATCCTGCAAGAACATCGCCGCTTCCTGCCTTTGCCAGTGCAGGCGAGCCGAAGTCCGCAATAAAAATATTTTTACCGTGAGCGATGTAAGTTATTGCTCCTTTTGCAACCAATACAAGATTCCGGAAGCGTGCGGCAAATGCACGAGCGGCATTAAAACGCTGCGTAACTGCATCAAATTCAGTGATACCGCATAAAGAAAGCATGGAAGCCAATTCTTTCGGGTGCGGAGTAAGAATTACTCTTGCGTTCGTGTTTGTATTAAGTTTTTTTAATAACGCAGACAGCTTTGGATAATAAAACATATCCGCATCTATAACGCAAGCGGGATTTTTCATTGCGCATATAAAAGGAAGTATTTGCTTTTCTGCAAAATCGAATGCTTTAGAGCTTCGTCCAAGTCCGCTGCCTAAAATTACCGCATTTGCATTAGGCGGAAAAACTTCCGTTTCCATGAGCGTACACGGAAGTTTAAATGCGGATTTACAAAGTCCGCCTTGAAACGCGCTTACAAATCCCGCTCCAAAGTGGAGAGCAGCATCTGACGCGATAATTCCCGCGCCGGCTTTTTCTCCAATGACGCTTACTGTATGTCCGAACATTCCTTTATGTGCGGATTTTTGTGTGCGTTCCGGCAGAATTATATCGCCGTGCTCCAAGAGATATGCGTCAGGTTCGGCACATTTCGTAAAGAGCGCATCGCTTATTCCAAGAGGCGCGGAAATTATATTTCCCGTAAAATCTTTTGCTGTATCCGTGTACAGTGCAGTTTTCAGCGTGCCCATTGTAATCGTAGTATCTGCGCAAAATGCGAGAGGTTTTCCGTTTTCATCATGCGAGGCGATATTTCCGTCTTTGCCGATTCCGCTTGGAATGTCGCACGCAATTTTTGTGCAAGCCGTTTTATTTATTTGTAAAAAAGCCGAGCGGATTTCAGGTGGAAGTTCTCCGTGAAAGCCTGTGCCGAAAATGCAGTCAACGATTATCAGGTGTTTTGATTTGTCCGAATTTAGATTTGCAAGCAAAACGTCTGAAAAGTTCAAAAAACTTACACCGATTTTTTGAGCTGTAAGTTTTTGAAGTTTTGCTTCCTGTGTTTTTGTTTCTGAAAAAAGGCATACGGCACAGTCGATTCTTTCCTGAATGCGCCTTGCAAGTGCCAATCCGTCGCCGCCGTTGTTTCCGCCGCCGCATAAAATCAGCACGAATTTATCTTTGCCGTCTGCATTTGTTTCATCAAGTGCGTGTTCAAGAGCGGTGGCGGCGTTTTCCATCATAACGTTTTCGGGGATTGAAAAGCACAGTTTTGCTTCTTTTTCCGCAGCGGCGGAATCAATATAAACAGCTTTCATTTTATTTCACCATGTATTTTTGAAGATAAGTTTGAAAATACCTTAAGATGCGGTCTTTAAATGTGGAGAACATATTTCTTCCGTATGCTCGGCGTTTATTTTTAGACCAACCGTGTACCCGCAGCAAGACGGAATATAAGCAATGTCTTTAAGACATAACCTACGCCGGATTGCAGCGGCGGCGCAGCCGTTCGCGGCTTGCCGCGAATGAAACCGCGAAAAGCCGATTACGAATTCCGTTTGCGCCCTAAAAGAAAATAAGTCCTGCAATGCCAAGCGGAATGAGATACGCTGCAAACCACTCAAGCTGCCCCTTTTTGATTATCTTCATAAGCACCGTGAGCGAAATGTAGCCCCAAGCAAAAGCTGCCGCACAGCCTGCAATTACGGGGGCAGCCCCGATTGAAGTTCCGACTTTATCCAAATCCTTTAGTTCAAGCACAAACGCGCCCAAAATAGCCGGAATTGAAACGATGAATGAATATTCGCCTGCCGCCGCTCTGTCTAATCCGCCGAAAAGCGCACCTGCAATCGTCGAGCCTGAGCGCGATATTCCGGGAAATGTCCCTATTCCCTGCATAACGCCTATCAGGGCAGCTTGCGCGATATTTATTCCTTTGGGCGTATCAGACGTGGAGGAGAAAGTTTGTTGCGCGGCTTTTCGACGTTTTTCAATAAATGCGGAAATTATAAGGAGCGCGGCGGTAACGATAAATCCGCCTGCCGTAACTTTTAAACTCATATCGGGAATCAATTTGCTTGTAAAAACGCCGATTGCGCCTGTTACAACCGTTGTAACAAAAACCGCGATTATAGTCCGTCTGCCGCGCTCTGTGTTGCCCGCAAGTATGTCGGTATTGTCGCCGTCCTCTGCGGATGTTTTGTGCATGAGCCACTGCCACAAAATTACAAACAGTTTTGCAATTTTTTTCCTAAAATACAAAATGACGGCGGCAAGTGTTGCAAGATGCAAAACAATGTCAAACAAAAGCGGCACATCGCTTAGTCCGAATAATTTTTGTGCGACGGCGAGATGCCCCGATGATGAAATCGGCAGAAATTCTGCGATTCCTTGTAAAATCCCCAAGAGAATTCCTTGAATGATTGTCATGTTTCTTCCTCGTGTATATCGAATTCAGCAGATTTTTTATATTCGACTTATAAATCAGTTTTCATTTTCCAAAAGCGTTTTGCATTCCTGCAAATTGCGTTTTTTGTCTTCGTCGACTATCGGGAACTGCGGGTTGATCTTTTCAAGCTCTTTTACAAGAATTTCCGAAACGAGGAAGCGTGTAAACCATTTTTGGTCGGCAGGCAGGACATACCACGGGCAATCTTTGGTTGCTGTGTTGTTTATTGCATCCTCATAAGCCTTTTGATATTTTTCAAAAAATGCGCGCTCTTTTATATCGTTTGCAGAAAACTTCCAGTTTTTTTCGGAACGTTCAATGCGCTCAAGAAAACGTTTTTTCTGTTCCTGCTTTGAAAGGTTTAAAAATATTTTAATGATTTTCGTTCCGTTTCCGTAAAGATATTTTTCCCATGCGCAAATATCTTTGTATTTTTGTTTGATATAATCGCCGTGCAACATTCGTTCGGGAACATGATAGGACTTAAAACTTTCGTGAACTTTTACAACGAGGACTTCTTCGTAATAGCTGCGGTTAAAAATACACATTTTACCGCGCTCCGGTAATTTTCGATGATAGCGCCATAAAAAGTCGTGGTTCGCTTCTTCCGCAGTCGGCACTCTGAATCCTGCAACATCTACCCCCTGTGGATTTACGGTAGACATGACGTGCTTTATCGTGCTGTCTTTGCCTGCGGCATCCAATGCCTGTAGAACTATCAAAACGGATTCTCGCGCATCCGCATACAGTTTTGCCTGCAAATCGGAAAGGCGATTAAGATTTTCAAGAGTCTTTTTTACAATCGCTTTTTTTTCTT
>CAUUGI010000137.1:0-3346 GCA_963544675.1 uncultured Treponema sp.
AAACATCCATGTTGCGGCAATTATAACTGAGAGTTTAAGAAGCTGTCAATTAAACGCTTACGACATGCACGGAAATCAATTTTCAAAGCATTGAGTTCCGTACTCTCAATCCTAATGACTTATTATCCTCAATTTCGAGTTTTATAAACTCAAAGCTTATATTTTTCTAAGGCGCAAGCCTTAAACCATTTCTTTCAAGGGAGGAAACCAGCTCGGAGTTCGAAGCCCGCAGTTTTCCTCCCTTGAGAACCCTCCTTCCTTGGGCACGACCAAAGGACTTGCGCCCTTTGGAATCCCGGATTATTCGTATATTTTAATTTTCTAGGTGAGCTAATATCCGATATTTATAAAAATAGAAAGTCTCAACATTCGGACTATCGGCTGATTTGGGGAAAATTGATTTCCGTGTTACGACATGACCTCCGAGCATCCCGTATCGCCTTGTGATAGCATTTCGTTAGAGTCAATACGAACCGCTTGTCTCTTTCGTTACGAAACTTCCGGCTGATTTATGTGCGCTTTCAAATGCCGTAATCGCAGTAAGACTGCAACCGTTTCCCGCATATAAAAAACGCCGCCGGAGAGGAAATAATCTCCGGCGGCTCTATCGGTACGTCCGCACCATATTTTCCGCCCGATTGCACCTTTTATTGGGCACAACAACGCAAGTTTTACGCAATTTTGCACCGCAAAATTGCCGGCAGACGGTAAACCCGTTAAATCTTTCAAAACAAGTTCATCCCGTCCGCCAGTCCGCCATGTTACTTACTCAACAGATTGTTTAAATGGCGCACAAAGAGCGCAGGCTCTTTAATTTCAACGCCGGCAATCAGCAGGGCTTGGTTCAAGAGGACTTCGGAAACGTCTTTGATAAAGGCATCGTCGCTTGCGTCCTTGAGTTTTGCAACAAGCGGATGCTCTCCGTTGACTTCAAGAATCGGTTTGACTTCGGCAAGTCCGCCTTGTCCCATCGCTTTCATCATGCGTTCCATCTGGAACGACGGGTCGTTTTCGTCAACGACAATGCACGAAGGGCTTTCGGAAGACAAGCGTTTGCTCAATTTTACTTCTTTGACTTTGCCCTCAAGCGCTTTTTGAATCTTTTCGACGACGGGCTTAAACTCTTTTTCCTTTTTTTCCGCTTCTTCTTTGTTTACGCCAAGTTCCTCGTCGCTTCCTGCGCGGTTGACGGCTTTCAAGTCGAATTCCTTGTACTTGCCGTAGCCCGGAATTACGATGTCGTCAATTTCGTCCGCCATGATGAGCACTTCAAAGCCTTTGTCCGTGTACGCTTTCAAAAGCGGATTTTCGCGGAGGTTCTTTTCGTCCGTGCCGGTGATGTAGTAAATCGCTTTTTGTTCGGGCTTCATACGCTGAACGTAGGCGGCAAAACTCGTCCAGTTGCCGTCGCCGTCGCCGCTTTTATCCGTGCTCTTAAAGCGCACGATTTCCGCGATTTCGTCGCGGTTTGCGTAGTCGCCGTACAAGCCTTCTTTCATCGGGCGGTTGAATGCGGCAACAAATTTATTCCATTTTTCGATTGCCGCTTTTTCATCGTCGGAAGGGTTTTCCGAGCCGCGCGCTTTATCCGCCGCTTCTCCCATCTTTTTGAATTCGGAAAGCAGCTTTTTCACCGACTGCGTTTTAATCGCCTCAAGCACGCGGTTTTGCTGCAAAATCTCGCGGCTGACGTTGAGCGGCAAATCCTCCGAATCGATAACGCCGCGCACAAAACGCAAATACGCCGGCAGCAGCTCGCGGTCGTCGTCCGTAATAAATACGCGCTTAACGTAGAGTTTTACGCCGCTTTTGTAGTCCGCCTGATACATATCGAACGGAGCGCGCTGCGGTACGAAGAAAAGCGTCGTGTATTCCTGCGTGCCTTCCGCGTGCGTGTGAATGTGCATGAGCGGATCGTCGCCATCGTGTCCGATTGTCTTGTAAAACTCATTGTAGTCGGCGGCTTTCAGTTCCGACTTCGGCTTTTTCCACAATGCAGACGCGCTGTTTACTTGGTCGATTTTGTTTTCGGAAGACTTGACGTTGCCTTTGTCGTCGTATTGATTTTGCGTGTAGTGCAGGTAAATGGGGAATGCAATGTGGTCGCTGTAGCGTTTGATAAGCTCTTCGATTTTCCAGCGGCTCGCGTACTCCTTGCTGTCGTCGTTTAAGTGCATGACAATTGCAGTTCCGTTTTTGTCCGTCTTATCGAATCCGAAGCGTTTCGCCTCCTCGCTGTCCGCGCCCGCTTCGTCCAAATCATAAGAGTTTGTGCCGTCGCTTGCCCAATGCAAAAGTTTTGAAGCGGCAGCGGCTTTCCGCGTATACACGTCGATTTTTTTTGCCGCCATAAATGCCGAATAAAATCCCACGCCGAACTGCCCGATGAGCGCGGAATCTTTTGCCGCGTCGGCAGACAGTTTTTCAAGAAATGCTTTGGTGCCCGAACGCGCAATCGTTCCCAGATTGTTCTGCAAGTCTTCTTCGTCCATGCCGATTCCGCTATCCTGCACGGTAAGCGTACCGTCTTTTTCGTCAAACGAAATGTCGATACGCGGGTCAAACTGAATCGCCTTGTACGCGTCGTCGGAAACGGTCAGATATTTGAGCTTATCCAGCGCGTCCGACGCATTAGAAACGATTTCGCGCAGGAAAATATCCTTGTTGGAATACAGCGAATGAATGATGAGCTTTAAAAGCTGGTTCACTTCCGTCTGAAATTCATGTTTAGCCAATTTCTTTACCTCTTTTGGATTTTTGTTTATTCCCAAATATAACAAGCCGGAGAAAGGGAGGGCAAGAATAAAATAGCGGACGAAAAAAAGGAACGTTGAAGATTTTGCGGATTATTCACCCGCTGCAAGTTTTTCTGCGGAAAACTTGAGATAAAAGTGATTTTGTAGATAAAAGAAGACGGCGGCAAATCAACACCCCCGACGCAGAGCGTCATGGTATTAAACCCTCCGCACGAATAAAGGCGGACAAATGTGTGTGCGAATTACATTGGGAAGTTTTGGAGAAAATAAATAGGTCGAATGTCGAGTTTCGGAAATAGCAACTAAATAAAGCTGTGCTTTCGGCTATGTTCCGTCCGCTTAGCCGCAGTCGAGCTTTTCGCTCGAAACGGCACGCAGCCGGAACCTCGCCTGCGCATAAATGGCGTTCATTTCAAAACTTTACATTCTATTGGTGCAGGAAAGAGTTGGAAAATGTCGAGTTTTGGGAAAACTCGACATTTGGGCTAAATATTATTGCGCGGATAAAGTTGGTAGATACCGTTATCTAGTGTTTATAGATGCCTGTATCTAGTGTTTATAGATGCCGTTATCTAGTGTTTATAGATGCC
>CAUUGI010000138.1:0-3319 GCA_963544675.1 uncultured Treponema sp.
TTAGCTTCGATGAAAAATGTTCAATATAACGAAAACTGGAAAGAAAAAATTACCGATTTTATGGATTTGCTTGAGCTGCGGTTTTTGAAATAGAAAGGCGAGGAATAAATAATGAATGGAATTTATTTTAGCGGAACCGGCAATACAAAATATTGTATGGAAGAATTTGCAAAATCTACAGGAGACAGAGCGGTCAGCATTGAATCCGACGAAACGATTGAAATTTTACGCGACTTTGATGAAATTGCGTTCGGTTATCCTGTTTATTTCAGCGACATTCCTCGTATTGTAAAATCATTTATTTTGCAACACGCGAATATGTTTTACGGAAAACGTATTTTTATTATTGTAACTATGGGACTTTTCAGCGGAGACGGTGCAGGGCTTGCCGCGCGACTTCTAAAAAAATGCGGAGCCGTCGTTACCGGTGGTTTGCACATACGTATGCCGGATTGTATTGCCGATGTAAAATTGCTTAAAAAAACGCCGTCTGAAAATACCGCCCTCATATCTGCGGCTCAAAAAAAGATTATGCAAACGGCAGAATATATAAAAAGGGGAATATATCCTAAAGACGGCTTATCTTTTTTCCACTTAATCGCGGGACTGTTCGGTCAACGCTTATGGTTCAAACTGCATGCCAAAGAACTCCGCGAGCATCTAAATATACGAACAGAACGCTGTATTGGCTGCGGAATCTGCACGGCAAATTGTCCTTCAAAATCATTATATATTGAAAACAATAAAGCCGTATTTTATCCGGGCAGCTGCACAATATGTTACCGCTGCATAAACAACTGTCCCGCAAAGGCAATTACCCTTATAGGTAAAGAAATATTTGAACAGTGCCGCTTTGAAAATTATATAAAGGATTTATAACATTCACCTTTGTACAGCAATATGTTGTTAAATTGTTGATTCTACAGGGGAAAAAACATGAAACGAATATTTACCTTAGTTTTCTGCATGATGATTTTAGAGTTGCTGCATTCTCAAGCGGCATTAAAAGAAGAACTGTCTGATGTGGAAATCATAGTTACCGGCGTAAAAGAAAATGCGGGAACAATTGTTATAAGTGTTCATGATTCGGCTGAAAGTTTCGGTAAAAGAATTCCGTATCTAACCGTAAAATCGGATGTCGATGGAGAAAAATCAGTTTATCACGTACAGTTGAAAAACGGTGAATATGCTTTTTGCGTTTATCAAGATGTCAACAGAGATGGAAAACTAAACACAAACGCAATAGGTATACCTAAGGAACCTTTCGGTTTCAGCAATTATGACGGCAAAACGCCTCCCGGTAATTTCAAAAAGCACAAGGTTTTTATTGACGATGCAATGACGGTTACAATACCGTTAATAAAACTATAAGCGTTTTAAAGCAATTTGTGTTTTTAATCTGACATATTGACTTTTATATACCGTTCGGTATAATAAAATCATGAATGACACATTTTCCACTAAGGAAAAAATAATGTCTACAGCATTAAAATTATTTTGCAGAGGCGGATATGACGGTGTAGGTATTCAGGAGATTGTAGATTCTTGTGGCATAACAAAACCGACTTTGTATTACTATTTTGGAAGCAAGGCGGGATTATTGCGTGCAATACTGGATTTTTACGGAAATCGTCTTTACGACAGACTTCATAAAGCCGGAGAATACAATCATGATTTTATAAAGCATTTGACGGATATTTTAAAAGTGTATATTGAATTCTCTCTTGAAAATCCGGATTTTTTTTATTTTTACAATACATTGGAATTTTATGCGGCTGAAAGCGAGGCATTTAAGATTCATTCCGAGTTGGGATATAAAATCACGGAAATTTACTGTTCTTTGTTTACAAAATCGGTACAGGAATTCGGAAATATGAAAGGCTATGAAATTTTATTTTCAAAAACTTTTCAGGGACTGACTTCAGCAGCGGCAAATCTAATACTAAAAGGTGAACTTCAATATTCGGAGGATACTGTTTACAGAATAATACGCAGCTTTATATACGGAGTTGCAAATTAATAGGAAGGAAACTATGAAAAACAAAATAAGTGAAGCGGTTTTTTACCACATTTATCCGTTGGGGATGTGCGGTGCACCCCAAAAAAATGATTTTTGTTCTGCAAAGTCGGATAAGCTCAACATACTTTGCGGAGAACTTGATTACATAAAATCGCTTGGTGTAAATGCAATTTACATTGGGCCGTTATTTGAATCGTCTTCTCACGGGTATGACACGGTAGATTATTATCATGTTGACCGCAGACTTGGTAATAACGAAGACTTTAAGCATTTTGTAGAAAATTGTCATTCTAAAGGAATCTCCGTTATCGTAGATGCAGTATTTAATCATACCGGACGTGATTTTTTTGCATTCAAAGATTTACAGGCTCATGGTTGGAATTCACAATACAAGGATTGGTATAAAAATATCCGTTTTGATTCTAAAAGCAGCTTCGGTGATAATTTTTCCTACGAAGGCTGGGCGGGTCACATGAGCCTTGTAAAACTTGATACGGATAATGCAGCCGTTCGACAGCACATTTTCGGTGCTGTCGAAATGTGGATACGTGAATTCAACATAGACGGATTAAGGCTGGATGCAGCGGATGTTCTTTCCGGAAGTTTTATGGAATCACTGCATAATTTTTGCGCAGGAATAAAAAATAATTTTTGGCTTATGGGAGAAGTGGTTCACGGAGACTATAACAACTGGTCAAGGGCAGGAAAACTTGATTCCGTAACGAATTACCAGATGTATAAGGCTTTGTGGTCAAGCTATAACAGTGCGAATCTTTTTGAAATTGCGTACAGCCTTAACGAAGAATTCGGCAGCGGCGGAAAATACAAAAACTTAATGCTGTATAATTTTCTTGATAATCACGATGTAAACAGAATCGCTTCTACATTGGCGAATCAAAAATGGCTTTTCCCTCTTTACGGAATGCTTTTTACGGTTCCCGGCATTCCTTCAATTTACTACGGAAGTGAGTGGGGAATACGCGGAACGCGTGTAAACGGATCAGACTATCAGCTTAGACCGGCAGTAGCTCCGTTTGCCGCTTCTCTTGCAGATTTCGCTCGCCCGGCTATAAACGGTTCAGATTTGCAAAATACAATAAGAAAGTTTGCAGAAATACGCAGAGCAAATCCCGCGCTCCAAAAAGGCGATTATAGGCAAATCGCACTTACAAATACGGAATTTGCATTTATGCGGACATTCGAAAATCAACAGATAATTTCAGCATTTAATCAAAAAGATACAAGTGCAGTTTTATCCATCAACGGCATTGACGGAGACTGGGAAGACATATTGAATGG
>CAUUGI010000139.1:0-3292 GCA_963544675.1 uncultured Treponema sp.
AGGTCGGTAATTTCATCGTTTCCGTGTATCGGGAGACGCACAGTCAAATCTCCTTCTCCCTGTGCTATATCTTTTAATGCGGATACAGTCAATTTTACAGGGGCAACCATTTTGTAAGCAATAAAATATGTGATTGTCGCAGTTATCGTCAAAATAATTATACCTACGATTATCATTGAAAATCTAAGCGTATTTACGGTACCCATAAACTCATTTACAGGTGCGCGAATTACAACTTTCCAGCCGTTCATGTTCAATGACGCATACGAAGTAATATATGAAACGCCTTTATATGTGTAATACTCAACTTGGCTTTTTTCCGATGTAAGAACTTTTTGAATAAAATCGGCTAATGAAAGGTATTCCGGATTTGTTTTCGATTCTTCTATCGGATTAAAACCGTTTTTCACAAGCTCGGAATCTTTATGCGCAATTATAGTTCCCCTTGAATCGACTACGTAGCATTCTCCTGTTTTTCCAACGACTATATCTTTTACGTTTTTTGAAATCTCAAAACCGTCAATTACGGCATTTAAAGTTCCGATTATCTTTTTTCCGTCCCCGAACAAAGGAAGAGATATTATGCTTACCATGCTGTTGTCAAACGCGGACTTAAACGGCTCGGAAAACGCTTTACCTCCGTTTATTGCTGTCTGGAACCATGCAGTCTTAAAATCGTTTACAACTCCGGAATATGTATGAGCATCTCCGTTCGGATCGCTGACTTGCAAATCCAATATCCATTTACAGTGTTTGGTTTCTTGCTCAAGCAATGCAAGACGATCTTCAATTGAAAAAGACGGGTCGGTCAGCTGATGCATTCCCGATATACCTTCCATAAATTGAAAGAACGAATCAAGTTTTCCGTTTATTATGTTGGCAGTATCATTGGCTTTTCCTATTAAATGAAGACCGACTCTTGTCCGCACTGCTTGGCGAGCTTTTAACAAAGCAAGAGTTGCTTCAGTAATCGTAGCAACGGCAATGAGTAATCCGAATACCAACACTATCTTATAGCGTATTGAAAATTGCTTCATACTTTGAACCTTTCAGTTTTATATTTTCTACGAGAGGAATAAGCACCGATTTTTGAATATATAAACTCCGCAATCCGAATTACAACACTACTGCGGAAATCTAACTCAATATATGGAAACTTACAATATGTTATTTCTAATGGCGGAATGCCGAGTTTTCTAAAACTCGGCATTTTCCAACTCTTTCCTGCACCAATAGAATGTAAAGTTTTGAAATGAACGCCATTTATGCGCAGGCGAGGTTCCGGCTGCGTGCCGTTTCGAGCGAAAAGCTCGACTGCGGCTAAGCGGACGGAACATAGCCGAAAGCACAGCGAAATTTTTCAAAACTCGACATTTGAGGTTTTATTTTACCGGCAGAGTTTCCAGCTCTCCTACCATGCGTGCAAATTCGTCGAGCGCGGCTTGTACGGGAGCGGGGCTTTCCATATCGACGCCCGCCATACGCAGCGATTCAATCGGATAGCGCGAACCGCCGGATTTAAGAAAGTTAAAATAATCTTCTCGTTCGGTTTTGCCGCCTTCGGTAACGCGGCGGGCAAGCGCAAGGGATGCGGAAATGCCGGTCGCATATTTGTAGACGTAGAACGCACTGTAAAAATGCGGAATGCGAAGACCTTCCATGTCGCTGTTGTCTTCAAAGTGCATTTTGTCGCCGAAATACAAGACCAAAAGCTCGCGGTAGATTTTTCGCAGCAATTCTGCGGAAAGGGGCGTTCCGTTTTCAACAAGTTCATGCGCTTTCAATTCGAATTCCGCAAACATCGTCTGCCGGTGCAATGTCGCAAGAATATCGCCAGCTCTCGTTGCAAGCAGATACGCTTTTACGTCGTCATTTTGCGCATTTTTCAAAAGGTGACGGAACAGCAATTCTTCATTGAATGTGGACGCAACTTCCGCCTCGAAAATTGTGTAGTTGTATTGCATATACGGATTATTGTGCACGGAATACCAGCTGTGCATGGAATGCCCGCCTTCGTGCGCCATCGTGAACACGTCGCGGAGAACGTCTTCCTTGTAATTGAGGAGAATATACGGGTCGCCCTTGTACACGCCGCTTGAAAATGCGCCGCTCCGCTTGCCTTTGTTTTCGTAGCGGTCTGTCCAGCCGTGCAGAAGTCCGTTGCACAGTCTGTCCGTGTACTCGGTTCCCAGCGGCGCAAGGGCAGCGCGGCAGAGTTCCACCGCTTCTTCGTACGGCGTGCGCATTTTTACGCTTTTTACGAGCGGAACGTATACGTCGTAGTGGCGCAATTCCTCTACGCCCAAAATGCGGCGGCGCAACTCATAATATTTATGGAGCGTTCCAAGGTTTGCATGAACGGTGTCGATTAAGTTTTTGTATACGCTGACCGGCACTTTGTCGCGGAAGAGAGCCTTTTCAACGCAGGACGAATAGCCGCGCGCGCGCATTTCAAACACGTCGTCGTTCACTTGACCGGCGTAAAGGGATGCAAGCGTGTGTTGATGACTTTCAAACGCGGCGTAAAACTTTTTGTAGGCGTTTTCACGGACACTGCGGTCAGGATTATCCAAAAACACACTGAATGTCGACTGTGTAAGCTGCTGCTCCTCGCCGTTTACGTTTACGGTGCCGAAAACCATGTCGGTATTCGTGAGGGCGGAAAACGCTTTGTCCGCCGTTCCCGCGCTTTCGCTTTGCAGCGAGAGAATGCGCTCTTCTTTTTCGCTTAAAATATGCTCTTTAAGGCGCAGCAGTTTTTGGATAAATATGCGGTAATCATCGAAGTCGGACTTTTCTATCCACGTGCAGATTGTTTCATCGGGAATCGCCTGCAATTCCGGCGAAAAAAAGCTGGTTTCCGCGCTGAACTTCGTGTACGCCATCTGTGCGCGCCCCACTTTGTCGAGCGAGGCGGCATTACTTTCGTCGGCGGAAAACTGCAAGCCTGCATAATTGTAAACCGCTTCAAGATTTTTATCCGCTTCTTCCAATGCTTTCAGTGCCGCAAGCAGTTTTTCAGGGGACTGCCCAAGCGTTCCCTTGCACGCCGCCGCTGTTTTTGTCAGCCCGTCTTGATTTTTCAACGCGGCTTCCCACTCATCATCATGCGCGAACAGGGAAGATAAATCCCACCTGTCGTTTTTATCAATGTCTTTTCTTTCAGGAATAGTTTTTGTAGCCATGCCGCATTATAGTAAGAACGGAAAAAGTTATTCAAGCATAATGAACACTCTCTATTCCTACGGCGTACAGTCCAATCCCATAGAAGACAGCATTTGACGGTCATGGG
>CAUUGI010000140.1:0-3272 GCA_963544675.1 uncultured Treponema sp.
GAAAGCATCGACAGTCTTGTTCTTGAAGTAGGAAAATTTAAGACGGAAAAATAAGTGCACGGAAACTTCGTTCGTTCTGCTCACTACCGAATTGGTACGGAAAACGGATACTAAATGTCGAGTTTTTGAAAAACTCGACATTTAGCTTAAACAAACTTGTAAGACATCCCCTCTAAATCCGGCAAGAGCCGAAAGATTTCTCCCTCCCTACCCGACTTCATTGTTCCGCCGGCGCATAATTTTTATCCGGCAAACATCGCGGTTGTCCCGTAAAAAAACGGAAGATTACGCAAACGCCGGCAGATTAAACCTGCGCCCGGATTGTAGGGGCGCGCTTGCGCGTTGCACAGCAATGGAGCGTCAGCGGAACCCCGAAAAGCCGGTTGCAAGATACGGTTGCGCCCGAAAGTATTTTGCGGGATTAAGTTTATAAAAATTTTTGGCTCTTGACTAGCATCTCAAAGAATGAGAGGTTATAAGTCATTATGTATCATAGACTTAGTACAATAAAAATAAACAAAATAATTTTATGTTTTGTAGAGGACATAACTGCTACCGCAACAGCTAAAAAGGTTAGAAGCTTTGTGGTATTAGCTGCTTCTAATTGTGGGCGTAAATCGTAACACGGTTAATCGATATTTCAATATAATACGGGAAAAAATATTCAAAGAAAGTCTAAAAGAAACTGAAAAAGAAATTGGAACTTTTGAACTTGATGAATCTTATTTTGGAGCAAAAAGAGTTCGGGGTAAAAGGGGAAGAGGAGCAGCAGGAAAAACACCGGTCTTTGGTTTATTAAAAAGGGGAGATAAAGTATTTACCAAAATCGTCCCAAATTGTTCAAAAAAAGCGTTAATGCCTATAATACAAGGACATATATTAGACGGTTCCACCATCAATACGGACGGTTGGAAAGCTTATGATGGTTTGATTTTAAATGGTTATGATCATCATCGAGTTTTTCATAGTAAAGATGAATTCGCCAGAGGAAAATGTCACGTAAATGGAATTGAAAACTTTTGGAGTTTTGCAAAGAGACGGCTGGCTAAATTCAACGGTTGCTCTTCAGCCGCTTTTGCGTTACATTTAAAGGAGTGTGAGTTTCGATATAATCATCGTAATGATGATTTATTCAAAATAATTAAGCAAATATTTTATAGATGCTAGTCAAGAGCCAAAGATTTCAGGTTTTGACGAAGATTTTTATGATAAAAAACTAATTCCTTTCGCGAAAACTGCATCGACAGATCTAAATAAAGTAATAGATTCTGCTGGTTGGTATGCAACTAAATTTAAATCGTCATTACTGACAAAAATGGATAAAGGTTTAACAGACACAGATATAACCTCCGTTACAAAAGTAATAAAAGGCGGTACAAATGGCTTATCGGAACGAAAAAATTACACAAAATGGATCAAAGATTTTTGGAAATATGCGGATTTTCATAAATAAACTATCATATTTATTAATTTTCATGCTTGTTAATCTCTCATGCAATGGCGAAGAAATGATTGCAATTCATGATGTATCTACAAGCCGTACAAAGCGGATCTTAAATGTAATTAAAAACAATGAAATCATACAAAAAATCAACTATGAATATCCGACAGAAAGCTTTGAAAACGCGGTTTTTGTTGAAAAGAAATTTGAAATAATTGATGTAAATTTTGACGGTTTCAAAGATATATTAATTTATTTGGGAAGTTACGGGAATCAAGGAGTTATTTATAAGGATTGCTTCATTTGGAATGATAAAAAACACTTATTTGAAAATTATAATCCTTTTAAGGATATTCCAAATCCTCAAATAGATGAAAATGAGAAGTGCATTTATGGAAATTTAAGAAATAATTCTAGTCATTATGTTTATGAATTTTATTCTTGGGATGAAAATGAATTGAATCGTAATTATGAAATTCATAAAATCCATTCTGCTTCGCAACTGGCTGAATTATACGAAATTACTATCCCGGAAGATAGAGATTCTGGTGAATATATGTTGGAATATTTTGGATTGGATAAAGAACTTTATGAATCAACTTTTTATATAAAAATCTACTGTGATAGAGGAAAAGTTATAAGATCTAAACCTTCGATTAAAATGTTTGTTGAAATACCGGAAAAATTAAAGGATTTGTTGAGATGAATCATGATGCTAGAAATAATGGACATCCTTCCGATAAACAGTATGGAATATTAGCTAAGATTTACTACTATATTTAAAGGAAATGTTAAACAAAGATGTCATCAGAGAACAAAACGCTGACTCCGATATGGATATAGCTAATTGCCTTCTAAAACAGCATCCGGAGCCAGTGAAACGGAGTCATATAAATGAACGCAGCCAGCAACTTTTCGGACTCTGTGAAAATCCTTCTGTAAATTCCTAAAAAGTAGACACTGTGATAAAATAAACACAGGAGCCAAGTTATGGCAAAAGCAAAAACACCACCGCACAAAGTTGTAATGACAGAAGGCAAAAGCGAGATTATTAAAGCTTTGCTTTCAGAATACGACATCCAGTCAGCTCAGGATATTCAGGAAGCGCTGAAAGACCTTCTCGGCGGAACCATCAAAAAAATGATGGAAGATCACCTGGGATATGAAAAATCTGAGCGTTCTGACAACGATGATTACCGAAATGGTTACAAGTCAAAGACTGTAAAATCAAGTATCGGAGAAGTTGAACTGGAAGTTCCTCAAGACAGAAAATCAACTTTCGAACCGCAGGTCGTAAAAAAAGGCCAGAAAGATATTTCTGACATCGATCATAAAATCATATCAATGTATGCAAAGGGAATGACAACCCGTCAGATTTCAGACACCATCGAAGATATTTACGGCTTTAATGTTTCTGAGGGCTTCATTTCCGATGTCACAGATAAGATACTTCCACAGATTGAAGAATGGCAGAACCGGCCGCTTGATGATGTTTATCCGGTCGTTTACATCGATGCCATCCACTATTCAGTCAGAGACAACGGAGTGATTGTCAAAAAAGCCGCTTATGTCATTCTTGGACTTACTTGTGATGGGCGTAAGGAAGCACTGTCGCTGAGCCTGTGAAGTCCTTTCTGTAAATTCAGTAGGCTACGATAAAAAGTGTTAACGCAGGTATATCCCGCAAACAGCTGACAGCTACTGTTTATTTTTTTGAAAATAAAATACTGCTGATTTTTTATCAAGAGTAAAACACTAAAGACAGTTTCCTTGCCATGAAGTTGTCTTTTTTTATAGATTAGTCAGGCAAGCGGCCTTCGTACATTATGCA
>CAUUGI010000141.1:0-3257 GCA_963544675.1 uncultured Treponema sp.
TACTCCTCCTTAAGAGTATCATTTTTTGTCAGCCATTTACACAGTAAATTTTACAATGTACCCTGTGCCCCGTTGCTTCTTGAGTCGGGGGTGTTGATTCCAAATGCCCTTGCAAGAAATTTTGATACCGTTTTTGTTGTTGCTCATGAATGTATCCGCATCACGCTTTTGAGTTCGCACATACTTGCCAGCGTTTCGATTATAACAGCGTCTCGTATGCTGCAAAAATATCCATCATATTCAATTTCCCTTTCTAACTCATCGAGTGCTTCTATCAGTTCTTCCCGGCCCTTTGCCTTTTTCCCGGCAAGCGGTTATACTCGCGCAATATAAAACCTGTTTGAAAACTCAATTTCAGAACAGGTCTATTTGTTGTCAGGAAGGTTTTTATGTCTTTGGATTGCGGTATTGTGGGACTTCCGAATGTAGGAAAGTCGACTATTTTTTCTGCGCTCACGGCAGCTCCGGCGGCGGCGGAAAACTTTCCTTTTTGCACGATTGACCCGAATATCGGTGTTGTTGATTTGCCGGACGAGCGGCTGGATTTTTTATGCGAAGTAAATCAACCTAAAAAAAAGACTCCGGCGTCAGTTAAGTTTGTAGATATTGCGGGGCTTATAAAAGGAGCCTCTAACGGGGAAGGATTGGGAAATCAATTTCTTGCAAATATCCGCGAAACAGCCTGTATCGCGCACGTCGTACGCTGTTTTGACAATCCCGACATCATGCACGTGCGCGAAAACGCAAACACCGAAGCCGCAATCGACCCCGAAAGCGATATTCTTACGATAAATATGGAGCTTGCGCTTGCCGACCTTGAAACAATTCGCAAGCGGCAGGAAAAAGTTACAAAATCGATACGCGCACTCGGTAAAGACGAAGAAAAAAAACTTGCGGCATGGACAAGCGCGGTTGCAAAAATAAAACCTCTGCTTGAAGACGGTAAGCGCGCTTTACAGGCGGAACTTTCCGATGATGAAAAACTTGCCGTTCGCGATATGTTTCTTTTGACTATGAAGCCGCTTTTTTATGTTGCGAACATCGATGAAGATTCAATCGGGGACGGAACAAACGCTTATGTTGAAACCGTACGGAAAATTGCGGCGGCGGAAAATTCCGAAGTTGTCGTTATCTGCGGCAAGTTTGAAGCGGATCTTTCGGAAATAAAAGACGATACCGAACGCAAAGATTTTATGGAGTCGGCAGGATTAACGGAATCCGGCTTAGCGGTTCTTGCACGGAAAGCGTACCAAATGATGGGACTCAGAACGTTTTTTACGGGCGGAAGCGACGAATGCCGGGCGTGGACAATTCACGCAGGGGACACGGCACCGAAAGCCGCCGGTGTCATTCACACCGATTTTG
The DNA here is from genome assembly GCA_963544675.1 of uncultured Treponema sp. GTDB lineage: Bacteria > Spirochaetota > Spirochaetia > Treponematales > Treponemataceae > Treponema_D. The sequence continues at coordinate 1,366 of CAUUGI010000141.1, forward strand.
AAAAAGGATTTATAAAAGCCGAAGCATATACTATTGAAGATTTGAGAAAATACGGCTCCGAGGCGAAAATCCGCGAAGCCGGTAAATATCGCGTTGAAGGCAAAGATTACGTTGTCCAAGACGGAGATGTTTTGTTCTTTAAATTTAATGTTTAAGTAATCGGGCAATTATATTTATTTGCCGTTTCCGGGTTTTACTTGGACTTTAGACAAAGTCCGAATCTAAGTTATATCGTGTTTAATTTCAGCCGTTTTATCCGTTGAGTTCGTAGCGGAGCGTTATCTTCATAGGCAGCGGAGATGAAATATTTACGTTAAACGGCACGGATTTTTTTACGGAAAGGATTGCGGCATCCTTTAAAAGCGTGTTTACATTTCCTTCTACTACACAAAGTTCCTGAATTGTTCCGTCCGTTAAAACCGTAAAAGCAAGTTCAATATCACCTTCGAGTGCACGTTTTCGCGCTGCCATAGGATAGAGTTTGTGTTTTTGAATCTGTTCCGCAATCTTCATGCGGGTATCTTCAATTCCTTCTGCATATAAAGTCTCTTCCGCTCCCGTTCCTCCTGAAGATTCTTCCGTATTTTCGTCAAAAGTTTCTTCCGTAATCTCAGGCTCATTCTGCACAAGATTTTGTTCAACAACTTTCGACATTTTATTTTCGTTGATATTTTTCTGCAGCGCATCCGTTTTCTTTTTTTGCTTATCATTTAAAACGCTGCCCTTAATACTCATAACAACGTGATTTCCGCTTTTACTGACGGAGCTGCTCACTTTTGAGGTAAAGCGGATATGCATAAAAAGCGGAATATGAAGCAGCACAAGAAACAGAAAAACAAGTAAAGTGAATATTATTCGCTTATTCCGAGCTTCGGGTTTTAACGGCGACATTTTCAATTCCTCCTTCATTCATTGCGTCGATTGTGCTTACAACTTTGGAAAGATGCACATCTTCATCGCAATAAAGTACGGCGTTTTTATCGGCTCCATGCGTAATTGCCGCACTGATTTTGCTTATCACCTCGTCTTCCGGCACCGGTTCATCGTTTACATAAACGCTTCCGCTCGAATCCACCGTAACGCTGATTGTATGCACGGGAGTTTCCGTTTCGGTATTTGATTTGGGCAAGGAAACAGGAATCGCAGTTTTGTTGAATGTAGAAGCTATCATAAAAAAGATGACAAGCATGAATATTACGTCTATTAAGGAAGTTATATTCACCGAAGATTCCCGTTTGCTTTGTTTTGCATAGTTTTTCATGTTGAATTTTACTCTCCGGATAATTCCGAAACTTCAGAACCGAGCGTATCGGGGCGGTATTTTTGCTTCAAAATCGAAAGAAGCATTGTTACATCGTCCATGCGCTTTGAAAGCTCGCGTTCAAAAAGCCGAACTGCAACAAGGGCGGGAATGGCTGCAAGAAGCCCCGTAGCGGTCGTTATCATCGCGCTCCAAATTCCTCCTGCAAGCGCACTTATATTTACCGCTCCTCCGAGTTTTTGTATTTGATCGAACGCCGCCATAAGCCCCGTAACGGTTCCGAGTAAGCCGCACAACGGAGCGATATTTGCAAGCAATGAAAGCATATCAAGGCGGGCATTTAAAAGTCTGCTGAAGCCCAGAACTTTTCTATCAAGTGCTTCATTAAGTTGTACTTTGTCCATATTTTTATTTTCAAAAAAATATGAAGCAAGTGCGAAAGGTGCGGCGGATTTATATTTTTTAAGCAAAATATCTGCGGGTGCATTTTTATTATAATCAGCGGATTCGAGAGAATCGAAAAGCGTGAACAATTTTCTTCTGTTGTAAGAAGTAGCCAGATAATATACAAGACGTTCCGAAACGATTATCAACATCAATACGTATTCTGCAATGATAACAAAATTGATTA
>CAUUGI010000142.1:0-3228 GCA_963544675.1 uncultured Treponema sp.
CTAGCCTTATAGGCTAAGTGCAAACCACCCGTTTGACGGGTGGTTCTGATTTTTTATTAGCAAGATGACTGGTCGGATTTTACGATGCTGCGGCGTAAAGTTTTAAGATAACTATTCGTATCTGCGCTTATCCTGCGGCTTTCTGCCGCTTTTTTTATCGTCATATTGTGCGTCCACTCATCCAAGCGGTTTTCTTCTATATATATGATTGTGCTTTTATATTGCTTTGCCAGCGCAGTCGCAAAATACCACGCACGCATCATATTAACGTAATATTCATCGGAAACAGCGGAAGCTGCTATTTCAAGATATTCCGGCTTAAAACTTTCGTCCAAAAACAAGCGCATAAGAATCCCGATTGCATAACGCACAGTGTACGGATGAGCGGACTTTATCCATTGCGATATGAAAGGCAAAAGCCGTTCTTTTTGCTTTTTAAAAACAGGAGGGAAAAAACTGTCGCACACAGCCCAGTTGTCGATATAAGGCAAAAAAGCTTCAGCTACATTAATACATATTTCAAAGTCATTTATTTTTTCAATCAAAAAAGCGTGCAGGAGGTTTTCTTCAAAATAGTCATGCGGAATAATATTAAAATATTGAAAGCAGTCGATTTCCGCAAAAATCCTCTTGGCAAGTTTACGAAGTTCAGGAATGCGCACACCTATTACCGTTTGCTTGCAGATGTTGGGAGTAAGAGCGGAATTGAAATCACGGTATTTTAAATCCTGAAGCGCATACAATTCTTTTCGAATTCTGCTGAGTAATTCATCATCTGTCATACTTGTAAATCTCCTAAACTAAAAGTTTCGATAATAACTGAAATCATAATATAGTAAGGTTTATAAAAATTCAAAAAAATGCAGCTGTTTTCCGAAGCCATAGAAAAAACGGCGGATATTTTTTATATTAAGTCTGTTCGACAACGAAATTATCGAACTGGTCTATTCGATACAAAATAAACTTCGCAAAAATATTTACAGGATGTCATTATGGAATTCAATATAAGTACACCGGCACTGCTTTTTTCTGCAATTTCCCTTTTAATGCTGGCATATACAAACAGATTTCTTGCCCTTGCGGCACTTATAAGACAGTTTATTCGGCAGTTTGAAGAGAAACAGGAAACGCACATACTTAAACAGATTCAAAACTTCAAAAAACGTCTTAAAATCATAAAACATACGCAACTCTTTGGAGTAATAAGTTTTTTGCTCTGCGTAATAAGTATGTTTTCAATCTTTGTAAATATGATTTTGGCAGCGGAGATAATATTTGCGCTAAGTCTGATTACGATGTTTGTTTCGTTGCTTCTTTCTTTGCAAGAAGTTCTTTTATCAATCGGCGCACTCAACATCGAAATGCGCAAAATTGAAGATAAAGCGGAAAAGTAAATCCGCGTAAAACTCTGTCTTATCAATGATGACTTGATAATACCTCTTGCCTCCATCTCGCCGAACCGTCGGTAAATCTCCTTGAAACGTAGCCTTATTCTCCTGTAATATAACGTAATGTTTATATTTGCGGCGATAATACAGTTTGCAGGAAGTCTTGGATTCTTGCTCTACGGAATGAAGTTAATGAGTTCCGGCGTTCAAAAGAGCGCGGGCGCAAAGCTTCAACATGCTCTGGCTTTAATGACGGGAAACCGTCTTGTCGGACTTGTAACGGGACTTCTTGTTACAATGATAATCCAATCTTCAGGGGCAACAACCGTTATGGTCGTGTCCTTCGTAAACGCAGGTCTGTTGACACTTGCACAGTCGGTGGGTGTTATTTTCGGTGCGAACATCGGTACGACCGTAACTGCATGGATTGTTTCGCTTTTCGGATTCAATTTTGATATTTCCAAGTTCGCGATTCCGCTTTTCGGAGCGGGGTTTTTTCTTTCACTATTAAAGAATTCATATTTTAAGAATGCAGGAGAAGCAGTCATGGGATTCGGATTGCTTTTTCTGGGACTTGCAGGATTAAAAGAAACTTTCTCTTTCCGCGCAGAACAGCTCACCTTTATGAATACGGTGCAAAGCTGGGGTATAATTTCGATTCTCATCAGCTTTATATTGGGAATCGTAATGACGGCATTGCTTCATTCTTCAAGCGCATTTACTGCCGTTGTCATAACTCTTGCTTTTAACCAAATTGTTACATGGGAAACAGCAGCCGCTCTCACACTCGGAAGCGGCATAGGTTCAACAATAGACGCAGTTCTTGCCTCTGTGGGAACTTCTTCCGATGCACGGCGAGCGGCAATGATTCACGTTATGTTCAACGTATTCGGAACGCTTTTTGCGCTGATTCTTTTTAAGCCGCTGCTTGCCCTTATTGAAGTCATTACACCCGGCGCAAATATTTCAATCCGCATTTCTATGTTGAACACTTTATTCAAAGTTTTTACAACGGTAATAATGTTGCCGCTTTCCGCCTATCTTATAAAGTTTTCAACGCTTTTAATTAAAGATGCCAAACGGGACAAACTGAAACACTATCATCTGGAATTTACCGAAAGCAGCAAAGAAACCGCCGCAATGCATATTATCCGCGTAGAAAAAGAAATTGCCGATATGACTGACGTTGTTACCGGTATGTTTGACCGCTTGCAGGCGGGATTTTCCAAACGCACAAACGATTTTATCAATGAACATTCCGATGCACTGCGAGACGCGGAAAATTATTGCGACCAAATGCATGAGCAGCTTGTGCGTTATATAATCAACTGCGAACACCTGCCAATTTCCGAAAACCAGCGCAATAATCTTTCTTTGATGATTCAGATTACGGACGATTTGGAAGCAATGTCGGACGAATGTTTTTGTTCGGGTATGCTTATTCAGCGCAGTATCGAAAAAAAGATGAAGTTCCCGCAGGAAGATTTTGAGCGTCTGATTCCGTATGTAGAGCTCGCTCGTCAATTCCTGCAATTTATCCGCATAAATATTAACCGTCACCTTGATAATGAAAAACTCCAGCTGGCACGCAGCATTGAAGACCAGATAGACTTGTTCAGAAGGAGCTTAAAGAAAGTCGCCCGCAAACGCCTTGAAAACGGTGCCGACGTAAAATCCGAACTTCTATATCTTGATTTAGTACGCCAAATAGAAAAAATAGGCGACCACGCATTCAGCATATCGGAAATGCTTGCACAAACACAGTAAAACACCTCTGCAAGGCAGGGCGGACGGGATAAACTTGGTTTTACAGATTTAATCCGGTTTTCTGTTCGCTTGC
>CAUUGI010000143.1:0-3155 GCA_963544675.1 uncultured Treponema sp.
AGCCGCAGTCGAGCTTTGTGCTCGAAACAGCACGCAGCCGGAACCTCGCCTGCGCATAAATGGCGTTCATTTTAAAACTTTACATTCTATTGGTGCAGGAAAGAATTGGAAAAATTCTGAGTTTCGGAAAAACTCGAAATTGAGCCTGACAGAATATACAAAACATATTTTCCGCACATTAAAATCCGCTAAAAAATACTCAAAAAACGTTTGCAACATCTTTAGCCTTGCTGTAAAATCGCACCAACAATAAAGTCTGCTTCAGATGCACATATATAGTGTACGGGTTATGCGTACAAAGCGGTCAGGACAAACATATTTTATCATCGATACGAATTGCTTTGATATTCGACTTTATCAGAGATTGTACCCCGCTCGGATCAGAGGTACTGCCCCACTCGGATCAGGGGTACTGCCCCGCTCGGATCAGGGGTACTGCCCCGCTCGGATCAGAGGTACTGCCTCGCTCGGATCAGGGGTTCCACTCCGAGCGTATGTAAAGGTTTATCAGGTCGAATGTAGAGTTGTGGAAAAACTTGAAACCGGGCATGTTAAACAAATTCTGAAAATGCAAACTTAGAATATATCTCGGACGTTTATCAGCTATTTTAAGGAGGCATATATGTTATCAAATTCCAAAAGATTCGGGCTGAAGTTCAAACTCTCTCTTCTATCATGCTGCGTTATCTTTGCAGTATCGGCTGCATTCATTCTGCTTCAATTCTACGATATGCGCTCACAGCAAAAAAGAATGCTTAAACATCAAAAAGAACGTATGCAAAAGGATTATGACGAAAAAATTCAATGGCAGGTAGAAAACGCCGTCAGCCTAATCGCAACGTATGATGACATTTACGAAAAGGAAGGCGTTCCCAAAGAAGAGCGGATGAATAGAATCAAAGAAATAATACGCGGAATAAGATTCGGAACCGACGGGTATTTTTGGATAGATACGTTCGACGTAATCAACGTGCTCCTTCCGCCTGCTCCAAAAACGGAAGGCAGCGACAGAAGCAGCGTAAAAGATTCCGACGGCATTTATTTTGTAAAGGAACTGGTTGAAATTGCCAAAAAAGACGGAAAGGGATTTTTCAACTGGAGATTTCGCAAAATGGGCGATGAAAGCGAGTTTCCGAAACGCGGATATATATGCGCTTATGAAAAATACCGATGGGCGATTGGAACCGGTGTTTACATCGATGAAATCGACAGAAGTATCGAAGCGGAAAAACAGCTTCTTTATTCGGAGCTTATAAAAAATCTGACAAAAACTCTTTCCGTAAGTATTGTTTTGATGCTTGCCTCGTGCGTGTTTTTTGTTGCGCTGCTTTCAAGGATGTTCATAAAGCCTGTAGTGCTTATGTCGCTTAAACTGAAAAACATAGCACAAGGAGACGGAGATTTGACCGCGCGGCTTCCTGTTGCGGGCAACGATGAAATTACCGATATGTCTTTGTATTTCAATAAAACGATTGAGAAAATCGGGACTTCGATAAAAACGGTTGCAAAAAACTCCGTTGTGATGAAAGAAATCGGAACAGATTTATCCGGCAATATGACAGAAACGGCAAGCGCAATAAATGAAATTGCGGCGACTATCGAAAATATTAAAAAGCAGATGTCAAATCATGCTTCAAGCGTTGTAGCTGTCGGTTCGTCTTTACTGGTGATGACAGATACAATTGAAGAACTGGACGAAAACATAGAGCTCCAGACGCGGACGACAGAAAAGTCTTCCGAAGCACTTAATGAAATGACAAAAAGTATCGATTCCGTTGCGGAAAGCGTAAAACTGAACATGGAAACGCTCCGTCAGCTTGATACGGCGGCGGAACAGGGAAAGCAGACGATTGGAAAAACGGTAATGCTGTCAAAAACGGTCAACGACAGTTCGAGCGTTCTTCTTGAAACGAGTGCGGTTATACAAAATATTGCAGAGCAGACAAATCTTCTTGCGATGAACGCGGCGATTGAGGCGGCTCATGCAGGAGAAGCAGGACGCGGATTTGCAGTCGTTGCTGACGAAATTAGAAAACTTTCGGAAGAATCCAATGCTCATGGTAAAAATATTACATCCATTCTGCAGGAATTGAAAAAGAGAATCGACGACGTAACGCAGTCCGCCATTGATATTGAAAATCAATTCAACACGATTTTCAGTTTGGTTGAAACGACCAAGCAGCAGGAAAACCGTATTATGAGCGATGTTGACCGCCAGCACGGAAGCAGCGATGAATTGGTGAAAGCCATGAAACAAATCGGCGAGATTACGCACACAGTAGAAACAAGCTCCGCTGAAATGCTTAAAAACAGCACCCTCGTTTCCGAAGAAATGCAGCGTCTCGCCGATATGTCTGACAATATCGCCTGCGGCATGAACGAAATGGCTGTAGGCGTTCTGCAAATTAATACCGCTGTACAGCAAGTCAACGCTCTTGCTCGGAAAAACAAAGACAGCGAAGAGGGTTTAGCTGAAGAAGTGGGAAAATTTAAGATTTAATACAAGGAAAGAGGCGGACGGAAAAATCTGTTTTGAATGATTTAACCTGCTCACCGTCCACTCCACTGAACGCATTTTACGCAAGTTGTCGATATCAAACGAGGAGGCAAATAATGTTGACTGAACTTTATATAACGAAACACAGAGCGATCCAATCGCTCCTGAACGAAATAAGCGTACTTGTTCAAAACGGAATCGAAAGCAGTGCAGATAAGCTCTCTGACTCAATAAACCGTATGACAGGAGTAATAAAAATGCACCTCGCTTCCGAGGACAAACATCTTTATCCGTTACTTCTAAAAAGCTCGGACGCAAAAATAAGGGCAATTACAAAAAATTACATGGAAGAAATGGGAGACCTTGCAAAAATATATACGGATTTTGCAGAAAATTATAACACTGCATCAAAAATCCTCTCAAACAAAGCCGGCTTTGAAACTGCCTTTGCAAAAGTAAAGTACGCGCTGAATTACCGCATAAACAGAGAAGAAAAGGAACTTTATCTTTTCATCGACAAGGCATAAACGCGATTTCATCCTTATGTCTCGTCATGCCTGCAATGGACATCATTTCCGATTCCGTTGTATAGTAGCTGCATGGGTGGAAAAGATAATTCTAAAACTTCGATTTTAAACACAACAGGTAAAACAACAGG
>CAUUGI010000144.1:0-3133 GCA_963544675.1 uncultured Treponema sp.
CTCTATCACGCTCGTGATAGACTCTCTATCACGGACGGGAGAGACACTCCATCATGCTCGTGATAGACCTGCTGTCATTGGCGTGATAGACACGCTCTTACGGACAGAGAACTGCTCAACTTGAAAGTCCCGTTTTGTTTGGATAGTATTCGATAAAACCTGTCTTGAACTTGAAGTTTCCGAACGGGTTTAATTTTCAATACAGATAGAGAGCGGCAATGTCAAAAAAATATAAGGCAATCACAGGATTTTTAATCGGCTCACTTATTTTGTTCGGCTGCACCCGAAAGAGCGTAAAGCCGGATGCAGCCTTATCTTCCGACAGCCCGCGCATTACAATCGGCTTTTCCATTGACACTTTTATAATCGAACGGTGGAGGCGGGACTGCGATGTTTTTATGTCTTTTGCAAAGGCGAACGGTGCCGATGTAATCGTAGAAAACGCCGGTGAAAGTCATTTTGAAATTTGACGGCACAAAAATTGACTGCGAAATAAGGAAGTTATGGCGGAGATGGAACCGTAACAAGCGGAACAGAAGTGAAAGAAGGCGACAGGTATTGCTTTAAGGCAATATTAAACGCCGGTGAATCGGTTAAAAACTGGACTATCAACGGTACGGACAAGTATGCAACCACTACGACATGTAACTACCGCGTAAATAAGGATGATATTGATTCCGACGGAAAAATAAATGTGGATTTTGTGAAAAACTAAACAAATCACAATCGATAGGAGCTGTTCCGGTTCTGCGCAGGCAGTCTTGTATGATAAAACGTACAGCCTGCGCAAGAACGCTTTCTCTTCCGGTCAGGAAATGATATTATTACGGTCAAATTTAATGATTCGTTTATGGGGTCATGATAAAAATGTCGGCTGTAATGTTGCCGCCGTTTTTATCACAAGTTTGCTCAATCGCAAACTTGTATATTTAACGTGTGCACTCACGCGCACGGCTAAAAACTTTTATTAGGAGAAAAGAATGAGAAAAGTTGTTTTCGGAGTGCTCGCCGTATTTTTTTTAAGTTTTGCCGTCTTTGCGCAAAACAAAATGACGATTTCCGAGTTTTCGGAATACGCAAACGGCAGCGGGCAGTCCATCGTTATAAAAGATGTTTTATCAAAGGAAAATCAAGAGAAGTTACTTAGAGCTGTCTCCGAACTTGACGCTCCGGTCAGCTTGAATTTAAGCGAATGTACATTTTCCGAAGAGGCTGACATTGATTTTTTCCATATAAGAAACATCGAAAAATGTATTTTGCCGTCCGGTGTAAAAAAAATCGTGAATTTCGATTGCCGCGAGCTTAAAGAAATCATCCTGCCTTTGGGTCTTGAAACAATATGTTACAACGCTTTTTTTGAATCGGGGCTTGTATCAGTAGAAATTCCTAAATCCGTAACTTATATCGGCTCTTGTGCTTTCGGCGATTGTGATTCTTTAAAATACATCAAGATTGACGTCGACGCGAATACGGAAAACTGGTCGATTGCTTGGAACGCATGGAACAATGCGCAAGTCGTTTCGGACGGAACTCCTATTTCTGAAAAAGAGCCGGATATAAAAAATGAAAATATTATCAAGTTTGATCACAAAAATTATCATTTGTTTTCGGACATAAACTTTGTAATCGATTTAAAAGAAGCTCCGAAAAAGTCAACTGATGCGGAATTGATTTTTTATGACAGCCATAATTTGAATTCAAGGCTCGGCTCTTTAAAAATAAAATTAAAAAAGAATAAGACCTCATACAAATTCGACGAGGTTTCCACGCAAGGAATGATAATAGAACGGACGAAACTGTTTGATGCGATTTGGGACGAGTGCGAAGATTATTGGGTAAAAATGAATTGCGTTCTTGAGCTCTCAGACGGATCAATACTTCCTTTAAATGGTTCTGCGCGCCTGTATGTAGTCTCCTTTTAGCGCACATAAAGCCGCGCCGGATTACATTACGGCGTGGAACCGCGCTAAAAACGCCTGCCGTTCCGGTTTGCAGCATAACTAAAGCTTGCACTCACAAAGTCTATGATGTAAGATTTGCATATAATTCAACGAGTTGGGGACTGGATAACGGCAATGTCAAAAAAATATAGGGCAATCATAAGATTTTTTATAGTCGGCTCGCTTATTCTTTCCGGCTGTACCGAAAAAAAACTGAAATCCGAGTCGAGCATTGCCGCAGTTAATCCTCGTATTACCATCGGCTTTTCGATAGATACGTTTATAATCGAACGGTGGAGGCGGGACTGCGATGTTTTTATGTCTTTTGCAAAGGCGAACGGTGCCGATGTAATCGTAGAAAACGCCGGTAATGATGAGCAAACTCAAATTGCCCAAATCCGCTATCTTATCGACAGAAATGTAAATGTTCTGGTTATAGTTCCAAAGAATTCCGCCTCTCTCTCCGATGTTCTTCAAAAAGCTCGTGCAAAAGGAATTCCCGTACTTTCATACGACAGGTTGATTCAAAATGCAGATGTTTCCGCTTATATTACTGTTGATTCTGCTGAAGTGGGCAATATACTGGGAGAAGCTGTTGCCGACACGACACATGGAGGCTTATTTTTCTGCATTTACGGACCAACGGAAGATTACAATATGGTTCTGATGGATAAAGGTGTTCAAAAAGCGATGGACACAAAGCCCGGAAATATGCTGCTGCGCTGTTTTACTCCCGAATGGAATTATGACCTTTCATCAGCGAAAATGCGCTCCCTTTTGGATTCAGGTGCGGTGCCGGAAGCCGTAATATGCGGAAACGATGCGATTGCGGAAACCGTTCTCCGTGTATTGTCGGAATACCGGCTAAACGACATTCCTGTTTGCGGACAGGATGCCGATATAGCTGCATGCCGAAGAATCGTAAACGGAACTCAATTTGCGACTGTATACAAACCGATTACCGAACTTGCGCAAAAAGCCGCTGAAGCTGCGTGTGTGCTTGCCAAAGGAAAACCGCTTTCCGAATACGAACCTGTTGACGACTATATTTATAACGGTGCGGTAAATGTCCCTGTAATTTGGCTTAAACCGCAGCTTGTTACAAAAGACAATATCGACGAAGTTGTAATATCCGGCGGCTTCCACAATAGGAACGAAATCTATTTCAAATAGGTCGAAAAGTTTAATAGCCT
>CAUUGI010000145.1:0-3118 GCA_963544675.1 uncultured Treponema sp.
CAGGGGTTTCCCTTTCTCCCTAAAACCCTCTTTCCCTTCCTCGCCCTGCTTAGGGGCGTACCCCTAAGAACCCCCAAGAGTGATTTAATGCAAGTTTGCCTGTGGCAAACTTGTAGCGGACGGCAAACCAAACTATATCTGTAGAACCAAGTTTATCCCGTCCGCCATCCCCTAAGAACCCCGAATTGGTTCTACGGAGAGGGTGGTTCTTCCGAAGTTTTTATGCAAGTTTGCGTTCCGCAAACTTGTAGCGAACAGAAGACCGAACTATATCTGCAAAAGCAATTTTCACTGTTCGCCGTGGGCGGGGACTCCGTTGAATCTTCCAAAGTATGTTCTCTGCCGCCCAACGAAAACTGCTGAAGCTGCTTTTCAGATGTTCTCCTTCATCCCTAAAATCTTATTTACCGCAGTTTTGCTTATGCAAAACTGCAAGCGGACAGTAAAGCAAGTTATGTCCGTAAGACCAATTCATCCTGTCCGCCGCGGACGGTAGACCAAATTTTACGCTGCAACAAAGTCTTTCCTGCCGGTCGCGGACGATAGGGCGATTATGTTTTTTAAATGCAGTTATGGTGCCGGTGCGGCTATGCGCAGAGGAGCCAAAGGAGCTGAGGAAATTGAGTTGTTTCGGGAAAAATAAAAAACTTCCGCTAATGCGGAAGGTGTCAGGACTTTCTACGGAAGTCGGGGGGGGGGGGGGGTAAAATATTGATTTCTTTCATTTGTGTCAATCCCGCCTGTCAGAGTGATTTTAGTCTATTTTAAAGCCGGATTGCGGATAATGCAAACTTTTTTTATCAAAGTTATGGGGCGTGAAAATGTTCTTTGCCGCGTGCGATAAAATCCATTTTTCGGAGGGCTGCCGAAGAAGTATGAGAAATGCCGGAAAGAGCAGTTTTTTCTTTGCGGCGGCTGCTGGATTCCGTTTTATGAATATGGTGCATGGCTTCGCTTGGGTTGATTCCGTTTTTGACGCATAAAATCCATTCTTCAGGTTCGGGGATTTCGAATTTTAAATGTTCTTCCGTAAACGGATGATTAAACTCAAGCGTCCTTGCATGGAGCGCAAGCCGCCCGAAAGGATTTGTCTTTGCGCGGTAATTTTCATCTCCTGCAAGAGGATAACCTTTCGAGGCTAAATGCGCCCGTATCTGATTCTTTCTTCCTGTTTCAAGACTTAATTCAAAAAGCGTATGATTTATTCCGCGCTCAATAATTTTATAATGAGTTACGGCACTTACAGTCTTAAAGCGCACATTATTTCCTTTAATTTCAAGATTTCTTTCGTAAATCGAAGTTTCTTTTCCTGTTTCCGCCCTGTTTTTCATTTTGCGTACATTTTTTACGTTTTCGGCAGGACGGGCGTTATCATGCGGAACAAAACCGATATTATGTGCATTGTACGCAATTTCATCGTTAATCGTGCCGCTGTTCGGCATTCCGTCGTGATTTTTGCCCAAAGGATTTTCCGCAACAGCACGGTAAATGCGTCCCGTTACAAGAGTCTGCCAATTATCCATAATCTTTTTTTGAGACTTTTCCGTCATTGCAAACATCATAACTCCGGAAGTATCTCTATCAAGACGGTGAACGATAAACGGGCGGTGAGACTGCGAATACGTCCCTTTTTTGCGCATTATCTGCTCAAGAACATCAACTGCAGTCCGCGCACGACTTCCCGGATACGGAACGGAAAGCATTCCGTCGGGTTTGTAAATCACTGCAAGATATTCATCTTCATAAAGAACGACAATTTTTTCCTGCCCGAAATCGGGTTTGTATTTCTTTTTGAATTCGGTTTCGACTGTCATAATGCGATTATCTTTTTCCTCTGTTTTTTTATATCGGATTTAATTTTTTTGATTTTCAGTCGCATTTCTTTTGAAGCCGTCGTGGGTTTTGTTTTTATGCGACGCTTTCGTGTTTTCAGTGCGGACAGAATTTTCGATTCCAACCGCTTTAGAGCAATATCCTTGTTGATTTCCTGAAAACGCTCGTCTTGAACATAGACAAATACTTCTCCAAGTTTATTGATTGAGCCGGAAAGCCTTGCTCTTAATAAAATGCGCTCTTCATCGGAAAGCCCTTCCAGCATACATAAATCAATTGCCGCATGAACTTTTGTGTTGACCTTATTTACATTTTGCCCGCCGTTTCCGCCGGAACGTGAAAAACTGAAACGCGTATTGCACAATATCGATTCATGAAGAACGGTTTTATCCATGCGGATATAAAATCACAAAATATAATGTGTGTACAGGGCGGACGGACAAACTTGGTTTTACAGATAAAATTGCTTTGCCGTCCGCTCCAAGTTTCGCTTTCGCGAAACTTGTTTTAAGAGAAACTCCACTGAACACATTTTACGGCAGTTTTGCTGATGCAAAACCAATTTTCAGTGTTCGTCGCGGACGTGCCGGCGGCGGAGAACAACACAGCCCTGTAGAAAGAGTTATTCTCTTTTGCAGGGCTGTTTTATTTTAAGTACGTTTTTGCCGATTTTCACATTTCTCCGCTATATAAAAGTGGAGGAATTATGAATACCGCAAATACAGATTATCCCAAACCGTTCTTTAAACCGATAGAATATAATTTACTCTCAAGAATCGGACGCAAAGTCCGATTCTTGAGGCGGACTCAGGAAAAACTCTATGTTGAAGAATGAATAAAAAATGTCCGCCCGATGATTTTATGTTCGGGTGCATTATGAAGAACGAGTACATTTGCAGAGGCGTTTTGGAGCGGCTTCTGCGAATGAAGATAGGCAAAATCGAATACCCGACGTTGCAAAAGTCAATCAGTCCTTTCTACGAAAGCAAAGGTATTCGCCTTGATGTGTACACTGCCGACGAATCTCATGTATTCGATATAGAAATCCAAACGACTGTTCCGCCGGATTTAGGCAAGCGTACACGCTATTACCAGTCCATGATGGATTGTGATAATTTGCTCAAAGGACAGAATTACAATGACCTCAAAGAAAGTTATGTCATCTTTATCTGCCTTTCAGACCCGTTTAAGCTGGGGCTGCCGGTTTATACATTCAAAAATCTCTGTGAAGAAAATCCTTCCGCCGAGTTAAATGACAAATCATATAAAGTATTTTATAATGCGT
>CAUUGI010000146.1:0-3054 GCA_963544675.1 uncultured Treponema sp.
CATTGCAAACTCGGTAGTGAGCGCAGCGAACGAAGTTCTCGTCGAAAGCACAGCGTAACTTAACAAAGTCTTTCAAAAGTCGACATTCGACCTATTTAAATTTTTCTTAAAAAATCCGAAATTATTTTTTCAACGCCGCTTTCAAAATTTTCACCCTGACTAACAGAAATAATTTTCGCATCGGGAATGCCGCGCATAAATGTAAATTGCTTTTTCGCATAGCGGCGACTGTCGCGCTTTATTGCGTCTTTTATGCTCGTAAGAGATTCCGAATAATTATCGCTGTCGGAAAACCATTCGCGGTAGCCTATAGATTTCATTGAAGGTGTTTGGGCGGAGGCACCAAGCGCGATAATTGAACGCACTTCGTTTTCAAGACCGTCTTTGAACATTTGCTCTACACGCATATCGATACGTGCGTACAATTCATTCCGCTCGCGCTTCAAAATTATTATGCAAAAATCGTATTTATCGCGTAATCCCGTGTTCATCATAAAAGAACTGCGAGGTTGTCCGGTCGAATAAAAAATTTCCAGTGCGCGGATAATTCTGTAAGAATCATTTTTGTTGATTTTAGAGGCACTTTCTCCGTCGATTTTTAAGAGTTCGTCATAAAGCGAATCTGTTCCTTCCCGCAAAATACATTCTTTCAGTTGGGTGCGGATTTTTTCATTACTCTGCGGAACCTGTGGAAGTCCCAATATAAAATTTCTGATGTAAAAACCTGTTCCGCCCATAACTATGGGAATTTTATCGCGTGAATAAATTTCTTTACAGCATTCGTCTGCATCGTTTACAAAATCCGAAACAGAATACGGCTCATCAAAATTGCGTATGCCTATAAGGTGATGCGGAAGTTCTGCGCGCTCGTGTTCGGTAGGTTTTGCCGTGCCTATATCGAGATTTTTATAAATCTGCATGGAATCCGCGCTTACAATTTCCGCCTTGCCTTTAAAAACAGAAAGACTGCTTTTACCGAACAGATTTACGGCAAGGGCAGTCTTTCCCGAAGCTGTAGGCGCAAAAATCACAATTACAGGGATTTTTTGCGGCATTTATTGGGCTTTATTTTCGATTCTGTAAGAAACCTTATGCTCAAAAAGTTGACGGGCGGCAATGGAAACAGCTTTACCGGCATTATCTGCAATAAGCGGATCGTTTATGCGTGCCATTTGATAAGCACGTCTGCTTGCCGCCACAGTTATTTCGTATATATTGCCATCAAAAGACGCAAGCTCTTTCAGCGGAAAAATAGTATTCATCTAAGACCTCTTTGAATATTTTGAATTACTAAACCGGTTCGAAAACTTCAGTTTTAAGACAAGTACATTATAATAAGATATATTTTCGGTGTCAAACAAGTGCAAATCTTGTTCTTCCAATACTGCAATCTTAATAGTTGCGTAAATATGCACTTGTGTACTTACAGGCTGCCTGTGTAGTTACAGTAGAAAAAATTTTTGACATATCGGTATATGAGGATATAATAAAATAAGATATTTCAGAAAAAGTAACACGTTTTACGGATTTTTATCCGCTTCGTTTGTATTTCTGTTCATGTCTAATCTATAACTTTTCTATAAAAAGAATTAAGGAGTTTTTTATGAAAAGAGTACTTGGTACGTTATTTTTGCTTGCGGCAGGGCTTGCTTTCTTCGGGTGCGCCAAGAAAGATGAAAACAGAGGCATAAAGGATATCATTGCCCAAGCCGAAAAAATGACTTTTCAAGAGCTTTTGGAAAAGGCTTACGCCGAATCGAACGGAAAAGAAGTTTCCGGAATCGGGAATTCAAGTCGCGGCAAAACCGCAGGTGAGAAATTCGTAGAAGAAATCAAAAAGATTCATCCTGACTATACCGGTTCAATCAAATGGAGCCAGCCAAAGAACAATTCAATCTTTGAAGCACTCGCAAAGGACACCGAATCCGCAAACCCTGTGCAGGCTGTTACGCTTATTCAAGATGCCGCACAGATTAAAAACAAAATGCTTACAACCGGCATTCTGTACAATTTTATTCCTAAAGAATGGCGTGAAGCAGCCGGCGTAAACATTGCCGCAGACGGAAATCCGCTTGCTCTTCAAACTTTGAGCAAAGTATTTATGTATAACGTAGGCGACGGTTCTAAAAAGTATATGAACGTATGGGATTTTGTAAAAGAAGGTGAAAAACCTATGTTCATGGGACTTGATTCAGAGCCTGTCGGAAAGAACTTTTTGTATATGCTTACAGAAAAGAAATATATTAAGTATGTAAAAGATGCTTATGAGGCTCTTTCGGCAGAAGACAAAGCCTATTTTGACCCGATAATTAGAGAAATTAAGCCGAAAGTAAAAGAGTTGAATCTTACAGATGACGCCGAATATTCTCTTGCTTGGATAAAATTGTTTGTAACTCAGTTCAACAAGATGACGGATGACGGTCCTATCAGTACGGAAATTGTAAAAAAATCCGCTGCGGGTCAGACTGCGCTCATCGTTTACTCAAAACTTCGCTCAATCAACGAGTCGGAAGAAACTTCTGTAAACAATATTGCAGTTGCCGCTTATCAGGACGGTTATCAGGGATTTGGCGGATATGCATACAAACACTATCTGCAGATTCCAAAAAATACTCCATATCCTTGGACTGCGTGTGCATTTATTTCTTACATGGTTACAAACAAAGACGGTTTCCAACCATGGGGAAAAGATATGGGCGGATATTCATCAAATCCATCTATCAATCAAGACCACAGCCGCGACGGTTATGTTGACGGCGTAGATAAATTCCCTGCAAAAGATGATAGAGGATATTCATGGTGGGTTTCTCCGGACTTTGGAAGACTTGTAATCGAAGAAACAGATTACTGTGCCAGTGTTCAGTTCTCTGTAGGTCTTTGGATTGACAGTTTGAAGAAATAAATTACGTTTGCGTAAATTAATCCGTCTGAAAACTTGCTGTTCAAGATAATTTCAGGCGGATTTTTTATTAAATCTGTTCGAAAATATACATGGCGAACAGGTCTAATTTAAATCGGGAAGATACATATTGAAACATTGATTCAATATGTTTA
>CAUUGI010000147.1:0-2895 GCA_963544675.1 uncultured Treponema sp.
GTTTTTTCATTTAGGGGCTTTCAAAAATCAGTGTTATCGATATTCAGCTTGAGAAAGGTTAAGGATTCATAGGATGCACTGATTAATTCGCTTTCGAATTAATCAGTGCATCCTTAACTATACCAATTATTTTTTACACACTGTTTATACACATAAAAATCTAACATTCGCTTATCCTGCATTTGTGGCTCGTCCGCAATGTCAGGTTGAAGCGGGTGTTAGGTTTTATTATACTTTCAACAAAACTTTCTCCTGGTTATTCGAAACAGCAAGTTTTGAATAGGTAATTATTTCCAATCCCATTCCAAGACTATCAAGATAATCTATCAAAGTAGAAATTTTTATATCTTTTCTTTTTTCAATTTTTGAAATAGCGGACTGTGTAAAATTAGACATTTCAGACTGCTTTATATCCTGTTCTTCACGGAGTTTTGCAAGACGGATTGACATACTATCTTGTTCAGCTTTAATATGAGCACGTCTTATGGCTTCTGCGGGCATATTATTTTCCATCATTTTTATTGCATCTTTCATTTTCTAACTCCCTTTCGTGTTTATCGATTATTATTTCGGATTCTGCAATTAAATCCTTATAAAATTTATTCTGATCCTTCCCCTTTTTATCTCCACCAGTAAGTAGAAAGGCATTTCTTTTAGAATCAAAATAATAAGCAACTCTCAAAAGATGATTCCGCGTCTGATTACGTAGCTCTTTTAGGTTCTTATAGTTCTTTGAACCATGGAGAACATCTGCATAAGGACGCGGAAGATTCGGACCGTATTGCCTTAGCAAAAGCACTCGCTGCAATACAGCTTCTTTACTTTCATCATCCAAAGACAGAAACCAATAATCATATTCATCTGATGAACCTATATTCCACATACTCACATTATATGAACTAAAGTGAATATTTGTCAACAAGAAAATGACGGACTTGACTGTCGGATAGTCTGAGTTAGTCCGCCATACGGTAAGAAATTTAAAATTTCTAAGTGTTTTTAGTTTGTTTCTTATAGATTTTTTTATTACAAATCATCACCATATGCATCTTCCAAATCTTCTGGTGTGTCTACATTATAAATGTCTGACATCTCATCCATTTCATTAAAGGTTTCAGATGAATAGTACGTATCATTTTGCGTATCATACCAAGAGCCATCATCCTGTTCTTCGAATCGTTCATTTTCTTTTAAACTCATTTAATCCTCCTACGAGCTTTTTTCTTTAGCCGAAAATCTGTTGGAAGATTTTTCTTATCAACGATAAGTGCCGCTGTGCGGCATCAATCTAACATTAGCTTAACCTGCATTTGTGGCTTGTCCGCAATGTCAGGTTGAAGCGGGTGTTAGACGCTATTTGTTATTCTCTCCAAACAAAATACGAACAAAATCTCTTCTTGAATACAAAATCCTTACAATTCTTATAACTTCGTCTTCAATTCTATAAAATATTGAATAATTATTTGCAAGCACGAACTTATAATCTGTAGGAAATGAAATATATTTTCCCACAGGAATCCCTACATTTGGAAAAACTGTCAAATTTTCATAAGTTTCTATAATTTTTGAAATGGTATTATGTGCAGCAATGGGATTTTGAAGTTCATTCTCTATATAATCTTTGATTTCAAGTAAATCTGCTGCCGCTTGCGGAGCAATCTTTATCTCAAACATCAAAGTCCTGCCATTTTTCTGACTTCAGTTGTATCCAGCCATCCGTTTTGCAAAGCAGATTCTTCGCCTTTCTTCAATTCAGAAAAAAGAGTTTGCGTAGCCGTCAATTTTTCGTAATCTCTTATGGAAATCACCGCATAACACCCCCTGCCATTTTTAGTAAGAAAAACCGGCGATTCATCAGCAACATCCTGCAAAACTTCATTATAATTACGCAAATCAGAAACAGGTTTTATAGCAATCATATATACCTCTAATATTCGTAATATTTTACGAAGCAATTATCTTAAAATACTTATAAACTGTCAAGTACTTAACCACACATACTAATACAAAGGAATTTCGCCCTCATATCGTTCAGCTTTTTCCAGCAGAGGAGCTTTTACCCCCATCGTAAACGCAATATCACTGCTTCTTATCGAAAGAAGTTGCATTTTCGATTTTATTTTCAAGAAATTCATCATATTCTTTGATAAAACCAGCTGTCCTTCTTTTGAAATGTTTGTCCAACAATAATAACGACTATATGCTATGAACTCACCATTTTCAGAAGAATAATTATCCAGCTGAGGAATATCGGTAAGAATATGTGCAAGTTTTGAAAGCTTTAAAAGCCCCTTTCTCGTTACGCAAAAACCGCCAGTGCTTTTGCTCCCTGTACATAAATATACTTTTCCTTCGGAACACATATCATATTCTTCGATTGCCTGCGGCGGAAGTTGAATACATCTATCATATTTTATAATTGATTTTCCAAATATAAATTTTCCGCCTTTATTCATCTGTGGCATTTTTTCATCTCCAAAAATACAGCTCAAACAGTGCCGAAGGCATCCGTATAACATTCGCTTAACCTGCATTGCCGTGTCCGTATAGGGCTTGGCGTGGAAATTGCATAAAAGAAGCGGAGCCGCTATAGCGGTGCAACGATATAAGCAATTTCCACGCCAAAGGCAATGTCAGCGTTGAAGCGGGCGTTAGACGCTTTTACATAACACCTACATATTTTTCCACTATTGTGTTCTGTAATAATTGTGAAAAATTCACATTATTTTTTTCTGCAAGCGTATTCACCCATTTGGGGAGTGTTATATTTTTTCTCACGCATTTACTTGAATATTTTTCACTGTACGAATCCATATCCAAAATAAGCATATTTATAAAACTTTGGTTCTTGACTAGCATCGTTTAAATATTTGCTTTATTATTTTTAATAAATCA
>CAUUGI010000148.1:0-2840 GCA_963544675.1 uncultured Treponema sp.
TACAGTTCACATTTACCCAAAAGTTCCGAGTGAGTGCCGAAAGCTTCTATATTTCCGTCGTTTATCACATAGATTCTGTCCGACTCGGAGATTGTGGAAAGCCTGTGCGCAATTACAATCAGCGTTTTGCCTTTTACAAGAGATGCGACGGACGCCTGAATTACCGCTTCGCTTTCGGGATCTGTATACGCCGTCGCTTCGTCAAGAATCACAATGGGAGCGTCTTTGAGCATCGCTCGGGCAATACAGATTCGCTGCTTTTCGCCGCCGCTCAAGTGTCCGCCGGATGAGCCGCACATTGTCTCAAAGCCGTTTTCAAGACCCATTATAAAATCATAGCAGCCGGCGCGTCTTGCGATTTCTTCAACCTTCGCGTCGCTTGCGTCCGGTTTTCCGATTCGAATATTCTCACGCACTGTCCTGTCAAAAAGAAAGTTGTCTTGATTGACGTAGGCTATAAGTTTGTTCAATTCTTCGAGAGGGATTTTTCGGACATCTACGCCGCCGACTTTTATAGAGCCGTCGTTTACGTCCCACAGACTTGCGATAAGTTTTGCTACCGTCGATTTTCCGGAACCGCTGGGTCCCACAAAGGCGGTAACCTTTCCGCTCGGAATTTCCATGTTGATTCCGTGCAGGACTTCTTTTTCTTTGTAACCGAAACGAACGCCGTCAAGCGTTACATCCAACGCTTTGTTTTCCAATAGTTTTTTATCATCGTCTTTCAAAACGTCAGGACGCTTGAGTTCTTCGCTCTGCAAAATGTCCGCAACTTCCCCTACGATAACGCCTATCTGCGCAAGATCGTCTGTATATGAAGCGACGGTCAATAATGGCTGGACTGAACAGATACTCAAAATGATTCCGTAGATGAGCTGGGAAGGTTCCAGCGTTCCGTGAATTATCAAAATCGCGCCGAACGGCAAAACGGAAACGAGCGTCGCAGGAAAAATCGACATAGCAAGCGAAAACCAGATATTTACGGATTTTTGCCAGTCCACAAAACAGGCGGCGCCTTCTTTTGCCGCAAGAACGAATTTTTCGTAGGAACTGTCGGCTTTTCCGAACGCTTTTATAACTTCGATTCCGTTTATGTATTCAACTGCGGTGTCGTTCAAGGCCTTTGTGCCCTTTATGGTGCGCTCAAATTTGGGCTTGTAATCGATTGTCATAAACGAATAAAACAGGAAGCCGAGCGGAATCGTAGCAAGGGAAGAAAGTCCGAGTTTCCAGTTGATATTGAAAATCAAAACAAAGACTGCAAGGGAGCCAAGAAGGTTTGCCGTAAACTCAGGCGTAATATGCGCAAGGGTTGTTTCCATTTGGTCGATTCGCTCGCAGATTGTGTTCTTAATGCTTCCGCTGGATTTGTCGAGGACATCGCCGAGCGGCATTCGGGCAATTTTATCAAGGCAGAGGAAGCGAGTACGAGCAAGCACATTGAAAGTCGCAATGTGGGAACATGAGGTGCTGAAACTGTGAAAAAGTCCCCGCAGAAGCCAGCACAAAGCCATAAATCCGCAGTTTTTTAGGTAGAAAATCCAATCTTTGCTTTCTTCAAGCAACTTGACTACGATTCTTCCCAAAATGACGTACGGAATAACACTGAACATAACGCCGATGATTGCAAGAAAAACAGAACAGATGTAAATCCGTTTTTTAGAACTTGCAAAATCCAAAATCCAAGTAAAAGCAGATTTTTTTTGAACCATAATATTTCTCCAAAATTGAACGGCAGTATTTTTGACGTTCAACTTTACATTCCTTGAAATGCGACAGTTGAACAAAGTTTCAACTTTGGAAACTGTCGCATTCATGCACTTCTTGCGCATAGTTGATAAATGAGTTTTCGAAAGAAAACTCACAGTAAAGTTGGACGGCAGCATTTCGGCGTTCAACTTTACCGCATTTCTTTTTGATGTTAGCATTAGCTAACACATATACAACATTATGAAACTTCAAAGGGATTTATACAAGCGATGAGGAGATGTCATGAAAATAATACGTTTGCTATACCTTGCATAAATGGCGGACGGGATAAGCTTGGTTTTACCAAACGGTTTTTACAGCATACAACGGAATCTTTGAGTCTTTTGTAATAATTGTTAAATCATTTTCTTGAGCCATTGCAATCAAAAGCCTATCAAAAGGGTCTCTGTGAATATCAGGCAAGTCTTTCAGTAAGTCTAAAGATTTACTGGACACTAAAAGTTCCGCAAATTCTTCTTCCTTGCAGGTATGTATAATATCTTGGATTGAATTTTTATACTGAAGAATATTGCGGGTCTGCTTTATTGCAATTTCCCATAATGAAACTTTACTGTAATAGCAAAATTCATTATTGATTATTTCTTTAGCCGTTTTGGATAGATTTTTGCTGTCGAACAAATACCAGAGAAGTGTATGGGTATCTAAAAGATATTTCACATATACTCCTTAAAATCTTCTAACGGTTCGTCAAAATCAGGCGACATGTAGAAATCCGGTTGCTTTAAAATATCAGGTCGACGATTAGGGAATCTTTTTGAAGATTCTTCCTGCTGCTTTTTGTAGAGTATCTTATATTGCAGAAGTTCCAAATAATTATACACTTCATCCATGTATTCATCCGGAATTGTCTTTAATTTTTCATGAACGGCTGTTAACGACATACATAATCTCCTTCACATTTTCAATATAACATTCGCTTAACCTGCATTGCCGCAAAGGCAATGTCAGGTTGAAGCGGGTGTTAGGTTATCTTGGTCAAACCATCTTTCTTTTCTTAAAACTATTTTTACTTTTTAACTCCCATAAAAAGTCAACGAACAAGTCGACTTCCTTAAATTAGTTAATTCATG
>CAUUGI010000149.1:0-2749 GCA_963544675.1 uncultured Treponema sp.
GCGTTTTCATAAATAAAAACAATCGGAGAATAATCAAAATTATTGCAGGTTCTGAAAACTCTGCCGACATCTCTGAATGTTTCCCGTGAATATAAATCAAGTAATGTTGAATTCATAAATGCCCCAAATGCCGAATACACGACGATCCGAATTTACAAGACTCCTGCACTTATCATTGTGCGGAAAGCGTCTTTAATTACAAGGCACGGTTTTATAGTCCGGCGCAAAGACCCGACGCTTTATCAAAGCAGTTTAATGCTGTACGTGCCTTTTAAAATAAGGCGGCACTGAAGCACCGCCTTAATTACTTTTTCAACCGACTTACACTTTATCAGCAGGCGGTGCGGAGTACATCGAATTCGTTGTACGGTTCCAATATCCGAAGCATAAACTCATACGGCGTTACGGCTTTTAAATCGCCGGAAACTACGCTTGCGAATATGTTTGCAGATGCGCCGCTTACAAGTTTTACTCCAATTTCGTTTTGGGTTACCGGCAGATGTTTATCTCGTGCTTCGACATTCCAGAATATAATTTCCGGAAGTTCATAACCGGCTTCTTCAAACTTCTGCCTGTAGTACTCAAAACTCGAAATTCCTTTCGCACAATAGTCAAATTCCATGTCGGAAATAATTAAAACACGTTCAATCATTTCTTCCCTTGTAACATTTCCGCTTTTTGCAGTGCTTAAAAGCAGTTTATACACTTTTCCAATATCCGTGTTGGAGCAATCATCATACCTTGCGATAAAATTCAATTTTTTCTGCAAAGTATCGACCGCTTTTGGAATCTGAATCAATTTAGGTTCGGAACTGAAAGTGATAAAGCTGTTTTTATAAATACCTCCAAGCTGTTCTGCAAAAAGCAGAGCAAGGGAAGTTGCAATATTGATAGCTGCAAAATCTCCATAACCGTACATTGAACCTGAGCCGTCGCGGACGACAATCGTCTTTGAATCAAAAGAGGCGCGTTCCAGTGCTTTCCAGCTTGCTTCAAGCGGAAAAGCTTGTTCCGACTTTATTCTTTTGATTCCCATTTCATTCATAAACGGAGCGACAATCTGATAAGGATAAAGAGTCTTGGTGTTAAGTTTTATTTTTTCTTCATCAGGAATCACTTCGCCGCGCGCAAGTTTTTTTGCCTGCTCAACAACTTTATTCAAAAAAGCTTTATAACGCTCTTTGTCGTTACGCATAAACGCCTTTTTATAACGAATCATAGCTTGACCGGGCTGCTTTGAATAATCAAATGTGTAGTCTTTGCGTCGAAGATTGTCTTCAATAATTTTGATTTCCCTTCGAAGCGCAGAACACAATTTACGGTATTCAACAGCTTTCATCCCAAGAGCTGCCGCCAGCTCTTTTGCAAAACCGACGCTTTTCTTGGAAGAAGTGTTTATCGAAGGAAGCCACTTTCCAAGCAGGCTGATTTCTTTGCCTTCTTTTACCGCTTTCCAATCTTTTTCAAGCTGATTTTTTATCAAATCAACAACATCTGTCCGAACGGGCGAATCTAACAGAATAAGCAAGTCATCCCAGCGGCCATATTCAGGAACAGCGTAGACAAGCTGTTTTGCCGTTTTCGGATAGGATTGAGCAAGCTCTTTAAGCAGTACACGGAAAGAATTCCTTTCTCCAAGTCCGCCGCGTATATTGCGCAGATAAAAAAGAATTTTAACCGCAATTA
Organism: uncultured Treponema sp.; assembly: GCA_963544675.1. Classification (GTDB taxonomy): domain Bacteria; phylum Spirochaetota; class Spirochaetia; order Treponematales; family Treponemataceae; genus Treponema_D. Next base: position 1,687 of record CAUUGI010000149.1, read on the forward strand.
CCGGATTTTCAGCATATGCTTTTGTAAATAATTTTACCAAATCTGAAATATTTTTCCGCATAGCTCCGCATAACGAAAAGAAATCCAAACACGCAGAACCTGTTGATTTATAAGCGGTATCACTGTTTTCAGTCAGCGAGAGTTTTTCGCTTTTGCTTAGCTGCATTTTTATTGCTTTCAATGCGTCCATTTTCTTCTCCATAAAAAGTTCGCAGCGCAAAGTTTAAGCTGCAAATCACGGCAGCATTTTGCCGTGATTTCCGGCCAATTCCATAAAAACTAGGCACCGTCTCCCTTTCGGGCCATTGCTCTACCGATTGAGCTAATCCTCCATAAGGCGGAGGATGTGGGGATCGAACCCACTACACATGGTTTTAATTTTGCTGTACGTGCCTATAAAATTCTTTTATCAACTGTGCGATCGAAGCGCACGAATTGCAGTCAGTCGAAAATTGAAATTTTCTCATTCGTGCAATTTTTCTGTACAATCGACCTGATAATAACAAGTTCAGACACAGCTGTAACTAAACTTGTACTTTATAAAGCCTCTCTTTAAATTCGCCTCGCATTGCGACCAAGAAGATCTGCAACCTTTACTTTATAGATAACTCGCTCTCCGTTTCCCTTTTTAAGTTCTCTGACAGGGCGAATTACAATGCCTTCCATCTCGATTTTCGGATTCAATTTAGAAGCCGGTGCCGATTTTACAAGTTCGGCAATCTCATCCAAAGTTCCTGTTATTACGATTGGACTCCTTTCAAAACCGAGCATTTTTGCATACATCTCCACAACATCCTGTTTCCAAAAAGCGTCATCGGTTTTGTTGTAGATGTCAAAAGCGTAAAACTTGAAATCGGAAAACTCATAAAGATTGCTCCGAATCTTCGGTCCCAAAATTTCTCCGTGAATTACAGCCTCCTTTTCTCCGAAAATCTGCTCAAATATGGACTCAAATTCCGGTGTAATCAAAGAATCAAGCCATTCTTTTTTCTCATCTGAAAACTGCGATTTATCGGTATGACCAAGATATGAAACATGATTGCCGTCGTAGTAAAAATTAAGA
>CAUUGI010000150.1:0-2681 GCA_963544675.1 uncultured Treponema sp.
AAAAAAGCCGCAGTAACACTCATCTGCAATTACTGCGGCGATATTCCTGAATAAATATCAGTTTTCAGCCAGATATTCATTTATGGCGGCGGCAGCTTTTCTTCCCTCGCCCATAGCAAGTATAACGGTCGCGGCACCAAGTACGATATCTCCACCCGCCCATACTTTCACATGACTTGTAAACTGCTTTTCATCAACGGTTATATGACCTTTGTCGTCCGCATTAAGACCCGGTGTCGTTTTTACAAGCAAAGGATTACTGCCGTTTCCGAGTGCGACAATAACCGCATCGCAAGGGATTTCATGCTCACTGCCGGCAACGGCTACAGGACGGCGACGTCCGCTTGCGTCAGGCTCACCAAGCTCAAAATTCTTTATTATCATGCCGCGAACATGACCTTCCATCATAGGATCATCGGTTTCGACGGCGACAATCTCTACGGGACTTTCCAAAAAGCGGAATTTCACGCCTTCTTCTTCCGCGTGTGCTATTTCTTCTTTTCTGGCAGGCATTTCATCGCGGGTGCGGCGGTAAACAACTTCTACAGTTTCCGCGCCCAGTCTCAAAGCAGTACGGGCAGCATCCATTGCAACGTTTCCGCCGCCGCACACAATAACGTGTTTAGCGGGATAGAACGGCGTTGCAGCCTTTCCGTCTTCATAGGCTTTCATAAGGTTTGCGCGCGTAAGATATTCGTTCGCGCTGAAAACGCCTATAAGATTTTCACCGGGAATATTAAAAAACTTAGGAAGACCTGCGCCCGTACCTACAAAGGCGGCATTAAATCCTTTTTCATCAAGAAGCTGATCCAAAGTATCGGTGCGTCCCACTAAAAAATTCGTTTCAATTTTTACGCCGATTTCTTTAAGTTTGCTTATTTCATTTTGAACAATATCTTTCGGGAGGCGGAATTCCGGAATACCGTACATCATAACGCCGCCGGCTTTCTGCAAAGCTTCAAAAATCGTAACATCGTGCCCGGCGCGTGCGCAATCCGCTGCAACCGTAAGCCCTGCAGGCCCCGAACCGATTACGGCGACTTTTTTACCTGTTTCAGGAGCAAGAGAAGGCAGCGTAGTTTTATTATTTTCGCGCTCCCAATCGGCGACAAACCGTTCAAGCCGCCCTATGGAAACCGATTTTTCCGCAGATTTAAATACTTTACCTAATGTACACTGCCCCTGACACTGCTTTTCCTGTGGACACACACGTCCGCAGATGGCAGGAAGCAGGTTTGTCTGTTTAATTACGTCTACGGCGGCTTTAAAATCACCTTTTGTTATTTCCGCAAGGAATTCGGGAATCTGAATATTGACAGGACAGCCTGAAACACAGGGGCGGTTTTTACACTGCAAACATCGGTTCGCTTCTACAATCGCCTGTTCGGCGGTATACCCCATAGCGACTTCTTTCATTTCCCTTGCACGCGAAAGAGGCTCGCGGACAGGCATTTCCTGCTGGGGAATAGCCATACGATCTTTATTTGTAAGAGGAGATATTTTTATCTTCTGCTGAATTTCTTCCAAGTCTTTTTCAGCTTTAGCGGCAAGCTGCTCACCGGTAATATATTCCGACATAATTATCCTCCGTTATTTTGCTGCAAGCGCATCTGCCTGCGCCTGAAGCTTGCATTTGTGGAAATCTTCCGTTTCCTTTGTCTTAAACGAACGCATACGGAGCATCATATTGTTCCAATCAACTTTATGAGCATCAAAATCCGGTCCGTCGACACAGACGAATTTCGTCTCCCCGCCGATATTTACACGGCAGCCGCCGCACATACCTGTTCCGTCAACCATAATCGTGTTAAGCGAAACAACAGTGGGAATTTTATACGGTTCCGTAGTTTGAGACGCGAATTTCATCATAATCGGAGGTCCTATCGCGACAACTTCCGCAGGCGGGCATTGTGATTCGCACATTTCTTTGAGAGGCTCGGTTACAAGTCCCTTCCGCCCTGCAGAACCGTCGTCAGTCATAATTACAACATCGTCGCAAACAGCTTTCATTTCATCTACAAAAATCAAAAGATCTTTATTGCGTGCGCCCATAATCATAGTTACGTTATTTCCGGCTTCTTTGTAAGCCTGTGCAATAGGGTAAAGCGGAGCAACTCCGAAGCCCCCTCCGACAAGCACAACCGGCCCGTTTTTCTTTTCGATTATTGAAGGATTACCCAAAGGCCCCAAAAGAGCCGGAAGCTCTTCTCCCACTTCAATTTGCGCAAGTTTAAAAGTGCTTGCACCGACCGGCTGATAGACAATCGCAATCCAGCCCTCTTTCGCATTTGCGTCCGCAATCGTAAGCGGAATCCTTTCACCGTATTCAATATCAGTTTGAATGATAACGAATTGCCCCGCCTTTCGGTTGCGCGCAATCTCAGGAGCTTCGATTTTCATGTAATTAACAAGCTCGGACAATCGGCGTTTTTCAATAATCTTAAACATACGTTTTCCCTTTTACAGCAGACCTGTTCGATAAGTTCATTATCAAGCAGATTGATGAGTTTTAACTCGTTGAAACAGCACAAATTAAAACATCGTATTTCAAAGTAAACCGTTCCGAAACTGAAGTTTCCGAACAGATTCAGTCTCAATAAGCGCATTTTACAGGATAGCTTATAAATGGTCAAACTCGCATAAAATCAGTACAGGATTCCAAAGGGCAGTGCGGACAGGAT
>CAUUGI010000151.1:0-2592 GCA_963544675.1 uncultured Treponema sp.
AGATAGCCTTATCTGTAGATGCTAGATAGCCTTATCTAGTGGATATAGATAGCTCTATCTAACGACATTAGACAGCCTTATCTAAACATCTTAGATATTCAGGAATTTTAGAAGGCCTGCGGACGGGGGACTTGGTTTTACAGACTCAATTTGCCTGCCGTCAGCTTACGGTTTTGCATTGCGGCAAAATATTTTTTTATTTTATGTGCTTTTTCAGATGTTGAAACATCTTTATAAAAGTTTGTTATTAGGGAGGAAAAATGTCAACGGGAGAATTGGTAAATCTTATACGCGGCGGCATTATGCAGGTTTTTATGATGATTTTACCTGTGTTGAGTGCGGCACTGATAATCGGCTTGGTGGTAGCGATTTTTCAAGCGACTACATCTATTCAAGAGCAGACGCTCACATTTTTGCCCAAACTGATTGTCATCCTTGCCGTCATTGCGCTTTTAAGCGGATGGATGTTTACGGAAATGCGCGAATATACGGTCGCTTTGTTTCGGATGATTCCGCGTATTGCACGGTAAACCTCGATGATTGACGGCATCCTTTTACGCGCGCCGATTTTTATTTTAACCGCTTCGCGCACATTGGGACTGATTTTTACACTTCCGCTTTTTTCTATGCGCACGGTTCCGCGCGCTGCAAAAATTGCGCTTGCAGGCTATATGGCGTATATTCTGATGGGAATTGCCGACTACAGTGCTTATGGAAGCGTTATTGCGGCGGACGGTGCATTAAGTTTGTATTTTGCGTTTCTTGTTTTAGGCGAAGCCCTTATCGGTGTTTTAATCGGTTTTTGCGTGTCGCTTATTTTTTCCGCATTCAGTACGGCAGGTCAATTTTTCGCCTTTCAGATGGGATTCAGTGCGAGTGAAGTTTATGACGCGCTTTCTCAAGTTGAAAATCCGCTTATGGGGCAATTCTTCAATCTTATTGCAATGCTCATCTTTATGCAGAATCACTGGTTTCAAAAATTGTTCCTGCGCGGTTTAGCGTCAAGTCTTTCTTCGCTCAACGTATTTGAGCTTATCGCCGCGCGCGAAAAGATCGTAACGTTTCTGTTTTCGGGATTATCGAATCTTTTTGCGGATGCGCTTATTATCTCCCTTCCCATAATGGGAACTCTGCTTTTAATTACAGTCAGTACGGGGCTTTTATCGAAGGCGGCTCCGCAGATGAACCTGCTTTCCGAAGGGTTTCCGATTATGATTTTGCTTTCATTCGGAATTATATTTGCAGTTTTGCCTTCGCTTGTTGATTTTTTTATCCGCTCGTTCAATACCGGATTGAATTCGATTATCGCCGTTCTTGCTGCCGCCGGAGGCTCTTAAAATGAGTTTTGACGATATTGACCTGCAATGGTTTGCCGCAGAGGATGAAGGACGCACTGAGGAGCCTTCCGAGTATAAACTTCAAAAGGCAAGGGAAGAAGGCAGAGTTGCAAAAAGTGCGGAGCTTTCCGGTGCAATTGTACTTTTATTTACAGTGCTTACGCTTATTCTTCTCGGATCTTATATTTTTCGTACATGCGCCGATGTTATGCGTTTCTTTTTTACTCGTGTAACTCAAAGTGAAGTAAATAATCCCGCTTTTATGGAATTATTTTTTAGAAAATTCGCAGTTATGGTTTTGCCGATAACGTTTGTCGGTATTATCGCAGGTGTAGCTGCAAACATAATTCAAAATCGTGGAATGATTTTCAGCTTAAAACCGATAGAGCCGCAGTTTTCAAAAATCGTTCCCAAATTCGGGCAATATTTTAAGAAGACGCTTTTTTCATTTCAGGGTGTTTTTAATATTGCAAAATCGATTGGAAAAGTCGCTGTTCTTGCCGTTATCGCATATATTTTGGTGCGGCGAAATATGCCTGTCATCCTTATGTCTATTCAAAACGGAAATGCGCTTGGAGCTGTTCTTGTTATTTCAAAAGCCGCCGCTTTTATGCTTGTCGCATCCGCTGTAGTTCTGCTCATAATTGCGATTCCGGATTATTTTGTGAATCGGCATGAATTTATGGAATCGATGAAGATGACTAAATTCGAAGTAAAGCAGGAATACAAAGAGATGGAAGGAGATCCTCAGGTAAAAAGCCGCTTGATGGCGGAAGCCCGCAGACTTTTACAGCAGAATATGCCGAAAGCCGTTCGTGAAGCTGATGTTGTTATTACAAACCCGACTCATTTTGCCGTATCAATGAAATATGACAGAGCTGTAGATGATTCTCCTAAAGTTACGGCTAAAGGACAGGACGAAACTGCTTTACTTATGCGTCGTATTGCGGCGGAAAACAATGTTCCTATTGTTGAAAACAGACCGCTGGCGCGCGCTCTCTATGCAGAAACGGAAGTTGGTGATATAATACCCGACAAGTATTTAGCTGTGCTTGCAAACATATATGCTGAGATTATGAAAATTAACTCAAAGAAAAAGTAAGTAGCTTGCTGGGTGGGGACTGATGGCAAACGAAAACAGATTTAATCTTTTAGATTTCATTCAAAAAAATATACCGGGCGTTGCGGCTGTTGTCGTAGTACTTATGCTCGTAATTCCGCTTCCGAAGATTTTTATCGATCTTTTTATGATTTT
>CAUUGI010000152.1:0-2536 GCA_963544675.1 uncultured Treponema sp.
TTCTACGCTTTAATGCGGTTATCGTGTTGTTTTCTGCGCTGACATTAAAAATCAAGGTATTTGCCGTCTTCAGGTTTTATTTCGATATTGAGTTTTTTTACAAGTTTTTTGATTTCGGAAGAAGTCAAAATTTTTTCTTTTACAAAATAATCCTGCATAACTTGCGAAAGATTTTCTCCTGCATCGACAGGATCTGTCCCCGTCATGTTTTTTATGCTGTATTGAAGCAATTTTCTATTGCGGTATTCGCCTATTCCCGCTCGGCTTGTTTTTTCATAATCTTCCGCAATATCCGACCATGATGCACCGCATAAAGATGCAATTACTGCGCAAATTGCTCCGGTACGATCGCTTCCAAGTCTGCAATTTATATAAAATGCACCGGGACGGTCTATGATGAATTTGCATATTTTTCGGAGTGCGTTTGAATATTCGCTTGCATCTGAATGGTAATAAACAAGATTGTAATCAATATTGACGGAAAGAAAGTTTCCATTTGCTTCTATTGCTTTAAAAACTATAGGCATCGATTCGCCTTTTGAAGAATTCGGAAATTCATATCCGCTTAGGCAAATATTGGTTTTTACGCTGTAAGCGGCAAGAGCTTTTTGTACACAATCAAGTCTGGCATCTTCCGTGTCAAGCTGCGGACGAGATTTTTTGAAGGGATGATAGCCGCGATAAAGATTTTTCGTAGCCGGTACGCGCCTAAAGTTGGAAAGAGCTGCACGGTCGGAAGGATTTGATAAATCAAACTCTTTAAGAGTTTTTTCTAAAGGGATTTTATTGATTTTTTGTATTTCTGAAATTTCGTCATCATTTTTTAAAATGAGTTTGTTCGTCAAAAACAAATGACTTTCCGGCTCATCTTTTGATAAAAGGGTATGGTAAGACTCATCTGAAATTGCATAGAATATAAATTCGGGGAATCCGGAATTTCCGGGAATATTTATTTGCGAAAAATCTTTTACTAAGCTGAAATATTCTTCATTTTCATCTGTTTTTTCTGTAAGCTGCCATGAGTGGTCTGCCGTACTTATCCAGCCGTTAAAACTTCCTGAAATATAAATCTTTTCATCTTCTTTAATTTCAGGATATTTGGATTTGCTGCAATAAAATTCAATGGAAAAATCGTCGATAAACCTGTAGCCTGTTTCTACCGGAGCGATTTCAGTCATAAAAATCCCCTAGTTTTATTTATTGTAGATTCACTTATTGTAACATTTTATACCCAATGTAAATATTTTTCCACAAGGAAATAAAATCTGCGTCTTTACTTGCACTTCTTGATAAAAAACGCCGCCGGAAAACACAATTTCCAACGGCAATCACCCCTATCACACTTTGCCGAGATGCAAACTGCAAGAGAATGGACGAGTCGTTATTTCATTTACGTGCTCATTACACCGTCCGCCTACCTCTCCCTTTTATTACACCTTAAACTTCCCCACTTCCTCCGCCAGTCCTTCTATGCTGTCTTTGTTCTTGCGGGCAAGGCTGTTAACTTCCTGCACGGCGCGGTTTATCTGCTGAACGCCTGCCGCCATTTCGTTCATGCTGTCTTTGATTACGGCGGTAAGCTGATCGAGTTTGCGCATTTCGTCGGCGACGCCTTTGCCGCCAACTAACATTTTTTCCGAGCCGCTTTTTACTTCCACCGTTACGGAGCTGATGTTCTTAATAGCCGCCAATACTTCGCGGCTGCCGTTTTCCTGTTCGCGCATGGCGGCGGTAAGTTCCGCACTCATTCCGCGCACGTTTTCCGAGAGCTGGAAGATAGCGTTAAACTTTTCTTCCACGATTTTAGAGCTGTCGGACAATCCCTTGATGTCGTCGCTCAATTTTTTCAGCGTGTCGGTGATGGTTTTTCCCTGCGCGGAAGATTCTTCCGCGAGTTTTCGTATTTCATCGGCGACGACGGCGAATCCTTTACCCGCTTCGCCTGCGTGGGCGGCTTCGATTGCGGCGTTCATGGCAAGCAGGTTTGTCTGGCTTGCGATGTTCTGGATTACGCTTGACGCTTCTATCAAACCGCCTGATTCGTCCGCAATCTTCTGCGTTACGGTGTTCGACGTAAGTAACGTCGCTTTTCCTTCCGACGTCGCTGAAGCAAGTGCTTTTACCATATTGTCGCTTTTTTCAAGTGAATTCGTAATCGACGCAATATTGGCGACCATTTCTTCCACCGCCGCCGAAGACTGCGAAACGCTGTCGGATTGCGTCTCTATGCTTCCGTTTAAGTTTTCGATAGTGCGGATAATTTCTTCGATAGTCCCCGCCGTTTCGGTAACACTTGCCGCTTGCGTCAACGCCTGCTGCTTTACACCGTCGATGTTTGCACTGATTTCGTTGATTGCGCTTGCCGTTTCCGACATATCTGAAGACAGATTGTCTCCGATATTTTCCATGACTTTGGTATTTTCGCCGACCATTCGCATAGACGTTCCGATTTTCTCGATTGTCTGATTAAAGTATTCGGAAAGGTCGGTAATTTCATCGTTTCCGTGTATCGGGAGACGCACAGTCAAATCTCCTT
>CAUUGI010000153.1:0-2533 GCA_963544675.1 uncultured Treponema sp.
TTTTTAATTATGCACAAATTGCACGCGCGTATTGTAAAAGACTGCATTTTTCTTTATTATACTGTTGATGCCGGGATGGTGGAATTGGTAGACACAAGGGACTTAAAATCCCTCGACGGTAAAATGTCGTGCCGGTCCGACTCCGGTTCCCGGCAAAAAGCATCCTAAAATAAAGGATGCTTTTTTTATGCGCTTTTAAATCTTGAACTTATTCACTTCGTCGGCAAGATTTGAAATACTTTCTTTATTTTTCATCGCAATTTCCCTCAGCACCTGCGCGGAATTACTGATATTTGCTGCTCCCATAGTTATTTCAGTCATATTATTTGCAATTCTATCGGACATAACGCCGAGCTGCTGCATCTCTGCAGAAATCAGATTGCTGCCTTTAAGCATTTCGGCGGATGCGGAGCGCACTTCATGCGTCATCTCTCCGATTTTGTCCAAAGAAGTTTCAACGCCGGAAGTATTTGTATTTTGCTGTTGAATTGAAGCCAAAATATTATGTTCATGGGTTTTAGTAATTTCCATAAGCTGGAATATAGTGTCGAATTTAGATTCGATGAGCCTTGTAGAACCGTTCATGTCATCAATTTTTGATTTCAAATCATTCAATATCTGAGTAATTTTTTTGCCTTGCGCACTTGATTCTTCTGCCAGTTTTCTGATTTCTCCGGCAACAACGGCAAAACCTTTGCCCAATTCACCTGCATGGGCGGCTTCGATGGCGGCGTTCATGGCTAAGAGATTTGTCTGAGCCGCAATATTTTCAATGATTGAAGAAGTTTCCAGCAGAACCGACGAACTTTCGTTTACATCATTGCTGAGCCTTACAGCTTGATTTATCATCTCTTTGCCGCCGGTTGCAGCCGCATCCATTTCTTCAATATTTTTTAAGTTGGCTTGAATCTTGTCTTTTTCCTTCTTTATGTCGGAAATCATCTGCGCAATCAAAAATGTCGCTTCGTTTACAACTTTTGTTTGCCCGTTGATATTTTCGTCAAGACTTTCGATTGTCGATACCATAATCTGCAGCGAAGAACCTACCGTCATAACGCTCTTTGCCTGCTCGGTGATTTCCTGCTTCGCGCTGTCAAGATTGGACGTAATCTCGCTTACAGATTCTTCCGTCTCCGTCGTGTTTATTGCAAGTTCTTCTGCAATTATCTTAAGCTTACCGCTGTCGTTACCGACATTGGTTATCGTGCCTGCGATTTTTTCAATTGTCTGGTTAAAGTACATCGACATTCTGGTCGTTTCGCTGTTGCCGTAAACCGGGAGCCTTACAGTCAGATCTCCGTCTCCATGAGCGATATTTTCAAGCATGCTTATCATGCGCAGAAGCGGATCTGCAATCTTTTTGCCGGTTATTGCGGAAAAACCGAATGTTATCAATACGGAAACGCTCATAATTGCGGCAAAGAATATAAAAAGTCCCCGCATATATGTGTAGAATTCCGATTGCGGAACAAGCATTATGCAGCCGAAGTCCAAGAGTTCGGTTTTTATCGGTGCGCACAAAGCCTTGTAACTGGCATTGCCGATTTTAAGCTTAAAATAGTCTTTTAAGGTGTAGTCGTATTTTTCAAGTTCGCTTATGCCTATTTCTTGGACTTTCTTAAAAATCGAGCTTGAATCTATGCTGTTTACGATTATTTTTCCGGTACTGTCTACAAGAATTAGTTGACTTGAACTTTCGGCATTGAAATTAAAAAGCTCGGAAAGTTTTGTTATATCCACATCGAATGTCGCAACACCTTTAAAAACATTATTCGTGTCGGTTATTCCTTCAACAATCGTTATTGCAAGCGTTCCGTTTGAAGTTTGATACGCTTCAAGAGAAGAAACTTTATTCGGATTCGCTTTGCCCAGTTTGTACCATGAACGAGTACGAGAATCGTATCCGTCTTTCCTGTCTATGGCAGGATAGTGAATGTAGCCGCCGTTATGTTCAGTCGCAAACGCAATTCCGGTATAAACGGTCGCATTTTTTGTAAAATTTCCAAGAGAAAGGAATACCTGCTCTTCATAACTACCCGGGGCGGGCTGCATTTTAGAGACTCCGCCTGCGGTTTTTCTATCTTTATATGAAGTGATTGAATTTTCCGGCGAACGGATCAAATACTGGTCTGAAAATGTTTTTATGGTATTTTTTATATCGCCGAAATATAAAGACAGAACTTCTTCCGCATTTCTAAGTTCGTCTGCTGCTGATTGCCTGAATTGTCTGTCGAAGCGTGCGGCATCTCTTGCATAAATTACACCTAAAATTAATGTGAGCAAAAATATAGAAAATAAAGAAAAAATAATAAAAATTCTTGTTCCTAAACTTAAATACTTTTTTGAAATTTTCGGATTTCCGGATTTATCCATAATTCATACTCCTTGCACTATCAATGTATGTAGAACTTTATTCGTTATTATATATTGATTCATGCCATTTTACAAATTTCACAGTGGAGCGTCACGGAAGTCAATTTTTGAATATATTCTAGCTGTTACTCGCTTATTAAACTAAGTTTCAGCCTTATTC